>JBFJUJ010000115.1:0-8890 GCA_041624755.1 Woeseia sp. | reverse complement strand
TAGGTGCTCAGCACGATCCAGACGAGCACCAACGCTATATTAATGACCACGAAACCGAAATTATCAAGCGAAAAGATGCGGGTCCCGACGAGGATGGTCAGCGCTGCGAGGCCGTCGCCCAGCCGCACGAACAGCGTGTCGACGGTCGGCTTTGCCTGGTACAGCATCTCCTTGGTCGTCGGCAGCCACAGCATCTGGCGTGCCGTGTTGTGGATGGAGTAGCTGCTGGAATTCTCCGCTACCTTGAGAATCTTGATGAGTCCCAGGAGCGGCATGAAGATCATCGACGAATAGGCCGCGAGCGAGACGAACGGTGTCGTCAGCAGGAGCGCCTGCATGCCGCCGAAACTCAAAATCCGCGACACGACGAAAGCCTGCAGCAGCAATGTAATCAGGTTGATCCAGAAGTACAGGTCGCTGTAGAACGCCGTTGTCGCCTCGCGCAGCGCCTGCTGGTAGGCGACCGCATTGCCCTCGAGCCCGGCGAGTCTCTCGGCCAGGGAACTCTGCACGATACTGAACAGGATGTTGTCGCCGCTCGTCAGCACCCAGGTGAACAACATGATCATCATCGCGGTTGCCGCGAGATAGCGGTGTTTGATGATCAGGTCGTATGGGCCCTGGTCGGCAGGCGCGGCAGGCTGTTCCCAGCGATCCGTGGTCCATTCCGACGGCGAGCCGTAGGTGCCGCGGCGGTCCGTCCAGCCTGCCAGCGCGAGTGCGAGCCCGAGCGGCACCATGGACACGAGGATCAGGTCGAATGCCTCGATCGCCGGCATGCGCACCAGTCGCTCCCCGAGCAGCGAGCCGAAAGTGGAGCCCAGCGCGGCGCCGATGGCAACAATCGGGAACAGGCGCGCGCCGCGCTCCGGCCCGTAGATGTCCGTGCTGAAGGCCCAGAATTGTGCGACCAGGGTCACGCTGAAGATGCCGACGAACAGGTAGAACAGGATGCCGACCACGGGCAGGCTGCCGAACAGCATGCCCGGCTGGCTGGCCCAGAACATGAGCAGCGCGACCGCGAATGCGCCGCCGACACGCACGATGAGCTTGCGTCGCGGCCAGCGGGCTGCGAGCTTGGCATAGAGAGGCAGGATCGCCACCAGCATGATGCTCTGCGCGAATGCGGAATACGCTTTCACCTCCAGCTTCGTGAAGCCGGCGATGTCCGTTATCGCGAGCCAGCCGTCGCGCACGGGCTTGATCAGGTAGTACGCTGTCAGAATGAGAAATATATTGGCGATGAGTATGATCGACGTCGCACCTTCCTGCGGGCGCACGTCCGCAAACAGGCGCAGGAACCTTTCGGTACGGGAGTGCCGCTCGTGACGAACGCGTTTGCTCATCGATCTGTCGTTGCCGGATGGGGGGTCGTTCCGCTACTGATGCTGCTCTGCTCTGCGGCGTCGACCGCTCCGCTCGACTCGCCCTCGCCGGAGGTGCTCCGCGAAGCGCAGCGGATTGTACAGGAAATGAAGGACAACCCGCGGGGCCCGTATCGCAGAATCGCCTGGTTCTGCAGGGACGGTACGACGCAGCCGCCGGTCGCCTACGCCTGCCGGGAGCGCGGCGGCGGCCGCCAGCACGCCGAGTACTCCGAGGCGCGGGAGCGGCTGCTCGAGCTCGGCTGGGCCGTGGGCACGATCTTCGCGGCGCTCGACGCCGGGCGCCTGCTGGACGACCCGCCGCGGCGCACGCGGCTCAGGCAGCTGCCGCTGGAACGCTACCTCGTCGACATCGACGACGGCTGGGTGCTCAGGAAGGCGAAAGCTTACCGCGGCCGGGTGCAGGTCGAGGACGAGGAGGCCGCCGGGCGGGCGCTCCTCGAGCGCCTGCTCGCCGATGACGACTGGGTGGAGTCGAATTTCCTGCTGACGCGCGAGCTGGCGCGTGTGATCCCGCACGGCGAGGATTCCGACCTCGCGCGGCGCGTGCGCCGCACGGCCGTGGAACTGGCCGAGCTCGATCCCGCCGCCGAGCGCTGGCGCGCGGAAATCCACGGCGCGCCGGACGCGTCGACGGCCGCGCGACTGCGCGCCTGGCTGGCTACCGCCGGCAAGCCGGCCCTGGCGGCCCTCGGGGAGGCGCTGGCAGCCGACCTGGACCTGCTGTACGGCGAGGCCGGCCGGCAGGCCCGCACCGCGCGACTGCTCGACGGCCTCGGTCGCGGTGGCGCGCTGGCCCGCTGGCGGAGCGACGTCGCCGACGCGCTGGCCGAGCCCGCGGAGGAGCGCATCGCGCCGCTGTGCGCCGCGCTCGCCGAGGCCCGCGCCGATATCCTCCGGTCGCTGCCGGCGCCGCGGCGCATCGCCCTGCTCGATGCCGTCCAGGGCCTCGAGACCGAGGCCGGCCTGGCGTTCGCCGAGGTCGCCGGGCGCGGCGACTGGACCCGCGGCGGCCTGCTGGCCGTTTCGGTCTCCCTGCTCGACTGCGCCTATGCATCCGGGCTCCTGTCGGCAGGCGAGCGGCGTTATGTCGGCGCCGCGCTCGCCATCGCCGGCGATGCGAGCGCAACGCTCGACGACTACCGCCGCGCCGTCGACGGCCTGAAGCGCGTGCCGGCGTGGGCTACGGGCACGATTCGCCATACGTTCGCCGAGGCGCTGACCGCGTGGGCCGCGCTGGACGGCCGCGCGGCGCGCTTTGCCGACGACCTGCTGCGCGGCTCACCGGTCTGGATGCTCGGCAGCACGCTGCGCCTGCTCGCCGCCGATGTGGACCGGCTGTCCGGCCAGCGTATCGACGTCGCGGGCCGGCCGCTGCCGACCGCGATCGCGCTGAACGCCGGCGTCGCGCGCGGTCGACTGCGCATCTTCGCGACGCTGGAGGACGCGATGGCGGCGACTATGACGACCGCGGACATCGTCGTGTTGCCGGAGACGCTCGCGGAACTCGACCCGGTCGCCGGTATACTGACGCTTGGCGAGGGCAACCCGGTGTCGCACGTGCAGCTTCTGGCGCGCAATTTCGCAATCCCGAACGTCGCGATTTCGCCGGATGCGCTCGAACGTCTCGAGCCGCTCGCAGGCGACGAAGTCGTGCTGGCGGTCGGCGCGGACGGCGACGTCGTGCTGCGCCGGGCCGACGCGGGGACGCTCGAGGCGCTGGCCGCGACGGACGCGAACGCTCCGGCCGCGGCGATGCTGACCGTACCGCTGCCCGACCTCGGTCACACCGGGATACTCGCGCTCGAGGACATCGGCCGCGAGCTGTCGGGCCGCCTGATCGGTCCGAAGGCCGCCAACCTCGGCGAGCTGAACCGGCTGTTCCCGGGTCAGGTCGCGCCGGCGCTGGCCGTGCCCTTCGGCGTCTACGCGGCGCATCTCCGGGAGGCCGGCATCGATGCGCGCATCCGCGAGGCGTTCGCGGCGGAAGCCGCCGGCCGGGCGAGCCGCGAAGAGACCGTAGCAACGCTCCAGGACGTCCGTCGCGACATCGCGTCGCTCCGACTGTCAGCCGCGACGCGCGAGGAGCTGTCCGCCGCGATGCGGCGGGAGTTCGGCGCCGTCGGGCGGCCGGGCCTGTTCGTGCGCTCGGACACCAACGTCGAGGACCTGCCGCAGTTCACCGGCGCGGGCCTGAACGAGACCGTGCCGAACGTCGTCGGCTTCGACGCGCAGCTCGCGGCGATCCCGCGCGTGTGGTCGTCCGTCCTGAGCCCGCGCGCGCTGGCCTGGCGCTCGTCCGTGCTGTCGAACCCGGACCATATCTACGCCTCGGTGCTGCTGATGCAGAGCGTCGCGGCCGACAAGTCGGGCGTCCTCGTCACGGCCAACCTGGTCGACCGCGACCGGCCCGGCATGACCGTGTCGGCGGCCTGGGGCGTCGGCGGCGCGGTCGCGGGCGAGGCTGCCGAGACGCTCGTGATCCGCGACGACGGCACGGAGCTCGTTACCGAGGCCAAGGCGCCGTACCGGCGCCGCCTCGCCGAAACCGGGGGTGTCGCCTGGGCGGCCGCGCCGGCCGGTCCCGTGCTGACCGTGGCCGAGGTCGAAGAACTCCGCGCGCTGGCCGGCGAGGTCGCGAAGAAATACGCACCTGTCCTCGACGAGAACGGGCGGGCGCGTCCCTGGGACATCGAATTCGGTTTCGTCGCGGACGAGCTGACGCTGTTCCAGATTCGCCCGCTCGTCGAGCGCTCGACCCGCTCCGCGGATGCCGTCATCGCGCGCCTGCTGCCGCTCGCGCCGACGGTCGCGGCCGGCCCCGTCGACCTCGGCGCGCGCCCGGCGGAGGTCCTGCGATGAGCGCCCGGTGGTCGGTCCCGGTCCTTCTCCTGCTGCCCGCCGCGCTGGCGGCCTACCCGCTCGACGGCTTCGAGGAATCGGGCATACGTCGCCTCGAGGGCTACCTGCTGGCGCAGGAGCAGCCCGGCGGCGCGAAGCTGGCGCCCGGGCAGCTGTTCCCCGCAGATGCGATCGAGCTGCGCCTGCTGCACTACGACGGGCCCGATTTCGACCGCGAGCCGCAGCACGAAGACCTGGCCGCGGCGATCACCGGCATGCTCGCGCGCCGCGATCCCAGCTACGCCATGACGCTCGTCGACCTGTCGCATGCCGACCGGCCGCGCTGGGCGGGCCTGCGGCCCGACCTCAGGCAGAACCCCGGCAGCGTCGGCAAGGTGATCTGCATGGCGGGACTGTTTCACGCGCTGGCGGAGGCATTCCCCGATACGGCGGACCGCGAGCGCGTGCTGCGCGAGACGGTCGTGCCCGCCGGCAGCTGGGTCAGCAACGAGATTCACGTCGTGCCGAAATGGAGCGAGGCCGAGCAGCGCAACCGCTTCTCCGTCATCGTGCCGGGCGACAGCTTCCGCCTGAGCGAGTGGATCGACCACGCGATCTCCGCCTCGGCCAACGGTGCCGGCACCGTCGTCTGGCGCGAGGCGATGCTGCTGGCGCACTTCGGCGCCGAGTACCCGCGGAGCTTCGCGGAGAGCGAGCGCTTCTTCGCCGAGACGCCGAAACGCGAACTCGCCGAACTCGCCCAGCGCGTGGTCAGCGAGCCCCTGCGGCTCGCGGCGATCGATACCGACAACCTGCAGCAGGGCTCGATGTTCACGTCGGCCGGCAAGAACAAGGTGCCGGGGACCGTCTCCTACGCGACGCCGCGCGAACTCGCCCGGCTCATGTTCCGCATCGAGCAGGGTCGCCTCGTCGACGCGTGGTCGAGCCTGCGCATGAAGAAATACCTGTACCTGACGAAACGCCGCTACCGCTACGCCTATGCGCCGGAACTCGCCGGGAGCGCGGTATTTTTCAAGAGCGGCTCCCTCTACTCCTGCCAGCCCGAGGAGGGCTTCCGCTGCGGCAAGTATCTCGGCAACGTGCGCAACCTGATGAACTCGGTCGCCATCGTCGAGGGCCCGACCGCGGACGACCCGGCCTACATCGCAGCCCTGATGTCGAACGTCCTGCGTTTCAACTCCGCCTGGGACCACTCGCGGATCGCGGCGGCGGTCCACGAGACGATACGCACGGACGCGGCCCAGGCGCTGCGCGAGACCGCGAGCGAGAAGGAAATCGCGGAAGCGGGCAAGAGCGAATAGCGCCGGCGCAAACGCGCTGCGGCCGGTCAGCCGGGGAGCCGGGAGCCGCGCCCGCGTTCCGGCATCAGAACCGGTACGCCGCGCCGAAGCCCAGGTAGCCGTCGGCCGCGCGGTCGTTCAGCCCGAGCCCGAGGTTCACGTCGAACTGCAGCTCGTCCGCGTACAGCCAGGCAAAGCCGGCGCCCAGGCTGTGCTGCGGCCCGCCGTCCTCCGGGTGGATGCCGACGTACTCGACGAAGGCGCCGCAGCCGCGGCAGGATTCGGCGAGCGGCAGGTTTATGCCGACGGCGTTCGCGAGCGTCGTGTCGTTACCGGAGTCGCTGAACAGGACGGTGCCGAACAGGCTCACGCGGCCCTCGTGGGCCCAGAACAGGCCGACCGACGGATCGACCTCGTCGCTCGAGAAATCGCTGCCGCCGATCGGCAGCGACAGCCCGGCGAACAGGCCGATCGGCGTCGTCGCGCCGTCGTCCGAGAGCTGCCACTTGACGCCGATGCCTGCGTCCGTGATTCCGTCGACGTCGCGGGGCCCGACATCGAATCGGCTGTACCCGGCCCAGGAGAACTGTATCTCCGCGCGTTCGCCGGCGCCGTAACGCAGCAGCAGGAGCGGCAGCGTATAGCCGTCGGCGTCGCTGTCGAAGCGTGAGAACTGGAAACCGCCCTCGATCTGCCAGAGGCCGCGACCCAGTGAAAGTGGCGACGAGCTGAAGCTCGGCCTCTCGGAACTCAGGGGCTCCTGGGCAGCGGCCGATAGCGACCCGAGCAGCAGAAGAATCACGAGCCGTTGCATGCCTCGCCCTCCCGACAGATGGTTGACAGGCACAGCGCCCGAAAACAGGCCCTAGTCTACACGCAGTTGCCTAACCGTCCCCATCAGGCGGCCGACCGCGACTTCGTCGATGCGGCCGTCGCGCGACACGGCGGTGGCGATGAACGCGCCGTCGCTCACGGTCAGGAGGCGGCCCGCGTTGTCGGCGTCGAGGCCGCCCCCGAGCAGGAGCGGCACGGCGAGGCCGCTGTCGCCGATGCCGGCGAGCGCCTCGTGCAGGTCGGTGTCCGACGGCGGGCTGCCGCTTTCGGGGCCGGTCACGATGACGCCGTCGGCGAGATGCAGGCAGGCCTGGCGGGCGGATTCGCGCAGCGTCCGCGGCTCGAGCATCGTCGCCTGCGTCACCTGGATGTCGGCGAGCACGAGGATGTCGCCGGCGCCGATCTCGTCGCGATAGGCCATGAGTCCGTCCGGGTCGATCACCATGACGCCGTACTCCGGTCGTTCCATCGGGTCGACGAAATGATCGCAGCGGATGAAGTCGAGGCCGCTGGTCTTCGCTACCGCCAGCGACGCGATCGGATCGTTCAGCAATATCTGGCAGCCGATCGGGAAATCGGGATTGCGCTCGGCGACGGCGCGGCCGATGCGGTTCATCGCCGAGATCGTATCGGGCTGCGCACGCACCCGGTGCGGCCGGTCGTGCTCGTTGACGAGGAGCGCGCCGTCCGCGCCGCCTTCGCGCAGGGCCGCGACGTCGGCCCGGGCGAACTCGACGAGCGCATCGAGGCCGGGCGAACCGGGGCGGTCGGGAAGCGGCGGCAGCCTGACTACGCCGATGATCGGCAGCGACGTCCCGAAGCAGGGGCGCAGCCGGTTCACGCGCCGCTCCGCAAGGGCCTGCGCCGGCCTGCCCGGGTAGCCGTTGCGCCGCCGGTCGAGCCGTCGGTCTGGTCACTGCCGTCGATCGTCATGTCCCGGATAATCTTCCCGCGACGCCGGCCGCGAAGGTCCCGGCGTGGCCGTCAACCGCCGGCGGGGCCGGCCTGCCTTATACTCGCCGCATGTCATGCGTGTCCCGCAGTGCACGGCACGGCCGATGCTGATCCTGGATCGCGATGCGGTTGCGGCCGTGCTTGCCTACGGAGAGCTCGCTGACGCTCTCGCCGAGGCTTTCGCGAGCGATTTTGCCATGCCCGTCCGCGGGCATCACAGGGTACCGGTGCCGGGGGCGGCCGACGGCACGCTGCTGATCATGCCGGCCTGGCAGGCCGGCCGTTCCCTCGGTATCAAGATTGCCACGGTGTTCCCCGACAACGCCCGCGAGGGCATGCCCTCGGTCAACGCGAGCTACCTGCTCCTCGAGGCGGTGAGCGGTCGGCCGCTGGCCATCCTCGACGGTACCGAGCTGACGCTGCGCCGCACCGCGGCCGCCTCGGCGCTGGCCTCGCGCTACCTGTCGCGCGAGGATGCCGCGACCCTGCTCATGGTCGGCACGGGCAGTCTCGCGCCGCACCTGGTCGCCGCGCACGCCACGGTACGCCCGCTCGCGCGCATTCTCGTCTGGGGGCGGGATGCGGCCAAAGCCCGGGCCCTGGCGGAGAGGCTCGATGTCCCGGGCGCAGACATCGTCGCTGCGCCGTCGCTCGAGGCCGCCGTCGCCGACGCGGACATCGTCTCCTGTGCGACCCTCGCGAAGGATCCGCTGGTCGCCGGTGCCTGGCTCCGGCCCGGGCAGCACCTGGATCTCGTCGGCGCGTTCACACCGCGCATGCGCGAGGCGGACGACGACGCGCTCAGGGTCAGCCGCGTGTACGTCGACACTCGTAGCGGCGCGCTGGAAGAGGCCGGGGAGATCGTGCAGGGCATACGCGCCGGCGTCATCGGCGCAGGGGACATCGCCGGGGAACTCTCGGAGCTTGCGCGGGGCGCGGTGCCCGGGCGAAGGTCCCGGCAGGACATCACGCTGTTCAAGTCGACCGGCTGCGCGCTCGAGGACCTGGTCGCCGCGACACTGGTCTACGAGCGCCAGGCGCCGGGTGCACGGGACTGATCGCGTACGGTCGGCGTTTCCCCTACCATACATCGCCCGAGAGCAATCAAGAGCCCGACGAAGGGCGCCGCGGCCGAGCGGCCCCCTGCCCGAGTATGCTGAGACTGCCGAAGAAATACTCCCGCGAATCCGAAGCCCGTCCCCGACCCGTCGACGCCAGCAGGCTGCTCGCCGAGCAGGCGCTGGTCCGCGGTGTGTCGGCATCGCTCGCGGCCGCCGTCGCGGCCATGGCACTATGGGTCTGGTCGGGCCTGCTCTTCGACCGCTATTTTCCGTGGGCGTCGATGCTGCAGGGTATGGTCATCGGACTCGTGATGCGCCGCTGGGGGCGCGGCATCGACTGGCGGTTCCCGCTCGCGGCGGCAATAATCGCGCTGCTTGCGGCGGCGCTCGGCAGCTTCCTGAACGCCCTGTTCCTGACCGGGCGCGAATTCGGCACCGGAGCGCTCGAGCTCGTCGACGAGATTTCGCTGCATACCCTGAAGACGTTTTTCGGCCGCGAGTTCGGCGTCGTCGG
>JBFJUJ010000114.1:0-9150 GCA_041624755.1 Woeseia sp. | reverse complement strand
TCCCGGCTCAGGCCGAGTCGCTCGATCGTGGCAACGACCAGGGGCCATTCCTTGTTCAGGAAGCGGCGTCGCTCGTCCTTCATCAGCTGCGTGCGGGCGCCGTCGGTGACGAACATGCCGCGCCCGCGCTTTTTCTCCACCAGGCCCTCGTCGACCAACTCCTGGTAACCTTTCAGGACCGTCAGCGGATTGAGGCGATACTCGGCAGCGACGTTGCGGACGGACGGCAGCGCGTCGCCGTCGTCGAGGACACCTTCCAGAATCATGGCGACCACGCGATCCCGCAGCTGGCGGTAGATCGGCAAGTCGTCGTTCCATTTCGGATCCATGGACTCCCCGGTCGCCGTCATTGTCTGTTGGCCCGCAGCAGGCAAGACCTGCGGGGCATTGGCAGGGCGCCTGCCGGCATCGTAGCAGGACGGCGCGCCGTGCGCGGACCGCTCGGAAATCGCGGTGACTCTCCGGTAGGGGAATACGCAGTCGGCTTCATTCGCTGGAGCCTAGCTGCCGGCATGCCCGCCCAGGAGGGTCCGGGACAGTTCGCCGAGACGGCGCCCGGCGTCCACGACGTAGAGGAACAGCGGGCCGCGCAGGGGCGCGAGCTGCTGCTCGGCCGCCGGCGCGCGCGCCTCGGAATGCGTTTTCGGCTGGGCCTGCGCCGCGATGACGGCCACCGCGAGCAGCAGGAACACGAGAAATCGCAGGCGGGCTGACGTCAAGCGGTAGAACGGGAGTGCCATCGTGAGTACCTCGAGCCCCGCAGCCGGGCGGGAACGCCTCAGTGAACTAGTGTTATAGCTGACTATAACACCTAGATTCGGGATTGCAAGCCCCTGCCGAGCTAACCCCGGCGCCCGTCCTGCGGCGTTAGCAGGAGTACCGGACGACGAGCAGGGACCCGGCAGCATGGCAGGCACGAGGCACCGACACTCCCGGATACAGCGGACGAATGCGGCGTGACGGCAGCGCCCGACAGCGAGCTTGCCGCGGCGACCGCGGTTCCGCCGCGGCCGCGTCTGGCCTATGCTCGCCGCATGACCGCGCCCATTGAGGATTCGGCGCTGATGCTGCGCTATGCCAGCGACGGCGACGTCGCCGCTTTCGAGATGCTGTACCGGCGCCACAACGACGCGCTCTACCGCTACCTGCTGCGGCTCGCGAACAACCGGGATACCGCCGCCGATTTATTCCAGGAGGTGTGGGCCCGCATCATCAAGGCGCGGCGGCGCTATCGCGCGAGCGCCAAGTTCAGCACCTACCTGTATCGCGTCGCGCACAATACGTTCATCGACCACCTGCGGCGCAACAAGCGCTATGGCAAGGGGCCGGACGACGATCCCGACCGGCGGCCATGCGGCGGCGCGGGTCCCGACACGCTGACCGAGCGGGCGCTGGCGCGCGAGCGGCTGCTGGCGGCCCTGGCGGAATTGCCGTTCGAGCAGCGGGACGCGTTCCTGCTGCACGAAGAAGGAGGGCTCGGCCTCGACGACATTGCGGCGGTGACCGGTGTGCCGCGGGAGACCGCAAAGAGTCGCCTGCGCTATGCCGTGGCCAAGCTGCGGGCGGCGCTCGAGGAGCCGACGGCGCCGGCAGCCGGGGCCGTCACCGCCTCCGACGCGAACCTGCGGGAGCGCAAAGCGTGAGCAGCGAATACGACAAGCAGATGGATGAGGAGCTGCGAGCCGCCTGGCGCGCAGCGGCCGGGGACCGCACTCCGCCGGAACTCGACGGCGAGATCCTGCGGCAGGCAGAAGCGGCGGCGCACAGACCCGCGCCCGGCATGCCGGCGTGGACGCGGCCGCTCGCCTATGCGGCCACCGTCGTGCTCGGCGCCTTCATTGTTCTCAACGTCCCGTCGCCGCAGCAGGGGCAGGACGCCGCCGAACCGGCTGCAGTGCCGGCGGAGGCTTTGGGAGCCGCACCCGGGGAGAAACGCGACCGCGCCCCGCGACTTCACGAGTACGCGGCCGAGCGAGCGGCAGGCAGCATGCCTTCCGCGGAGTCGAAAGGCCTGCCGGCTGCACAGGCGCCGGCGGCATCCGATTCGAGCCGCGCGGACCTGGACACGGCTCGCCAGCGCTTCGAGCGGTCGGCTGACGCCGCCGAGAGCGCGCTGGAAGGTTTTGCCACGACTGCGCCGGCATCCCTGGGTGCCGGTCGACGTGAGGCAGCGAAGGAGGACCGGGCTGCCGCGGCTGCTGCAGCCGACAGCGCCCACCCGTCCTGCGAGGATGCACGACGCGCGTCTCCGGAGACCTGGTGGCGATGCGCGCAATCGCTTCGCGATGCCGGCGAGTCGGAGGCGGCGCGCCGCGAGTTCGACGGGCTGTACCGGCTGCACCCGGACTTCCGACCGCCCGAGTAGCGGCACGCGCTGGGCCGCGGGCCGGCAGCAATGCTAGACTTTCCGCCGGCGGCGCTGGCCGTCGTCGAGCCCGCACCTATCCGTCGATGGCGCCCGGCCGCGCCGCGCCTGGCTCGGCGACCCACAGACTAGGGAATAACTCATGAAAAAACCCGCATGCGTAACGATCACCGGTGCGGCCGGCCAGATCGGGTATCAGCTCGCCTTTCGAATCGCCTCTGGCCAGATGCTCGGCAAGGACCAGCCGGTGACTCTGAAGCTGCTCGAGATTCCGGACGCGCTCGCGGCACTCAAGGGTGTCGTCATGGAACTCGACGACTGTGCCTTCGATACGCTGGCGGGCGTGCTTGCCACCGACGATGTCGCAGAAGCCTTCGAAGACAGCGACTATGCGCTGCTGGTGGGCGCCCGCCCGCGAGGGCCCGGCATGGAGCGCAAGGACCTGCTGCAGGCCAACGCGAAGATCTTCTCCGTCCAGGGCAAGGCGATCAACGGCCATGCCAAGCGCGACGTCAAGGTGCTCGTCGTCGGCAACCCGGCCAACACCAATGCCCTGATTGCCAGCTCGAATGCTCCGGACATCGACCCGCGGAACTTCACCGCAATGACCCGGCTCGATCACAATCGCGCCATCGCTCAGCTTGCGAAGAAGACCTCCAGTCACGTCACCGACATTCGTCGGCTCGCGATCTGGGGCAATCACTCCGCAACCCAGTATCCCGATGTGCATCACGCGACAGTCGGCGGCAAGCCCGCCATAAAACTGGTCGACGAGCGCTGGCTGAGCGAATCGTTCATATCGACCGTGCAGCAGCGCGGTGCGGCGATCATCAAGGCGCGCGGTGCATCCTCGGCGGCCTCGGCGGCTTCCGCAGCCATCGATCACATGCGCGACTGGGCGCTGGGCAGCGCGAAAGACGACTGGGTCAGCATGGGCGTGCCGGCGGACGGCAGCTACGGGGTCGCAGAAGGCGTCATCTACTCCTATCCGGTGCGCTGCAGCGGCGGCGACTACGAGATCGTGCAGGACCTCGAAATCAACGATTTCAGCCGCGAACGGATGGAAGCCACCGAGCGAGAGTTGCGCGAAGAGCGCGCTGCAATCGAGGAGCTGCTGGGCTGAATCAGCCGGGCCCAAATTCGCGACGGGGTCGCAAAACCAACTCGAGGACAACATAAGTGGCCAGTTTGCTAAACAGCCTGTCGTGGCTATTGCTGTTCGTCGGTGGCGGCCTGTACCTGGCGTACCATCGTGTCAGCCTGTTCAACTCTACCGTCGCGACAGGCGGCGCGCTGCTCGCCTACACGCTCATCGGCAGCGGGCATCCGCTGTGGCTCGGGCTTCTCTGGCTCACGTTCGCCGCATTCGCGGCGCTCAACCTGGCCGACCTGAGGCGCGCGAATATCACGCAACGTGCGCTGTCCGTCTACCGAACGCTGTTGCCGTCCATGTCCGATACCGAGCGCGAAGCGCTCGAAGCCGGCAGCATCTGGTGGGACGGCGAGCTGTTCTCGGGCATGCCGGACTGGGACCGGCTGATGTCTTTCCCGCCGCCCGGTCTGTCCGACGAGGAGCAGGCCTTCCTCGACGGCCCCTGCGAGGAACTGTGCAGGATGGTTGACGATTGGGAGACGGCCCATCGTCGCGCGGACCTGTCCGAAGAAGTCTGGGCCTTCATCAAGAAGCACAAGTTCTTTGCGATGATCATCCCGAAGGAGTACGGCGGCCTCGGATTCTCCGCCTACGCCAATGCGATGGTCATCACCAAGCTCGCGAGCCGCAGCGCCACTGTTTCGTCGACCGTCGGCGTCCCGAATTCCCTGGGACCGGCAGAGCTGCTGATGCATTACGGCACCGACGAACAGAAGGACCGCTGGCTACCGGGGCTGGCGGCGGGCGATGAAATACCCTGTTTTGCGCTGACCTCGCGCCAGGCCGGCTCCGATGCCGCAGCGCTGATCGACAGCGGCGTCGTTTGCCGCGGCGAGTGGGAAGGTCGCGAGATCGTCGGTATCCGGCTCAACTGGGAAAAGCGCTACATCACTCTCGCACCGATCGCGACCGTGCTCGGCCTCGCGTTCAAACTGTACGATTCGGATCACCTGATCGGGGATGTCGACGAGTACGGCATAACCGCGGCACTGATTCCGACAGACCTTCCGGGCGTCGAGACGGGCCGGCGGCACTACCCGCTGACGGTGCCGTTCCAGAATGGGCCCACGTCCGGCAAGGACGTCTTCGTACCGCTGGACTACATCATCGGCGGACGCGAGATGGCCGGCAAAGGCTGGAAGATGCTCGTCGAGCTCCTGTCCGTCGGGCGCGCGATAACGCTGCCGTCGACCGCCGCCGGCGGCGGTCAGGCGGCAGCATGGGCCAGCGGGGCGTACACGCGTCTGCGCCGCCAGTTCGGCCTGCCGGTGGCCAGGTTCGACGGCGTCGGCGAGGCCCTGAGCCGCATCGCGGGTCATTCCTACATAATGAATGCCGCCATCGCCGTGACGTCCGGCGCCATCGACCAGGGCGAAAAACCGGCGGTGCCGGCGGCCATCCTGAAGTACCACTGCACCGAGCTCGGACGCAAGGTCGGGAACGATGCGATGGACGTACACGGCGGCAAGGCCATCATGATGGGTCCGAAGAACTACCTCGGACGCGGCTACATGGCGGCACCAATCGGAATCACGGTAGAAGGCGCGAACATCCTGACAAGGAGCCTGATCATCTTCGGCCAGGGCGCCGTGCGCTGCCACCCGTTCGTACTGCGCGAACTGCAGGCTGCGCAGGATCCGGACGAGGAACGCGGGCTGCTCGAATTCGACAATGCCCTGTTCGGCCACGTCGGCTATGCGATCAGCAACCTCGCGAGGTCGTTCGTACTCGCGCTGACGCATGCGAAATTCAGCCGTGTGCCGCTGGACACTCCGACGCGACGCTACTACCAGAACATCAATCGCTACAGCGCGGCATTCGCGCTGGCGTCCGATTTCGCGATGCTGACCCTCGGCGGCAAGCTCAAGATCAAGGAGCTGCTGTCGGCACGCCTCGGCGACGTCCTGAGTTCTATCTACCTCGCCTCCTGCGTGCTCAAACACTTCGAGAACCAGGGTCGGCGGGCGGCCGACCTGCCGCTGGTCGAATGGTCGGTGAGGACGCTGATGTACCAGGCGCAGGAGCAGTTGCACAGCTTCCTGCGCAATTTCCCGAATCGCCCGATCGCGATCTTCCTGCGCTGCTGCATTTTTCCGCGCGGCCGCACCTACTCGGCACCGTCCGACGAACTCAGCATGAAGATCGTCGACCTGATAACCCGTACCGGCGAGGCGCGCGATCGCCTCTGCGCGCAGGCCTACACCGCACTCGAACCCGGCAACCCGCTCGGGCTGCTGCAGGAGGCGCTGAGACTGTCGGAGGAACTCGCACCGCTCGAAGACAAGCTGCACCTGGCACGCAAGGAGGGCAGGCTGTTGTCCACCTATCTCGGCTACCAGATCGACGAGGCCGGGGAAGCCGGGATCCTGAACGAGGACGAGGCGGCAGCGCTGCGCGCGTACCATGAAAAGGTGCAGGCGCTGCTGGACGTGGACGACTTCGATCCGCAGGAACTCGTGCGCCATGCGCCGGCGGCGGCCGGCCCGACGAAACGCAAGAAGGCCGCGGCGCGCAAGAAGACGCCGACACGAAAGAAATCGACATCGGCCAGGCGCAAGACGACGCAGCACTGATCGCGCTCCGTGAACGCGGCCGCCGGACCGATCGTCGAGCTTACGCTCTACGTCGATCGGCTGCTCGCCGCCGAGGCGGAGGAGCAGCTTGCGGCTCATGTCTCCGAGATGCTGGCCCTGCCCGGGGTGCGCGACGCGCGCCTCGTGGCAGCGGACAGTGACGACGATGGGCACATCCGGCGCATCGCCTGTTTTTTCCTGGACGGCGACGAGACGCGCGAGGAATATTTCGCCGATCCGGTCGGCGCGCTGCGCGCGCTGCTGCCGGCGGACCTCGCCGGAAACGCCGGTATCGAGGTGCGCGTCCTCCGACCGGTCGCCGGCGACAGCACGCCCCGGCCGCGCTGCGCCAACTGTAGCGAGGTACTGACAGGCCAGTACTGCGGGCAATGCGGCCAGCGCGCGCTGGACCGCTTCATCAGCCTCTGGGAGCTCCTGCGGGATGCCGTCGGCGATCTGTTCGAGCTGGACTCGCGCCTGTGGCGCACGCTTATCCCGCTCGCAACGCGTCCCGGCCACCTGACGGTCGACTACCTGGAGGGCCGGCGCGCGCGCTACATGCCGCCGTTCCGCAGCTATCTCGTACTCAGCCTGATATTTTTCGTCGTTGCCTTCTTCGATCCGCAGCAGGAATTCGGCATCCTGGCAGAAGCCCCCGCAGGCGCGACCGAAGCCTTGCCGGCAGAGGCCGCCGACACGCCGCCCGAAGAACAGGTCGACGATTGCGACGACATAGACGTCGGCGATCTCGACGACATGCCACCCTGGCTCGCCGCGAGGCTCACGCCGCAGCGCCTCCGGCAGCTCTGCGAACGCCTGCACTACGACGCGGGCCAGCAGGAGTTCCTGCAGCGACTGCTCGACAACATCGGTATCGCACTCTACGTGCTGCTGCCGCTGATGGCGTTCGCCCTGAAACTCCTGCATCCCCTGTCGCGACGCTTCTACGTCGAGCACTTGCTGTTCGTGGTGCACTTCCACGCTTTCGTTTTCCTCGCGATGCTGCTGCAGCTCCTGTTGATCGAGGTCGTCCAGTGGAGCGGCAGCGACTGGGGTGTGCTCGTGCTCATGCTGATCCCGCTCTACGTGCTCGTCTACCTGTACAAGGGGATGCGCCGCGTCTACCGGCAGGGACGCGCGATTACGCTGTTCAAGTACATCCTGTTGCTGCTGACCTATTTCGCGAGTTTCGCTGTCATGATTGCGATCGCAGCCCTGTTTGCAGCATTTTCACTGTAAGCTCTATCATTCGGCAGTGCGGACAAACCCGGAGGAACAGGTGGACGCGAGAACAGGACTGCTGGCGACGACGCTGGCAACGATGCTGGTCGCCGGCTGCGGCCGGGGCGAGGACACCGGCACGGGCGAGGCGGCGGCACCGGCCGATCCGGCCCCCGCCGCCGCAGCGGAGAGCGTCGAACCGGCTTCCATGCCGCGCAGTGCGTCGCCACCGGACGCGCGACTCTACTTCGTCACGCCGGCAGACGGGGACACGGTTTCTTCGCCGGTGCACGTCGAATTCGGACTGGACGGCATGCAGGTCGTGACGGCCGGCACCGCCGCTCCCGACAGCGGCCACCACCACATCCTGATCGACACCGGGCTGCCGCCGCTCGATGCGCCTATTCCGGCCGACCAGAATCATGTACATTTCGGCGACGGCAGCACGTCGACCGACCTCGAGCTGGCTCCCGGGGAACATACCCTGCAGCTCCTGCTGGGCGACTACCTGCACGTTCCGCACTCACCGCCCGTGTACTCGGAACGCATCAGAATTACCGTGGAATGACGCCCGCAGGGAACGACCGGGCCGGAAGCGCAGGGGACGTTGCACGGCAGCGCTGCGGTCACTTCTCGAACCACGGCGGCGCACAGCCGGCGACGGCGCGGCTCTGCCCGCTTGAGCCGGGTAGCGCGGGCATCTAGAATTCCGGGGTTACGCGTCGCGCGCCCCGCCCGGATCTCGTCGTGCAGGCCAAAAATGGATAAAAAAAGTATAGGAATCAGCGGACTGGCCGCTTACCTGCCGCCTTACCGAGTCTGGCTGGAAGACTGGTGCGACTGGACCGGCAACCAGTGGCCGAAGATACGCGAAGTCGTCGGCCGCAGCTTCCGGGTCCGCGGGCCCAACCAGAGCGTCTACACGATGGCGGCTACGGCCGTCATGCGCCTGATAAACCAGTACGACGTCGACCCGTCGCGGGTGAAATTTCTCGGCCTCGGCACCGAGTCCAGCACCGACAACTCCGCCGGTGCGATTATCGTCAAGGGGATGGTCGATCGGGCGCTCATCGCGGCCGGCAAACCGCCCATCAGCCGCAGCTGCGAGGTGCCGGAGTTCAAGCACGCCTGCCTGGGCGGTGTCTACGGCATGAAAGGCGCGCTCCGTCACCTCGCCCTCGACGGAGCCGGCAGCCAGGCCATCGTCGTCTGCGCGGACATCGCCGAGTACGCGCGCGGTTCCAGCGGCGAGCCGACGCAGGGTGCCGGCGCCGTGGCGATGCTGCTCGAGGAGAACCCGGCGCTCGCGGAAGTCGACCTCGTGCGCTCGGGCTCGGCGTCCGACTATCGCATCATGGATTTCCGCAAGCCGATGCTGCGCTTCTGCGGACAGGACCGCAGCGAGTCGCACCAGGTACAGGACTTCCCGGTATTCAACGGCAAGTATTCGACGACCTGCTACATCGATGAGACGCTGCACGCGCTGAACGACATGTACGAGAAGCGCAGCCTCAGGCCCATCGAGTACCTGCGCTCGCTGCAGACCGTGTTCATGCACCGGCCGTATCGCCGCATGCCGGAGACCGGCTGGGCGCTGGCCTACCTGTTCGCCCTCGGCAGCGGCGACGCCGCCGACCGCGCGGAACTCTCCTCCTACTGCTACGAGGCCGGCATCGAGCCGGCCGCGCTGCTCGCCGAGATGAGCAGCAAGCCCGAAGTCGCGAGCCTCGCCGCACCGGAGCGCCTGCATTTCGAGGCGTACCCGCTCGCGATGGCCGCCTTCCGGATATTTCGCGCGTCGCGCCACTACCGGCGGGAGATCCTCGACAAGATGGCGC
>JBFJUJ010000113.1:0-9233 GCA_041624755.1 Woeseia sp. | reverse complement strand
GCGGCGCCCGCGGTAGAGCTCGGCGGCGCCGGCCGCCGCGGCCACGACCAGCTTGACGCGACGGTCGTAGAACTCGTCCACGACGGCGATGAAGCGGCGCGCCGCGTCGTCGTGCGCCGCGGTCAGGAGCGGCACACCGGACAGGATGACGGTGGGGTACCAGCGCGCGATCTCTATGTAATCGTTCTGCCCGCGCGGGCCGCGGCAGAGTTCATCGAAGCTGAACCAGGCGACGCCCTTCGCGGCGCGTACCGTCGCGATCGGGCGGCCGTTGATGTCGAGACGCCTGCCTTCCTCGATGCGCCCGGGGGCCACCTCGGTGAATATGCGCTCGAGACGCGCCTCGGTGTCCGCCGCAGCGGGCGCGAGGTAGGTGCCGGCCCGCTGCAGCAGCCGCAGCCGGTAATCCTCACCGCCGTCCAGCTCGACGACCGCGGTGTGCCGTTCGAGCAGGCGGATGGCCGGCAGGAATCGCTGCCGCTGCAGGCCGTCGGCATAGAGCTCGGCGGGTGGCAGGTTCGACGTGGCGACGAGTGTCACGCCCCGCCGGAACAGGCCGTCGAGCAGGCGGCCGAGGATCATCGCATCGCCGATGTCGCTGACGAAGAATTCGTCGAAACACAGTACCCGCGCCTCGGCGGCGATCTGCGCCGCGACCCGATCCAGCGGATCGCGCTGCGCGGCGAGCCTCGTGAGACGCGCGTGTACCTCGCGCATCATGCGATGGAAATGAATGCGCTTCTTGTCCCCGACGGCGAGCATCTCGAAGAACAGGTCCATCAGGAAGGTCTTGCCGCGGCCGACGCCCCCCCACAGGTACAGGCCGCGCACCGGGGCCGGCGGCGGCAGCAGCGGCAGGCGCAGGCGCAGGCGGCGCCAGCGTCCGTCCGAGTCTTCGAGTTCCCGCTTGAGGTCGGCGAGCCGCCCGACGACGGCCCGCTGCGCGGGATCGTCGCGCAGTCCCGGCTGGCGGTCGTAGGCGGCCCTAAGATCGTCGTCGCTCATGCGCCATGCCCGTGCGCCTTGCCGTCGTCGGCTCCGAAAACGGCCGCAAGGTTACCCCGCGCCCCGGCGGCCCGCCAGCACGCGTCTGCTAGACTGGCATTTTTCCTCAGCAGGAGTACCGATGTCCGAGGCGCAGGAACGCGAAGGCATGGAATTCGACGTCGTCATCGTGGGCGGCGGCCCGGCCGGGCTCGCCGCGGCCTGCCGGCTGATGCAGCTTGCGAGAGCCGCCGGCGAGGAGCCCAACGTCGTCGTGGTCGAGAAGGGCTCGGAGATCGGCGCGCACATTCTTTCCGGCAACGTCTTCGAGCCGCGCGCGCTCGAGGAGCTGTTCCCGGACTGGCGCGAACGCGGCGCGCCGCTCGACACCGAGGTCAGCGGCGACGACGTGCACTACCTGACGAGCGCCGGCGGCGGGCGCCGCGTGCCCGGCATCTTCGTGCCGCGACCGATGCACAATCGCGGCAACTACATCATCAGCCTCGGCCGGCTGTGCCAGTGGCTGGCCGAGCAGGCCGAGGCGCTCGGGGTCAACGTCTTCCCGGGCTTCGCGGCGTCCGAGGTGCTGTACGACGACGAGGGCAGCGTGCGCGGCGTCGCGACCAGCGACATGGGGATCGGCAGGGACGGCAAGCGCAAGGATTCCTTCCAGCCCGGTTACGAGCTGACGGCGAAATACACGATCTTCGCCGAGGGCTGCCACGGCAACCTCGGCAAGGAGCTGATCGAACGCTTCGAGCTGCGCGCCGGGCGCGATCCGCAGCATTACGGACTGGGCCTGAAGGAAGTCTGGGAGATCGACCCCGGCGTGCACGAGGAAGGCAGGGTCGTGCACACCCTGGGCTGGCCGCTCGACAACCGCACCGACGGCGGCGGCTTCCTGTACCACGCCGCCGGCAACAAGGTGTTCCTGGGCTTCATCGTCGGCCTCGGCTATCGGAATCCCTGGCTGTCGCCGTTCCACGAGTTCCAGCGCTGGAAACTGCACCCGGTGATCCGCCGCTATCTCGAGGGCGGTAAACGCGTGGCCTACGGCGCGCGCGCCGTCAACAAGGGCGGCCTGCAATCGCTGCCGCGGCTGACCGTGCCCGGCGGCCTGCTCACGGGCTGCGACGCCGGCCTGCTGAACAACGTCAAGATCAAGGGCGCACACACCGCGATCAAGAGCGGCATGCTGGCGGCGGAGAGCGTCTGGGCGGCGCTCGCGGCCGGCGACCCGGGTCAGCGCTCGCTCGACGACTACGAACGCGCGGTCGAGCAGTCGTGGATCCACGACGAACTCCACCGGGCGCGCAACTTCGGGCCGGCGCTGCACAAATTCGGCACGTTCCTCGGCGCCGGCTTCAGCTTCATCGACCAGAACCTGTTCCGTGGCCGGCTGCCGTTCACGCTGCGCGATCGCACGCCCGACCATGCGACGCTCGCGGACGCCGACACGGCGCCGCGCATCGACTACCCGAATCCGGACAACGAGATCAGCTTCGACCGCCTGTCGTCGGTATTCCTGTCGAGCACGAACCACGAGGAGGACCAGCCCTCGCACCTCAAGCTCACGGACCCGAGCGTGCCGATCGAGCAGAACCTGCCGCGATACGCGGAGCCGGCGCAGCGCTACTGCCCCGCGGGCGTCTACGAAGTCGTCACCGAGGACGGCGAGCAGCGCTTCCGGATCAACGCGCAGAACTGCGTCCACTGCAAGACCTGCGACATCAAGGACCCGGCGCAGAACATCGTCTGGACGGTCCCCGAGGGCGGCGGCGGCCCGAACTACCCGGCGATGTAGGCGGCGCTATTTCGGCTGCATGCGGATCGCGCCGTCCAGGCGGATCGTCTCGCCGTTGAGCATCGCGTTGCCGTAGATCGCGGCGACGAGATCGGCGTATTCCTCCGGGCGGCCGAGGCGCGGCGGAAACGGCACCTGGGCGCCGAGGGACTGCTGCACCTCGTCCGGCAGCCCGGCCATCATCGGCGTCATGAAGATGCCCGGCGCGATCGTGTTGACGCGAATGCCGAAGCGCGCAAGCTCTCGCGCAAGCGGCAGCATCATGCCGATGACGCCGCCCTTGGAAGCCGAGTAGCCCGCCTGGCCGATCTGCCCCTCGAATGCGGCGACCGACGCCGTGTTGACGATCACGCCACGTTCGCCGTCGGCGTTCGGCTCGTTGTGCTGCATCACGTTGGCGGCTTCCTTCGCGAGGATGAACGAGCCGACCAGGTTGATCGTGACCGAGCGCGCGAAACTCTCGGCCGGCATCGGCCCGTCGCGGCCGAGCACTCTCTTCGGCAGCAGTATGCCGGCGCAGTTGACGGCGAGCGTGATGCCGTCCATGAAGTCCGCGGCGGCGGCCATGGCCCCCTGCACGGACGGTTCGTCCGCGACGTCGACCTCGACGAAGCTCGCTCGCTCGCCGAGCGCGGCGGCGCTCTTCTCACCCTGTTCGACGTTGATGTCAAGCAGCACCGCCCGGCCACCGGCGCGAACGACGCACTCGGCCGTGGCGAGCCCCAGGCCCGAGGCGCCGCCGGAAATGACGGCCTTAGCTGTTGCCAGTTCCATGCTCTTGCTCCTTGGTTTCCGATCCGGTCGGCCGCCGCCGGTCTCAGATCTCGACGCCGACTGCGACGGCCTCGCCGCCGCCGATACACAGGGAAGCGATGCCGCGGCCGCCGCCGCGCGCGCGCAGCGCGTGCACCAGCGTGACGAGCAGGCGCGCCCCCGAGGCGCCGATCGGGTGGCCGAGGGCACAGGCGCCGCCGTTCACGTTGACCTTGTCGTGCGCGATACCGATCTCCTGCATCGCAGCCATCGTGACGACGGCGAAGGCCTCGTTGATCTCGTAGAGATCGACGCTGTCCGGCAGCCACCCCAGTTCCTTGAGCAGCGACCTGACTGCCGTGACCGGCGCGGTCGTGAACCACGCCGGTTCCTGCGCGGCGCTCGCGTGGCCGACGATGCGCGCCAGCGGCTCGATCTCGTGATTGCGGGCCTCGATGTCGCGCATCAGCAGCAGGCTCGCGGCGCCGTCGGAGATCGAGGACGAGCTGGCTGCCGTCACGGTGCCGTCTTGCGCGAACGCCGGCTTCAGGTGCGGGATCTTGTCGATGCTGACGCGCTGCGGCTCTTCGTCCTCGGTCACGACCGTCTTACCGCCGCGCGTCGCGACCGTCACCGGCGCGATCTCGTCTGCGAAGACCCCCGACTTGCCCGCCGCCAGCGCGCGCGTGACGGACTCGACCGCGAAAGCATCCTGCTGTTCGCGGCTGAAGCCGAACTTCTTCGCCGTCTCCTCCGCGAAATGACCCATCATGTGCCCGTCGAACGGGCTCTGCAGCCCGTCGTAGAACATGTGATCGAGTACCTGCTGGTGGCCCATGCGGTAGCCGGCGCGGGCTTTCGGCATCAGGTAGGGCGCATTGCTCATCGACTCCATACCGCCGGCCAGCACGATCTTTGCGGTGCCGGCGGCGATCAGGTCATGGCCCAGCATCACGGTCTTCATGCCCGACCCGCAGACCTTGTTGATCGTCGAACACGGCAGGCCGAGCGGCAGGCCGGCCGCGAGGACGGCCTGGCGTGCCGGCGCCTGGCCGAGTCCGGCGGGCAGGACGCAACCGATGAGTGCCTCGTCGAGCATCTCGCCCGTGAGCTTGCAGTCGGCGAGTGCCGCCTTCGTGGCCGTGGCCGACAGCTCGATCGCGCTCACCGCCGACAGCGCGCCCTGGAAGGCGCCGAGCGGCGTGCGGCGGGCCGCGACGATGACGATAGATTCCTGGTTCATGGCTCCCGGTGCCTCGAGTCAAGCCGATCATGAGCCGCGCGCCGGGCGGGCCGCGCGGGGACGCTACTTTCACGTATCGCAGCGCGCGGCGCAAGGCAACAAGCGCGCGCCGCAGGTCGTCAGCGTCGCTCGCGCACCGCCAGGTCCGGTTCGTCGAGCACGTCGAGAATGCGCTGTCTCGCCAACGCGGCGAGCTCGCGGCCGCCGTCGACCGCATCCGGCGCCAGCGGCTCCAGGATGTCGATCGACAACGGCCCGCGCCGCGGCAGCGCCCGGCCCAGCGGGAGTATGTCCCGCGCCCCGCGAATCACGACCGGTACCACCGGCAGGCCGGCGCGCCGTGCGGCCGCGAATGCGCCGTTGCGGAACGCGGCAAGGCCGGGTGCCGCGCCGAAGGTTCCCTCGGGAAAAAAGGCGAGCGACTCGCCGCCGTCTGCGGCGCGCAGCAGCGTCCGGGCGTCACGCGCGCTCCTGCCCGCCGAATGCCGGTCGACGAAGCGTGCGCCGATGCGCCGCAGCAGGAAATGCACGACCGGGACGTTCTGCATTTCGCCCTTGATCACGTACGAGAATCGCGGCGGAAGAAAGGCCTGCAATATGATCCCGTCGAGGTAACTCGCATGGTTTGCGACGACGATGCACTGCTCGTCCGGCAGCCGTTCGAGCCCGGCGATGCTCACCGGGATGGCGGCAAGCCGAAACGGCAGGCGCGCGAAGCGCGTCACCCAGCGGCGGCGACGGGCCAGGCCGGGCAGGCACACTGCGCTCAACAGGGCGCCGATCACGCAGACCAGGAACGCCGACCAGGCGTAGATGCCGTAGAGCGTCGCCAGCACGGCAGGCTCCGCGATCGTGGGTCCGGCCGCATCGGTTTCGGGCCGCAGGTCTTCCTGCTCGGTATTCATGGCTTGCCAGTTGCGTCCGCGTGTCGCCCGGGAGGCGCCGATACCGGCGCCTATCGACGGTCGATGGTGTGACGCAGGTCCCTTTATGTTAACGGTGTTATCGATCTGTGACAGCGATCACGCCGCCAATCCGGGTGTCTCAGCATACTCAAGTGTCTGAAAAATCTGTTGCTTGACGGATAACGTTCGGCCGGGTCGCGACGCGCAGTATGCTACCAGCGGTGCAGCTCGATAGGAACGCGATACGTCCCCGCAACGGGCCCTCTTACGGAACCGATGTGCAAATGGCAAGCTCCCAGCAGAAAAAAAACGCCGACGCAATTCGCGAGCAATCCGAACAGCTTGTCGACCGGTTTCTCGACGCCATCTGGATGGAACGCGGCCTGTCGTCGAATACCCTGGGAGCCTATCGCGCCGACCTGATGACGCTCGAGCGCGGCCTGTCCGAGCACAACATACCGATCGAGAAGGCGCAGAAAGCGGACCTGCTCGCATTCATCGCCAAGCGCGTGGAAAGCGGTGCCAAGCCGCGTTCGACGGCGCGTCAGCTGTCGAGCTTCCGGCGCTTCTTCCGCTACATCATGCGCGAGGGCCTGCGCGATACCGACCCCACGGCAGATATCGAGATGCCGCGCATCGGCCGTTCCCTGCCGAAATCGCTGACCGAGGACGAGGTCGACGCCCTGCTGCATGCGCCGAGCACCGACGAGCCCCTCGGACACCGCGACCGCGCCATGCTCGAGCTGCTTTACGCCACCGGGCTGCGCGTCTCGGAGCTGATCAACCTGAAGCAGTCGCAGGTCAACTTCAACCAGGGCGTGCTGCGCATCGTCGGCAAGGGTGATCGCGAGCGGCTCATTCCGCTCGGCGACGAGGCGCAGCGCTGGCTCAGGGATTTCATCGACGGGCCCCGCATGGAGATCCTGCTCGAGCGCCAGACCGACTACCTGTTCCCGACGCGTCGCGGCGACCGCATGACGCGCCAGGCGTTCTGGCACATCATCAAGCGATACGCGAACAAGGCAGGCATCGACAAGAAACTGTCGCCGCACAGCCTGCGGCACGCGTTCGCGACGCACCTGCTGAATCGCGGCGCCGACCTGCGCGTCGTCCAGCTGCTGCTCGGGCACAGCGACCTGTCCACGACGCAAATCTACACGCACGTCGCCCGCGAGCGCCTGAAGGACCTCCACGGCCGGCATCACCCTCGCGGCTAGTCCGAAGCCGCTTGCCCCGGCACCCGGCGGGCCTGTTACACTGCGTGGCGCGCGGCGCGGGCGGAACCGCCGGCGGGGCCGCTGGTCGAACCTGCCACCAAGCCAATGGAAATCACGATGAGAGCACTTTTTGCGACATGGATGCTGGTCATCGCTGCTGCGCCGGCCGCCGCGCAGTCGGCCGATGCGGACGCGGAGCTGGCGGCCGTCCGCGAGCGTGTGGCCTCCGAGTTCAAGGAGATCCTGCCACAGCACGTGTTCCCCGGACCGGTCGACGGCTGGTACACCATTCGCAAGGGCGCCATCGTCGCGTACATTTCCGCCGACGGACGCTATCTCCTGCAGGGCGACATCATCGATCTCGACGCGCAGGCGAACCTGACCGAAGCCGAACGTAACGTCGCCCGCCACGAGATGATCGGGGCGCTCGGCGCGGGAGACGCGATCGTCTTCTCGCCGGAACCGGCCAAGCTGCGTCACAGCGTCTCCATATTCACCGACATCGACTGCGGCTATTGCCGCCGACTGCACAGCCAGATCGACCAGTACCTGGCGAAGGGCATCGAGGTTCGCTACCTGCTGTACCCGCGCAGCGGGCCGGCGTCACCGTCCTGGCAGAAGGCGGAGCAGGTCTGGTGCTCGCCCGACCGTAACAACGCACTGACGCTCGCCAAGCTGGACCGGGAATTCGAGACGCGCCAGTGCGACACGGCAAACGAGATGATCAGCGAGCATTACGCGCTGGGCCAGGACGTCGGGCTGCGCGGCACGCCCGCCATCGTATTCGAAGACGGCACCCTGGTCAGCGGCTACCTGACGCCGGACCGCCTCGCCGCGGCGCTCGACGCCGAGGACGACTGACCGGCGGCGCCGCCTCCGGGCCTAGCCGCGGCGGCGACGAATCGCGTGCAGGTGCACGCCGTTGTTGGCGCCGCCGTCCGCAAAATACCGTTCGAGCGCATAGCGGCCGCTGCGGAACGCGATAGCGTCCCACGGCACCTCCTCCGGCCGGAACAGGTCGACCTCCAGGCTCTCCTCGCCGGCGCCGTAGCCGCCCTCGAGCCTGGCCGTGAAGAACAGGTGCACCTGGCCGGCCTCGATGACGTCGACGGAGGCGAACAGGTGGCCGATGGTCACTTCGGCGCGCGCCTCCTCGAGAGTTTCTCGGGCGGCGCCTTCCTCCAGGGTCTCGCCCAGCTCCATGAAGCCCGCGGGCACGGTCCAGTAGCCGTAGCGCGGCTCGATGGCCCGGCGGCACAGCAGGATGCGGCCGTCGCGCTCGGGTACGCAGCCGACCACGACCCGGGGATTCTGGTAGTGCACGGCGTCGCAGGCATCGCAGACCCAGCGTTTGCGGTTGTCTCCCGGCGGGATTTTTCGCGTGACGCGTTCGCCACAGCTTGCACAGTACTTCATGTCGTCCCGTGACCGACGCCGCGCCCGCGCCGAGAGCCGTTTCTCCAGGTGGTGCCGGGAGAGGGAATCGAACCCTCACTCTGTTGCCAGAACCGGATTTTGAGTCCGGCGCGTCTACCAGTTCCGCCACCCCGGCCGGCGAGCCGCCAAGTATAGGTGCGGGGCGTCCGTCCCGCTAGCGGTGCCCGTCACGACGCTGGCGCGGCCGCGTCGACTCTGCGCCAACTCCACGCATCCTGCGACCATCGGCCGAGCCCGGGCATCTACACTGGCAGGCATGAGCAGATTCGCAGACATCGACATCGACCCGGCCATCATCGGGCGCGCCGCGCGGGGCGATGCCAGGGCGCACGAGATCATCTATCGCGCCTTCGCGGCACCCGTGTACTCGGTCTGCCTGCGCTTCACGCGGGTCCCCGCGCATGCCGAGGACCTGACGCAGGATACCTTCATGGAGGTCATGCGCAGCATCGGCTCGTTCCGCGGTGACGCGCCGCTCGGTAGCTGGGTACGGCGTATCGCGGTGACCAAGGCGCTGATGTTCCTGCGCTCCGCGTGGCAGCGGCGCGGCCAGAGCCTGGGCGACGACTGGGAAGACCTGACGCCGGGCGACGTCTCGAATCACGGCGTGTCGGCGGCGCCGGAGCACGCGCTCGACCTGGATACCGCGCTTGCGTCCCTGCCGGACGTCAGCCGGGCCGTGGTCTGGCTGCACGATGTCGAGGGTTTCACGCACCGCGAGATCGCCGGCCTGATGGGCCGGACAGAGAGTTTTTCGAAGTCGCAGCTGTCGCGTGCCTACCGGCGGCTGCGACCGATGCTGGAACGCGGCGTGCGCGAGGCTGCGGCGGACGATGCCATGACGCGCTCCCTGCCGGATCCCTGCTGAGGCGGCCGGCGGCCACCGCGGC
>JBFJUJ010000112.1:0-9313 GCA_041624755.1 Woeseia sp. | reverse complement strand
TCACTCCGGTCGTCGGCGAGACCACCGAGTCCGAGGTCAACGACATGTGGGCCGATCCGGTCGGTCGCGACGAGGTGTTCGCGGCGCTCGACGGCGCCCGCGGCGGCCCCGTCGCCGAGGGCAGCATCGGCGCCGGCACCGGCACACAGGCCTTCGGCTGGAAGGGCGGGATCGGCACGAGCTCGCGCGTGCTGCCGGATTCGCTCGGCGGCCACACGGTCGGCGTGCTGGTGCAGACGAACTACGGCGGTGTGCTGACGATGAACGGCGCGCCTGTCGGGCGCGAGCTCGGGCAGTACGAGTTCCGCGGCGAGCTGGAAGACGACGACGCCGCAACGGGCGACGGGCAGGCGGACGGTTCCATCATGATGGTCGTCGCGACCGACGCGCCGCTGACCCCGCGCGCACTCGACCGCCTCGCGATGCGCGCGATGATGGGCCTCGCGCGCACCGGTTCGTATGCGAGCAACGGTTCGGGCGACTACGTCATCGCGTTCTCGACGCATCCCGACCTGCGCCGGCCGCGCGAGGGTTACCGGCCGCACAGCGGTCCGTCGCTGACCAACGATGCGATGTCGCCGCTGTTCGCCGCGACCGCCGAAGCGACCGAGGAGGCGATCTACAACGCGATCCTCAGGGCGACGACGGTGACGAGCAAACGCGGCACGCTCGAGGCCATCCCTTTGGACGAGTTGCGGCAGGTTCTCGAGAAGTACGACGTGCTCGGATGGGACGAGTCGCTGTCGCCCGGCCGCTGATCGCCAGCCCCCATCGGGGCGGCTAGTTCATGTCTACCCGCGTCAGGTGCTCCCGGACACCGACCGGCCCGCGCACCCAGGTATTGAACGAAAGCGACGTCCGCACCGTGCCTGACCGGTTCATCTCGACGTCGTGCTCCAGCAGCGACGGGAACAGCATGAGCTGGCCCTGCACCGGCTCGAACAGCCTGCAACTCGCGTTGAACTCGTTCAGGGAGTCGAAGCCGAACTCCAGGGGCAGCATTTCCGTCGTCCGGTGGAAGCGTATCGCGGGCAGGCTTCGGTCCGTATTTTCGTCAATGAACATCACGCCGCTGATGACGCTGTTGGGATGCTTGTGCTTCGGGTGGAACTGGCCGGGTGCCGTCTGGTTGGCCCAGGACTGGGTAACGTAGATCTCGTTCTCGTCTTTGATGTGCAGCAGGTTCTTCTTGTAAATGTACAGCTGCTCGTCGATGAAACGCATCAGGTCGGAAAGCTCGCTACCGTCAAGAACACGGTCGTTCCTCGACATCCGGTTGCCGACGTTTTCGACCATCTCCAGCCCTGCGATGTAAGCTCTCTCGGCCTCGCTGAAGTCCCAGGTACGGGCGCAGACCATGACCGGGTAGGCGAACAGCGGGAAGATCGTGTTCTTCATGCCCGACCTTCAGGCCTGTCGGCGAGCTCGCCGTATCCGCGAACCGGCGGCCATCAGCCCGCGAACAGGATCATGATGCCGGCGGCGATCGCCGAGCCGATGACGCCGGCGACGTTCGGCCCCATGGCGTGCATCAGCAGGATGTTGTGCGGGTTCGCCTCGAGGCCGACCCGGTTCGCGACGCGCGCCGCCATCGGCACCGCCGACACGCCGGCCGCGCCGATGATCGGGTTGATCGGCTGCGACGACAGGCGGTTCATCAGTTTGCCCATCAGCACGCCGCTCGCGGTGCCGATCGCGAACGCGACCATGCCCAGCACGAGGATGCCCAGCGTGCTCGGCACCAGGAACTGCTCGGCGGAGAGCTTCGAGCCGACGGCCAGTCCCAGGAAGATCGTGACGATGTTGATCAGCGCGTTCTGCGTGGTGTGCGACAGGCGCTCGACGACGCCGCATTCGCGCATCAGGTTGCCGAACGCGAACATCCCGAGCAGCGGCGCCGCCGAGGGCAGGAGCAGCGCCACCAGCAGGAGCAGCACCAGCGGGAACAGGATGCGCTCGGTGCGGGTCACCTCGCGGAGCTGCCGCATCTCGATCGCGCGCTCCTCCCGGCTGGTCAGCAGCTTGATGATGGGCGGCTGGATCAGCGGCACGAGCGCCATGTACGAATACGCCGCGACGGCGATGGCGCCCAAGAGGTCCGGCGCGAGGATGCCCGCCACGTAGATCGCCGTCGGCCCGTCGGCGCCGCCGATGATGCCGATGGCGGCGGCTTCGCGTATCGAGAAATCCATCAGGCCCAGCGACGTCAGCCCGAGCGCACCGAGGAGCGTCGCGAAGATGCCGAACTGCGCCGCGGCGCCGAGGAACAGCGTCTTCGGGTTCGCCAGCAGCGGGCCGAAGTCGGTCAGAGCGCCGACGCCCATGAAGATGATCAGCGGGAACGCCCCGGTCTCGATACCGACCACGTAGGTCAGGTGCAGCAGCCCGTCGCCGGTGGCGATCTCGGCGCCGGGGATGTTGCTGAGCACGCCGCCGAAGCCGATCGTGACCAGCAGCAGCGGCTCGAACTTCTTGACGATGCCGAGGTAGAGCAGCAGCAGTCCGACCCCGATCATCGCGAGCTGGCCGAGGGCGATCTGGTACAGGCCGGAGCCCTGCCAGATTTGCAGGATCAGGTCCATCGATCAGTTTAAAGTCAGCAGCGTATCGCCGACCTTGACGGTATCGCCGACCGCGACGCGCACGTCGGCGACCTTGCCGGAGCGCGGGGCGCTGATCTCCGTCTCCATCTTCATCGCTTCGATCACGACGAGCGCCTGCCCGGCGGCAACCTCGTCTCCCTTGGCGACGAGCACCTTGAACACGTTGCCCGCGAGCATTGCAGCGACCGGTTCGCCGTCTCCCCCGGCAGCCGCAGCCGGCGCCGCGGTCGCCGGAGCCACGCCGGAGAGCTGTCCCGACTCGGCGACCTCGACGGACCAGGTGCGGCCATTGATGCGGACGTCGTAAACCGCGGGGTCGGAGGCGGGCGCTGCGGCCGGGGAGGGCGCGGCCTTCGCATCGGCCTCCGTCGGCGGCGGCTCGAAGGCAGCCGGGTTGTTCCTGTTCCCGATGAAGTGCGAGCCGACCTGCGGAAACAGCGCGTAGGTCAGGACGTCGTCGATCTTCTCTTCCGCGAGCCGCCAGCCGCCCTCGAGCGCGAGTTTCTCGAGCTGCGCCGACTGCCGCTCCAGCTCCGGCTCCAGCAGGTCTGCCGGCCGCACGGTGATCGGCTCCGCGCCATCCAGCACCTTGTTCTGCAGCGACTTGTTGATCGGCGCGGGCGTCGCGCCGTACTCGCCCTTCAGGATGCCGGCGGCCTCCTTGGTAATCGTCTGGTAGCGCTTGCCGGACAGCACGTTGATGACGGCCTGGGTACCGACGATCTGCGACGTCGGCGTCACGAGCGGGATCATGCCGAGGTCCTCGCGGACCCGGGGGATCTCCTCGAGCACTTCGTCCAGGCGATCGCTCGCGTTCTGTTCGCGGAGCTGGTTCTCGAGGTTGGTCAGCATGCCGCCCGGGACCTGAGCGACCAGGATCCGCGAGTCGACGCCCTTCAGGCCGCCTTCGAAGCGCGCGTATTTCTTGCGGACCTTGCGGAAGTACGCCGCGATCTCCTCGATCTTCGCGATGTCGAGCCCGGTGTCCCGGTCGCTTCCTTCGAGTATGGCGACGATGGACTCCGTCGGCGAATGCCCGTAGGTCATGCTCATCGACGACACGGAGGTGTCGATATTGTCGATGCCGGCTTCGATGGCTTTCAGGTTCGTTGCGGTCGACAGCCCGGTGGTCGCGTGGCACTGCATGTGGATCGGGATGTCGAGCGCGGCCTTGAGCCGCGTGACGAGCTCGTAGGCCGTGTAGGGCCTCAGCAGGCCGGCCATGTCCTTGATCGCGAGGGAATGCGCGCCCATGTCCTCGACCTGGCGGCCGAGATCGACCCACAGGTCGATCGTGTGCACCGGACTGACGGTGTAGGAGATCGTTCCCTGGGCATGCTTGCCGACCTTGATGGTCGCCTTGATCGCGGTCTCGAGATTGCGCATGTCGTTCATCGCATCGAAGATGCGGAACACGTCGACGCCGTTGATTGCGGCGCGTTCGACGAATTTCTCGACGACGTCGTCGGCATAGTGCCGGTAGCCCAGGATACTCTGCCCGCGGAACAGCATCTGCTGCGGCGTTTTGGGCATCGCTTTCTTCAGCTCGCGGATCCGTTCCCACGGGTCTTCACCGAGGTAGCGGATGCAGGCGTCGAAGGTCGCGCCGCCCCAGGACTCCATCGACCAGTAGCCGATCTGGTCGAGTTTCTCGCAGATCGGCAGCATGTCGTCGATGCGCATACGCGTGGCGAGGAGGCTCTGGTGCCCGTCGCGCAGGACCAGCTCGGTAATGCCGAGCGGTTTGGCTTCCGTCATGATCGTTCCCGGTCAGTCTCGTAAGGTTGCTTGTCAGTTGCCACGTGACGACCGGTGCAGCCGGACGGCGGCGCTGATCGCGGCGATCTCCTCGGGCGTCGGCCCGTCGTCCTGCCCGGCTTTCGGCCCGGCGTCATCGCTCGGCGGCATGCGTCGCATCACGATCGCCGACATCAGGCTGGTGGCGGCAACGAGAACGCTCAGGAAGACGAACACCGTGCCCATGCCGACGAGCATGAGTTCGACGCCTCTGGCGAGTAGTGCGGATTCCATGGGCAGACGCTAGCTCCGATCGTCGAGCGACAGGTCAGGCGAGTGCATCGGCCCGGTCGTACTGCAGGTTCCCCGGAACCCCGGTGCTGCGCGCCTCTCGACCGGGGCAGCCGCTTCCCGTGGTCTTGCTGAATTCGGGATTCACACCCACTCTCCGCAGCCGATACTGGCCCGCGAACTTAGCATCGCAGCCGCAGATGCGCCACATGCGCCGGGGACGCCGCTCGTCACCTACGGCGCGCGGTGCACCCGCCCGTCCTGCATCACGAAGTCCACGCGCTGCATCGCCGTGATGTCCTCGAGCGGGTTGCCCGGCACCGCGACGATGTCGGCGACCTTGCCGGCCTGCAGCCGGCCGTGCGTGTCGCCTATACCCAGAAAGTCGGCGGCGACGCCGGTTGCCGAGCGGATCGCCTCCATCGGCGGCATGCCGCCCTCGACCATCAGCGCGAACTCCCGGGCATTGTCGCCGTGCGGCGAGACGCCGCTGTCGGTGCCGAAGACGATCGGCACGCCGGCGGTGTAGGCCTTCGCGAAGGTTTCGCGGATGACCGGGCCGATGGCCGCGGCCTTCGGCCGCACCAGCTCCGGGAAGAAGCCGTCGATCTTCGCCTGCTCGCCGACCCAGTCCCCGGCGATGATCGTCGGCACGTAGTAGCTGCCGCGCTGCTTCATCAGGCGCATGACCTCGGCGTCCATGTAGGTGCCGTGCTCGATCGACGCGACGCCGGCGAGCACGGCGCGCTTCATGCCCTCGGTGCCGTGGGCGTGCGCCGCCACGCGCATGCCGTAGTCGTTCGCCGTCTCGACGATCGCGGCGAGCTCCTCGTCGGTGAACTGCGGGTTCTGGCCGCTCTTCGCCACGCTCAGGACGCCGCCGGTCGCCGTGATCTTGATCCAGTCGGCCCCGTCCTTGTAGCGCTGGCGCACGGCCTTGCGCGCATCTTCGACGCCGTTGACGACGCCCTCGGCCGGACCCGGATCGCCCATGATGTGGCTCGCCCAGCCGTTCGTGGGGTCGGCGTGGCCGCCGGTCGTGGCGAGGCTCTTCGCGGCGGTGAAGATCGTCGGGCCGACGACGTCGCCGCGCTCGATAGCCTTTTTGAGCGCCACCGTTACATTGAACTGGTCGCCGACGTTGCGCACCGTCGTGAAGCCCGCGTCGAGCGTGGCGCGCGCGTATCTCGCCGCCGCGAAGGCATAGTCAGCTTCGTTCGTGATGAAGCCGCGCAGCCGGCTGTCCGGCGCGTATTCGCCGGTCAGGTGCACGTGCATGTCCATGAGGCCCGGCATCACCGTGTGGCTGCGCAGGTCGATGACGCTGTCGTCCGGCCCGGGATCGACGTAGCCCGCTTCTATCGCCGCGATTCGGCCGTCGCGCACGCGCAGCGTCCTCTCGACGACGGCGCGGTCTGCTTCCCCGTCGATAAGCCGGCCGGCGTGGATCAGCGTGTCGGCCTCGAGCGGCGTGACGAACAGGATCGCGAGCAGCGCGACGCACAGAGATTTCATTTCGTTCCCCCGGGTTCCGGCTTCGGTCTCGCTCGTCCGCCGTGCGCAAACACGCGCGTGACCGTTGGCCGACCCGCCTGCGGGACGATCGTCGGACGTAGCGGATGGGACGAGACGAGATTGATGGCTATCACTTGTCGCCGCCCTTATAGCATCCGGACCGGCGTGTGCACAGTCCGCTACCCGCGGCGGCGACAAGCCCCCGCATGCCGTGCAAGTCGAGTCCGCCCCGACGGTTCGTGGCGTCACTGCCTGAAATGACCTACGGTAATGTCCATGACGACCGAGCCCCGCCGGCCATGCCCGTTCCTCGCGACCGCTCTCGCGGTCCTCGCCTGCGCCGCTGCCGGCCACGCCGAGCCGGTCGCCTGGCGGAGCATGGGCGAGGTACTCGCCGCGTCGGCGGACGCCGACTGGCGCGATATCGAACCGCGGAACCTGCTCTACCTCGAGCTCGACCGGGGCACCGTCGTCATGGAACTCGCCCCGCAGTTCGCGCCGCGCCACATCGCGAACCTCCGCCGCCTGGTCGCCGCCGGCCATTTCAGCCCGGCGGCAATCGCACGCTCGCAGGACAACTACGTCGTGCAGTGGAGCGGCGCAGGACCGCTGGGCGATGCCGAGGAGCGGCTGGCGCCGGAATTCTTCCGCTCCGCGCAGGGACTGACGTTCACGGGGCTGGCCAGCCGCGACGCCTACGCGCCCGAGGTCGGATTCGTGGACGGCTTCCCCGCCGCGCGCACCGCGGCGGACGGCAGCGCCTGGCTCGCCCACTGCTACGGCATGCTCGGCGCCGGACGCGATACCGCCGCAGACAGCGGCAACGCGGGCGAACTCTACGTCGTCACCGGCCATGCGCCGCGGCATCTCGACCGCAACGTCACGCTGCTCGGCCGCGTGATCGACGGCATCGAGCACCTGTCGACGCTGCCGCGCGGCGGCGGCCCGCTCGGCTTCTACGAGCAGGCGTCCGAGCGAGTGCCGATCCGCCGGCTGCGCTTCGGCACGGACTACGACGCGGGCTGGCAGGCGCTGCGCACGGAGTCGCCCACGTTCGCCGCGCTCGTCGAGTCGCGCCGCTACCGCAACGAGGACTGGTTCGTCGATCCGGCGGGGGCGATCGGGCTGTGCAACGTGCCGCTGAAGGTGCGGCGGGTTGACTGAAGAATCCGCAGTCGTCGCCGTCGTCGGAACGCGTGCGCCGTGGTCAATTCGACCCTCTGCTGGCACCCCTCCTGCCCCGCCGGCTTTTCCTGGGCCAAAAAATGTGAACTGCGTCACAGTTCCAGCGGTCGCGATCCCTCGGTTCATACCTACTTGATCGGCTCCGGCGAAAGCTGGCATGATAGTCGGCCCAACGAAAGCAGTAATCCAGGTCCCGATGGACTCCATAATCAGACTGCTGGACGAAGCAGACGACTTCATGTTCGCGGCGGCGCTGCGCCTGCAGCGCGTCCTGTCTCCGAAGCCCCGCGAACGGCGCAAGGTCCCGCGGCGGCCCGGACTGTCCGCCACGCCCGTACCCGCGCCCGGCCCAGCCCGAACCGTAGAGGCCTGAGCCCGCGCCTCCGGCGCAGCGTTCCGGCTCCCTCCCCGGGCGGCCAGGTGGCGCCGCGCACTGTCAGCCGTCGCGCGCCCGCTCCGCGGCAAACCCGGAGCCCGTGAGACGCCTGGCGCCCGAAGCGTTCCCGCTGACGCCTTCGCCTTCCGCGGCCGGCTCGATGTACCCGCTACAGCCGCCCGCGCACGAAGTCTCCGACGGCCTCGAGGACGCTGCCCGTGGCGCCCCGCTCGAAAGGCAGGAAAATGTAACCGCCGAGATCGCTCGGCATCCTGGTGTCGCCTTCGCGGATGATCAGCACACGCTCTTCGCCTTTGGCATGCATGAAGAAGCCGGCCTCGAAAACGAGGTTGTCCCGGGGCGCGGGCTGCCTGCCGCGCTTCGACTCGAGCCAGTCGTCCTTCGTGAACAGGAAGATGCCCCCGGTGCAGGACGCCGCCGCATCCTTGACGTTGTCGAGAACGTTTCCTCCTCCTTTCGAGTCGCCCAGCCAGTTGACGACGGTGATGCCCTGTTGCTCCAGGAATCGATTGATCTCTGCCGCGATCTCCTCGACCCCGGAACTGAAGCCGAGGAAGACGTCGGAGCGTTTGGCGAGCCGTTCGGCCCAGCGCCGCAGCGGTTGCTGGAAGCCGGGCTCCTGTACCCAATCGGCTTCAGCCTCCGCCGGCAGTTCGAACACGGGATCACCGCCGTGCGAGAGGAACGACACGCGCTCTCTCGTACCGGCTTCCAGCAGAGCGAATACCGGCAGCCCCAGCATCGCAGCCAGCGCCCCTTCGTAATGGCAGTATTCGGAGACGAGGCTGCATTCCTCGGTTCCGCGGCGCGCCTGCCAGTACGGGAAGCCGAGCAGCACGACACCGACGCAGCGGCGCATCGCGTCGATCGCCTTTTCGGGGCTCCAGGCGGTGTCGGCAAGGCCGATGCCGCCTTCGGCCGTACCGAATGCCGTCGGCTCGAAGCCGAGCCTGACTATCTCGTTACGGATGGCGTCCCAGAGTGATTTCCTGCGCGGGTCGAGGTACTTCCCGCGCGGCCCGCTGATGAAGATACGGCGCGTCACTGACATTACGGATTCTCCTTGCAGATCGGCACAGATCGGCTCGACCCCGTTTATCGGCTTGTGCCCGGCGGCGAGTCTTTGGAGAATACGCCGCTTGCCGCTGTCCCGCAGCGCGCCATCGATCCCGAGCCAGGGACAGGAGCAACGTGCCATCGAGAAACGTCAAGGATCGACCGGGAAAGCGCCCCGCAGCCTGGGCCGCATTGCTGCTGTTGCCCCTGCCCATAGCGGAGTCGGCTGCGCAGGAGGACGAGGTCATCGACGAGATCCAGGTGACCGCGTCGCGCCGGCCGCTGGCGGCGACCAAGGTCTCCGCGGCGCTGACGGTCGTTCCGAGTGACGAGATCGCGAACGAGAAGCTGCTGACCGACGCGCTGGCCGGCGAGGTCGGCGTCTTCCTGCAGCAGACCACGGCCGGGCAGGGTGCAGCGATCATCCGCGGACTGAAGGGCTCGGAGATCCTGCACATCGTCGACGGGCTGCGCCTGAACAACGCGATCTTCCGCAATGCGCCGACGCAGTACCTGGCCCTCGTGCCGC
>JBFJUJ010000111.1:0-9366 GCA_041624755.1 Woeseia sp. | reverse complement strand
TCATGCTGCCGGGCCTGGCCGCCTACCTGCTGCGCCTCGTCGAGGCGCGCGCCCTGGGCCGGCGGCCGCCGGTGCCGGGCATCGACTCCTTCCTGCCGTTCTCCGGAGAGCGCCGCCTGTTCCCGCTGCTGCCGGTCGGCCTGCTGGCCGCGCCGTGGCTGCTGGTCACGCAGGGTGGGCCGCCGGCCGCGCTGTGGCTGACCTTGCCTGCCGGTGCCCTGCTGCTGCCCTTTCACGGCATGCTGCTGGCGATCACGGACTCGCCGCTCGCGAGCCTCTCGCCTGCCGGCCTGTGGCGCCTCGCGCGACGCCTGTGGCCAGCCTGGCTGTGGCTGCTGGCGGTCGAGGCAGCGGCGGCCGCGACGCTGGTGATGGCGGCGGTCGCCGGCGCGCCGGACTGGCTGCTGTTGCTCGTCGTCATCGGCTTCCTCCTGGTGCTCGCGAACCTGTGCGGCGCCCTGCTGGCGACGCTCGATGTGGCGGCGGAGACGGCGATCGCCCCGGCACTCTCGCCGCGTCAGGGGGAGGTAGACAGGGCCGCCGACAGGGAGCGCAGGCAGGTTCTGGATCATGCCTACGGCCTGGTGAGCCGCGGCAACCGCGCCGGCGGCTTCGCGCACATCGCAGAGCACACGGCGACGGAGATCGATCCACTGGCCGCCGACCTGTGGTTTTTCGAGGCGCTGTGGGACTGGGATCTCGGCGAGGTGCCGCTGTTCTACGGGCAGTCGCTGCTGACGCGGCTGCTCGATGCCGGGGACCGCGTGGCGGCGATGAAGGTGACGTTGCGCTGCCTCAGGGCCAATCCGCGATTTCGCCCGCATGCGGCCGACCTGCCGCGGCTGCGCGCGACGGCGCGCGAACTCGGCAACGACGACGTCGCGGCCGCCCTCGGGCCCTGAGTCCGGCCCCGGAAGATCCGCGGCCGCGGTCCGGGGCTCAGCCGCGGGCGAGTGCCCGGCAGCGGTACTCGCGCAGCTTTACGCTGTTCTGCCAGTGCATCGCGGCGAGCGTCAGCGAGCCGGCAACGGTCAGCAGACGGTCGGCGAGGCTGCCCAGGAGGGCATGACCGACGGTGGCGCCCGCGACCAGCAGCGCGAGGCCGAGCGCGATGCCCGCGACGATGCCGCGGTTGCCGTGTCGCCGGTATCCGATGACAATGGCCACGATGCTGACGGGCAGGGCGACGGCAAGCAGCGGGACGTGCCAGTGACTGTCGGCGACGCCGCCGACGAACGGCAGTACGAGGAACAGGAGCGGCAGCGCCAGGCAGTGCACGAGGCACAGGCCGGACAGGACCATCGCGACGCGGTCGAGATCGGGTGCGGTGCTGTGCATGGGTTCGCTCATCGTCCGGAAGTCGCGGGCCGCCACTTGTGGGACGTCGCGGCGGCGGTTCACCACAGGGAGTGCCGCCTGCGATCGGGGGGCCGGGATCGTTTAAACGATATAGTATATCATTGCCAATCGCAACACCGACACACCGCCCATGGACAAGAAACTGCTACCGATACTGTGCTGCCCCGTGACCCACCGGGAGCTGTCGCTGGCGCGCGATGACCTGCTGAAGACGGTCAACGAGCGGATCCGTAGCGGCAGCCTGAAAAACCGCGACGGGGCCCTGCTCGGCGAAGAGCTTGCCGAGGCGCTGGTGACGGACGACGGCAAAACCCTGTACCCGGTGAGCGACGGCATCCCGGTGCTGCTCGAGGGTGAGGCGGTCGGGCTCGAGCAGCTCGGTGAAACGTAAGCCCCGGTCGCGTTGCGCGACTGGTTGGCATGGCGCACGCAGGGTATGATCGGACGAGAGCCTTCACGTCGCCGTCCCGTGTGAAAATCAACGCGAACCAGCTTAAGTCCCAGCTCGAGAAATCCCTGTTGCCCTGTTACCTGGTTACCGGTGACGAGCCGCTGCTCGTCCAGGAAGCCCTCGATTCGATCCGCGCCGCCGCCCGCGAGCGGGGCTTCGGCAGCCGCGAGCTGTTCGTCAGCGGCGCCGGCTTCGACTGGGCGGAGTTCAGCGCCAGCGGCGGCAACCTGTCGCTGTTTGCGGAGAAACGCATCGTCGAACTGCGCGTGCCGACCGGCAAGCCGGGCCGGGACGGCTCCGCGGCGATCGCCGCACTGGCGGAGGGACTCGACGACGATCTCCTGCTGCTCGTCAGCGCGCCGCGGCTGGACAGGAGCGGCGCAGCGGCAAAATGGGTCAAGTCCCTGGCGGCCGCCGGCGGCCACGTGCAGGTCTGGCCGGTCGAGCGGCGCGAACTCCCGGCCTGGATCCAGGGGCGTATGCGAGCCGCCGGCCTGCGGCCCGACCGTGACGCCGTGCGGCTGATCGCGGAGCGCGTCGAGGGCAACCTGCTCGCGGCGCAACAGGAAATCGAGAAGCTCAGGCTGCTGCTCGGGGAAGGCGAGGTCGGCGCCGCGCACGTGCAGCGAGCGGTGGCAGACAGCAGCCGCTACGACGTCTACCAGCTGGCTGATGCCGCGATGGCCGGCGACGCGGCCCGCGCGCTCCGTATTCTGGCCGGCGTGCGCGCCGAGGGCGTCAACGAAGTGGTCGTGATGTGGGCGCTGACCCGCGAAGTCCGAACCCTCGCGCGGCTCGCGGACGCCGTCGCGCAGGGCGCAGACCTCGGCGCGGCCATGCAGAAATGGCGCGTCTGGCGCAATCGCCAGGGCCTGACGAGGAGCTGCATCGGCCGCCTGCGGCGGTCCGACTTCCACCGCCTGCTCAAGGCGCTGCGGCTGGCGGACGCGAGCGCGAAGGGCCAGCGGGCCGGCGACCCGTGGCAGCAGGCCGCCGATGTCGTCGTCGCTCTTGCCGGCCCGGCGGCGCGGGCCGCGTAACGCCTCGCGGCGCGCTGGCGGAGAATCGGTCCTTGAGTCCCATCGGAGTGTTCGGCGGCACCTTCGACCCGATCCATTTCGGCCACCTGCGCACCGCTTTCGAGATGCTGCAGGCGCTGCGCTTCGACGAGGTCCGTTTCATGCCCTGCGGCACGCCGCCACATCGCGGCAAGCCGCACGCGGACGCGGAGCTGCGGCTCGAGATGGTGCGTGCCGCCACCGAGGGCCAGCCCGGCTTCGTCGTCGACGATCGCGAGCTGCACCGCGAGGGCCCGTCCTACTCGGTCGATACGCTGGCGGCGCTGCGCGCCGAGTTCCCGCTGCGGCCGCTCGCGCTGATCATCGGCATGGACGCTTTCCTGAGCCTGACGAAGTGGTACCAGTGGCGCGAAATCCTCGAACTCGCGCACATCGTCGTCGCGCACCGACCCGGCTGGCGCGCCCCGGACATGGGTCCGCTGGGGGAGCTGCTCGCGGACCGCGGCACGCATCGCATCGGCGACTTGCACCAGGCGAAGTCGGGCCACATCTACATTCATGACGTCACGCAGCTCGAGATCTCCTCGACGGAGATCCGCGAGCTGGTGGCGGCAGGTCGCGACCCGCGTTTCCTGATGCCGGACGCGGTGCGCGCCGTTATTCATCGCAGCGGTTGCTACCGCTCGCGTCCCGGTAACGAAACGGAGTAGGGAATGGTATTGAAAAAAGCACGTTACGGTTCGACCGCATGAACAGCGACAAACTGAGCGACCTCGTGCTCGACGCCCTGGAGGAATTGAAGGGGCGCGACATCGTGAAGCTCGACGTTCGCGACCTGACGACTGTCACCGATTACATGATCGTCGCGAGCGGCACCTCCAATCGCCACGTCAAGGCCCTGGCGGACGCCGTGGCCGACAAGGCGCGCGCCGCGGGACACCGCCCGGTCGGCATAGAAGGCGAAGAGGGCAGCGAATGGGTCCTGCTCGACCTGCAGGACACGCTCGTGCACGTCATGCTGCCGCGCGTTCGCGAGTTCTACAACCTGGAGAAGCTGTGGTCCCTGAGTCCGGCCGGTGACGCCATAGCCACCGACGGCTGAATCATGCACATGCGCATGGTCGCGGTCGGCGACCGACAGCCCGGCTGGGTCGACGCCGCGTACGCGGACTACGCCGGACGCCTGCCGCGAAGCTGGCGCTTCGCGCTGCAGACACTCGCGACGAGCCGGCGACGCCGACAGGGCGATGCCGGAGTCGCCCGCAGCGAAGAGGGCGCACGCATCCTGAGGGAGCTGCGGAACGGCGAGCGCGCCGTCATGCTGGACGAGGGCGGCACGCAGCTCACCAGCGTCGGCCTTGCAGAGGCAGTTACCGGCTGGCAGGCCGAAGGCCGCGACGTCTGCTTCGTGATCGGCGGGCCCGACGGCCTCGACGACGCCTGTTTCGCCCGCGCCGATTTCCGCTGGTCGCTGTCGGCGCTGACGCTGCCGCACGGCCTGGCGCGCGTCGTTTGCATCGAACAGCTGTACCGTGCCGCGAGCCTGATCGCCGGCCACCCCTATCACCGGGCCTGAGGGCCCGCCGGTGCCGATGAATCCGCCGCCGCTGCATCTCGCATCCGCCTCGCCCCGCCGCCGCGAGATTCTCGCTGCGCTCGGCCTTGCGTTCAGCGCCGCCGGGGAGGACGTCGACGAGAGCCGCCTCGACGGGGAAGGCGCCGCGGCGATGGTCAGGCGCCTGGCGTCGGTCAAGGCCGCCGCGGCCGAGGCCGCGCACCGGGACTGCGCCGTCCTCGGCTCCGATACCGCGGTCGTGCTCGGCGACCGGGTCTTCGGCAAGCCGACGTCGCAGGAGGATGCCGGCGAGATGCTGGCCGCGCTGTCCGGCAGGACTCACGACGTGCTGACCGCGGTAGCGCTGAGGTACCGCGGCGACGAGCGGCTTGCGCTGTCCGCGAGCCGGGTCAGCTTCCGCCGTATCGAGCCCGCGGAAGCCGCGCGCTACTGGGCGAGCGGCGAACCGCGGGACAAGGCCGGCGGCTACGCGATCCAGGGCCTGGGCGGCGTGTTCGTCAGCGAGCTGAGCGGTAGCTACACGGGCGTCATCGGCCTGCCGGTCTACGAGACTGCGGAACTCTTGCGCCGGGTCGGCATCGAGGTACTGGCATGACCGACGAACTGCCCAAGGAAGAAATCCTGATCAACGTGACGCCGCGCGAGGTGCGTGCGGCGCTGCTCGAGAACGGCGTACTGCAGGAGGTCTATGTCGAGCGCGCGACGCGCCGCGGCCTGATCAGCAACATCTACAAGGGCAAGGTGTCGCGTGTGCTGCCCGGCATGCAGGCTGCCTTCGTAGAAATCGGCCTCGAGCGCACGGCGTTCCTGCATGCGTCTGACATCGCCGAGCAGGCGCTGCAGGACGGCGACCAGGCGGCGCAGCCGGCGCGCGACATCCGCGACCTGGTGCGCGAAGGCGCCGACGTGCTGGTGCAGGTCGTCAAGGATCCGATCGGCAACAAGGGCGCACGGCTGTCGACGTTCGTCACGCTGCCGTCGCGTTTCCTCGTGCTGCTGCCGGGCGGCAGCGGCGTCGGCGTCTCGTCGCGCATCGAGGACGAGACGGAACGGGAGCGGCTGCGCGGCCTGGTCGAGGAGCTGGAGGCCGAGCAGCCCCGCGACGAGCACCCCGCGGGCGGCATTATCGTGCGTACGGCGGCGGAGGGCGCGCAGCCGGCATCGCTCCGGGCCGACCTGGAGTTCCTGCGTAAGCTCTGGCACTCCGTGCAACAGAAGGGCAGCGCCACGCGTGCGCCCGCGCTGGTCCACGAGGACCTCCCGCTGCCGATACGCATACTGCGCGATCTCGTCACTACCGACGTCGAGCGCATCCTCGTCGATTCCGAGGCCGACTTCGAGAAGATGAAGGCGTTTACCGCGAGCTTCCTGCCCGAGATCGAGCCGAAACTCGCGCTCTACACGCGCCGCCGGCCCATTTTCGATCTGCACGGCACGGAGGACGAGATCCGCAAGGCGCTGGACCGCTCGATACCGCTCAAGTCCGGCGGCTACATCATCTTCGACCAGACCGAGGCGATGACGACGGTCGACGTGAATACGGGGGGGTACGTCGGCCACCGCAACCTGGAGGAGACGATCTTCCGCACCAACCTGGAAGCGGCAGTGGCCATCGCGCGGCAGCTCAGGCTGCGCAACCTCGGCGGGATCATCATCATAGATTTCATCGACATGGAGGAAGCGGATCACCGCGCGCGCGTGCTCGCGGCGCTCGAGGAGGCCATGTCGCGCGACCACGCCCGTCACCTGATGACCCCGGTCTCGCCGCTGGGACTGGTGGAGATGACTCGCAAACGCACCCGCGAAAGCCTGCAACATATCCTGTGCGAGGACTGTCCAAGCTGTGGCGGGCGCGGCTTCGTGCCGACGGCGGCGACGGTGTGTTTCGAGATCTTTCGCGAGATCATTCGCCAGCATCGCCAGTTCACCTTCGACGAGATCCTGGTGCTGGCCCACCAGGACGTGATCGAGCTGCTGCTGGACGAGGAAGCCGGCGGTCTCGCCGAAGTCGAGCGACAGACAGGCAAGCCGATCCGGCTGCAGTCCGAAGCGCTGTACCTGCAGGATCAGTTTGACGTCGTTCTCATCTGACGGACCCGATGAAGTCACTGCTCAACAAGCTGCTCAAGTCCCTGGCCTACCTCGCGGCCGGACTCGTGATCCTGCTCGCCGTCGCGGTCGGCCTGTTCCGACTGCTCCTGCCCCGCCTGCCCGCCTACCAGGACGAAATCAAGGGCTGGGCCACCGCGGCGATCGGGCTGACCGTCGAATTCACCGGCATGAACGCACGCTGGCGCTTCAGCGGCCCGGAACTGAATTTCTACAATGCCGAGCTCCGGCTGCCGGGCGACGGCGGTGGCACGTTCGCCGCTGACGAAGTCAGCATCGGGGTCGACCTCATGCGCCTCCTGCTGGATCGCAAGCTCGTCGTCGACCGCGTCGTCGTGCGCGATTCCGCGGTCGACCTCCGCAAGGACGACAGCGGCGAATGGCGCGTGCAGGACGTGGCGCTGCAGACACTTTCCGAAGGCTTCGGCGGCCGGCAGAGCAGCAGCGCGATGACGATACTCGTCGAGGACGTCGCAGTGTCCTACCGGCATCCGCCGGACGGCCAGCTCTTCGGCTTCGGCATCGGCTCGCTGCGCGTGAACCTGTCGCCGAACGGCGTCGACGTCGACGCGCTGCTCGAGTTGCCCGACAGTCTCGGCAACCGGCTGAGCGCCAGCCTGAGCCGCGTCCCGGGACGCGACGGGGCCGACGTGGTCTGGGAGTACAGCATCGACAGCCGCAATCTCGACCTGGCCGGCTGGTCGGCGCTGCAGCCCGCCTCGCTGCCGGCGCTCAGTTCCGGCAGGGCGGACCTGAGCCTGTCGGTCGAGCAGACGGACAGGGTCGTCAGCAACGCGGTCATCGAGTTCGACGTCGAGGAACTGCAGGCGGCCGCCGGTTCCGGGCCCTTCGGCGGTGAGGGCCGGCTGGAGTTCCGGCGCGACGCGGCAGGCTGGCTGCTGACTGCCGACGAACTCCGGCTGCGCACCGCGCGCGGCATCTGGCCGGAGGCGAGCATCAACGTGCAGGCCGGCACCGATGGTGCGGGCGAACTGACCTCGCTGTCGGCTACCGGCGATTACCTGAATCTCGACGATCTGCAGAGCCTGCTGCCGTGGCTGCCGGCGCGCGCTGCCGAACTGCTGCGCGAGTACGATCCGGGGGGCGAGGTCACGAATCTCATGGTCGCGCTGCAGGACCTCCAGGCCGAAAGGCCGCGCTACGATGTCTCGATGGAGCTTCGCGAAGCCGGCATGCTGGCCACCGAACGGCTGCCCGGACTGCGCGGCTTCAGCGGCGGCCTGCGGGCAAACCGCTCCGGCGGCCGCGTCGAGATCGATGCCTCCGACCTCACGCTGGACCTGACGCGCTGGCTCGAGTCGCCGCTCGATTTCGCGAGTGCGCAGGGCACGATTATCTGGCGGCGCAATCGCAACGGGATCACGGTGCTGTCCGACAGCGTGCGGCTGCAGAATGCGGATCTGACCAGCCGCAGCAGCGTGCAACTCATCCTGCCGGCGGACGGCAGTTCGCCGGTACTCGACCTGGAGAGTCGCTGGAGCGTCTACGACCTCGCGGCGGCCCGCGCCTACCTCCCTGCGCGACTCATGAATCCCGGTCTCTTTCGCTGGCTCAACAATGCGCTGGTGGCCGGCACGATGCCCGCCGGCGTGACCCGCGTGAGCGGCCCGCTGGATCGGTTCCCGTTCGACGACGGGGACGGCGTGTTCCGCGTCGAGGCGGAACTCGACCAGGCGACGCTCCGCTACTCGGACCAGTGGCCCGACGTCGAGAATCTCGACATGAATCTCGTCGTCGAGGGCATGCGCCTGTACTCGGTCAGCAACACCTCCATCAGCGCCGGCAACACGGTTATCGATGCCGACATCGAGATCGCGGACCTGCGCCGGCCGGTACTGACGATCGATGCGCTGGCGACCGGCACGATGCAATCCGTCCGGACGCTGGCTCAGCGGAGTCCGGTTGCCAGGGTGTTCGGCGGGCAGCTCGACCGCATCTCGGTGGACGGTGAGGCGTCGTTCGCGCTGGCACTCGAGTACCCGATCCTCGACCGCGAGGCCTTCGCCTTCACGACGCGACTGCAGGCGAGCGATGCGACGCTGCGGGTCGCCGGCTTCGACGCCCCGATCACCGAGCTGAACGGTATCGTGACCGTGACACGCGACGACATTGCCGCCGAACAGCTGTTCGGCCGGTTTCTGGGCGAACCCCTGACGCTGGACCTGCGGCGCGCCGGCGACGAGCGGCCCGGCTACAGCGTCATCGCCGAGGCCGTGGGCCGGGTCACTGCGGAGGGCATTGGCGGCACCTTCGGCATCCCGGTCGGCAGCTTTCTCGAGGGCGCCAGCGACTTCCGTGCCAGCCTGCTGTTCCCCGCCGCCAACGGCGAGTCCGGGTCGCCGTTCGCCATCGACGTCGAGTCGGATCTCGCCGGTCTCACGATCGGGCTGCCGGAGCCGCTGACCAAGCCGCGCACCGAGAGCCGACCGCTGGCGGCGACGATCGGCTTCCCCGAGAGCGGCCGCATCGTCGTGCGCGGCAGCCTGGACGACAGCCTGCGGTGGACGCTGGACTTCGCCGATAGCGAGACGGGTTGGGATTTCGACCGCGGCGTGCTCGCCGTCGGCGGCGCCTACCCGGAGAGCGCCAGCACGCGCGGCCTCCACATCGTCGGCGACCTGGCGGTGCTGAATCTCGGCGAGTGGCTGGACGGCGCCGCGGGCAGGGCGCCCGGCGCCGGCGAGGGCGAGCGCCGCGGCGGCATCGCGGCCCGCATTCGTTCCCTGGACCTCAACGTCCAGGATCTCTACGTACTCGGTCAGCACTTCACGGAGCATCGCGTGCTGGCGGACCGCAGCGGCACCGACTGGCTGGTTCAGGTAGCCGGCGAC
>JBFJUJ010000110.1:0-9418 GCA_041624755.1 Woeseia sp. | reverse complement strand
GTCGATATTGCCCGCGGCCTCGATATCGCGGGCAAGCCCTGGCGGCTGCACGTCAACGTCGGTTCGCCGCTCCTGTGATGCGCCGGACCCTGAACATCGGCCTGCTGGTCCTGCTCGTGCTGCTCGGCGGCACTGCCGGGCTGCTGTCCTGGCTGCTGTATACCGATGCCGGGGCCGCGTGGCTGTGGGCGCGGGCGCAGGGCGCCCTGCCGGGCAGACTGGCTGCGGCAACGATGGAAGGCTCTGTCAGGGGCGGCGTCGTCTTTACCGGGCTGCGCTACGGGGACGAAGGAGTCACGGTCGGCGTCGACCGGCTGGCCTTTGCGATCGACCCGGATCTCATCCGGCCGGCCGTGACGATCGAGGATCTGCAGGCGGACGCGGTGAACGTCGCCGTGGCTGGCGGCGACGACGAGGCGGCCGGGGGTCCGTCGCTGCGGGAGCTTCTGTCTGCCCTCGAATTTCCGCTGCCGCTGCGCGTCCGCAATGCGCAGGTCCGCGACCTTGCCGTGACCGGTGACGCCGGCGCGAGCCTGTTTGCCGCCACCACCGTGAGGCTCGACGGTTCACTGCACGACAGCCTGCGCATCGATCACCTTGCGGTCGCCGCGGGCGGCGTGCGCGCTACGCTGAGCGCCGATCTCGGCTTGTCCGCTCCATTCCGGGTCGCGGCCAGTGCCGACGTCGACGCCGCCGGGCGACCGCCGCCGGCGCCGCTGCCGCAGGCAGCCAGCGCCAGCGTCGAGGGCACGCTGGACCGGCTCGACGTCGTCGTCGACGGCCGCCAGCCGGCCCTGCGCATCGACGGCAGCATTCGCGCCGCCGACACGCTGCCGGTCTTCGATCTCTCCGCCACGGCAGCCCGCCTGCCGCTCGGCGATGTCGAGGCGCCCCCGCTCGTGCTGCGCGAGGTGACGATCGCGTTGAGCGGCCCCCTGTCCGACTATCGCGCCGACGTCACGGCGCAGCTCGAGACCGCCGTAGCCGCTGTATTGGGCGCGGTCGCCAACGCCCGCGGCGACCTCGGCGGCCTCGACGTCTCCCGGCTGACGCTCGAATCGACCGACGTGACGGCGGAGCTCAGCGGTCGTGTCGGCTGGTCCGACGGGCTGTTCGTCGCCGCCGACATCGGGCTCGAGCGCCTCGACCCGGCGCGCTGGGTCGAGGCCTGGCCGGCCGGCGAGACGCTGCGCGGTCGCCTGAACCTCGAGTTCGACGGGGCGCGCCTTGCCGCCGACGGCGTGCATCTCGCACACCGCGACGCGGTCGTACGGGGCCGCGGCGTCGTGGACTTCGCGGCCGGGATCGTCGAGCTCGATCTCGGCTCCGCCAAGCTGCAGTGGCCGCCGGCGCCCGCCGAGCCGCGGCTGTCGAGCCCCGATGCCCGGCTGACCGCCAGCGGCACGCCGTCCGACTGGCGCTTCACCGGCGCCATCGCGCTGACCGCCCCGGACCTGCCGCAGGGACGCTTCGACCTGAGCGGCGCGGTGTCGCCGGCGCGCGTCGACGTCTCGATCCTCGACAGCCGCGTGCTGGGGGGGCACATCACCGGCAGCGTTGCGCTGGAGCGCGAGGCGGGCTCGCGCTGGACCGCCGCGCTCGAGACGGCAGGTATCGAGCTCGCGCCGTTGCTGCCGGACTGGCCAGGCCGCGTCAGCGCGGTCCTCGATGCCAGCGGCCGCGTCGAGCCCTTCGAACTCGAGCTCGACATCCGCGAGCTCGACGGCGAGGTCCGGACACGCCCGGTCGCCGCGCAGGGGAGGCTCTTGCTGCGCGGCAGCGAACTCCGCTTCGCCGACCTGCGACTGCGCTCCGGGGAATCGCGCATCGCGCTGGACGGCGCCTGGCAGAGCCCCGGTGGCGTCACCTTCGACGTGGGTATCGACGCGCTGTCCGACTTCGTGCCGGCAACCTCGGGACAGCTTCAGGGCAGCGGGCGCCTGGCAGCCGGCCGGCCCTGGCCGCTCGTCTCCGGCGAACTCCGGGCGTCGAACCTGGGCTGGCAGGACTGGTCGGCCGACGCCCTGCGGGTCGCCAACCGGCCGGTCGACGCGAGCCGGCCGTTCGCGCTCGAGGCCGCGGCCGACGGCCTGCAGCTCGGTGCGAGGCGCATCGACGCGCTGCGGGCGACGCTGACCGGCAGCCAGGCGGAACATCGACTCGAGCTCGGCACGAGCCTGCCCGAGGGCAGCGCGGACATCGAACTCGCGGGCTCGCTCGGCAACCCGGCGGACCTGTCCGCAATCAGCTGGGACGGCAGCCTCGAAGCGCTGGGCCTGCAGGCAAGCGATGGCACGACGCTCCGGCTGCGCGATCCGGCCGAGCTGGAGCTCGGTCGCGCCGGGCTGCGCCTGGCGCAAGCCTGCCTCGAAGCCACGCCGGCGGGCACGGTCTGCCTCGGCGGCCGCTGGTCGTCCGCGAAGAGCTACGCGGCGCGCGTAGACCTCGTCGACTTCCCGCTCGATCTCCTGCGCGCAGCGAGCGGCGCCGAGCTCGAATTCACCCAGCGGCTCGACGGCTCGGTATCGCTCGCCACCGGACCGAGCGGCCGCGCCTCCGGCGACGGCCGTGTCGAGGTCAGCGCGGGCGTCATCCGCAATCCCTACGACGAGCGCCTGAACCTGCCGACGCGCTCCGGTTTCGCGGCCTTCGAACTCGACGACGGCCGGCTGCTGTTCGGCGAGATCAGCCTGCCGTTCTCCGACGCCGCCGAGGTCGCCGGCACGTTCCGGGTACTCGACGTGGCGCGAGGGATCGACAGCCCGATCGACGGGCGACTGACCGCGAGAGTCCGCGACATCGGCGTCGCCGCGCGCATCGTTCCGCAGATCGACGAAGCCGCCGGCCGCCTCGAAGCGAACCTGGCGGTCGACGGCACGCTCGGGACGCCACGCTTCGCCGGCGGCATGACGCTCGAGGACGGCCGCGTCACCTACGACCCGCTCGGCTTCCGCCTCGAGAACGTGCAGATCGACAGCAGCATCCTGCCCGGCAATCGCGTGGAGCTCGATTCGACCTTCGACCTGGGCGGCGGCTCGGGCAGGCTGCGCTCGAGCGCCGATTACCTCGAGGGGCAGAGCGGCGGCTTCGAGGTCGCGCTGACCGGCACCGACCTGCGGCCGATCGATCTCGAGGACCTCATGGTGACCGTGAATCCCGACCTCGAGGTCGGCGTGCGCGGCAACCGCGTGCAGGTCAATGGTCGCGTCGTCGTTCCCGCGGCACGGCTGGCATCCGTCAAGTTCATCAACGCCGGCGTCAGCGAAAGCGACGACGTGGAGATCGTCGGCGAGGAGCAGCCGGTCGACGCCGAGCCGCCGGCGACAGCGTCGCCGCTGGACTGGCGCGGCCAGGTCGAGCTGGAGCTCGGCGACCGGGTCGCCATCGAGCTGGACGTCGCCGAGGCCCGTCTGGGCGGCACGGCCACCTACCGCTGGGCCGGGCCGCCGATGCCGCTGGCGAGCGGCGGCTTCGACGTCAGCGGCCGTTTCGAGGCTTACGGGCAACTGCTCGAGATCACCGAGGGCTCGATCCGTTATGCCGACGTCCCGGCCAACAATCCGCAGCTGCGCATCCGGGCGGAGCGCGACATCTTCGGCAATTCACAGGTCAGGCGCGCCGGCGTGTTCGTCTCCGGCACGGCGCTCAAGCCCAGCCTCGAGGTCTACACGACCCCGGCGACCACCCGCGAACGTGCGCTGACCCTGCTCGCCACCGGCAGCGATTTCGACTTCGAGCAGGGTGTCGGCGCCGTCGACGTCGGCACCTACATCGCTCCCGATCTCTACGCGAGCTACGGCATCGGGCTGTTCGATCGCGAGAACGTCATCAGCGTGCGCTACGACCTCGCGCGGGGATTCGGCGTCAAGGCGACCTCCGGCAAGCGAGCGGCCGGCATCGACATCAGCTACACGATCCAGCGCTGACGGGCGTCCCGCCGGGGGCTGGGGTAGAGTAGCCGGATGAACTACGAACGCCTGCCGGCCGATGCCGTACTGGCCGCCAACCGCATCGCGCCGTACGTCCGCCAGACGCCGCTCGAGCATTCGCCGTTCTTCAGCGAGCAGACCGGCGGCAGCGTGTGGCTGAAGCTCGAGAACCTGCAGCTGACGGGATCCTTCAAGCTGCGCGGCGCGTTCAACAAGCTCCTGTCGCTGACGGCTGACGAACGGCGCCAGGGAGCGGTCGCGGCTTCGAGCGGCAATCACGGCGCCGCCGTGGCCTGGGCGATGGCCAGGCTCGGCGTCGACGGCGTCGTATTCGTGCCGGAGCACACCTCGAGCGTCAAGCTCGACGCGATCAGGCGCGCCGGCGCCCACGTCGAGCACTTCGGCAAGGACGGCCTCGATACCGAGCTGCACGCCCGGCAATACGCCGATGAGCGCGGCATGCACTACCTGTCTCCCTACAACGATGCCGCCGTCATCGCCGGCCAGGGATCCTGCGGCGTGGAGATCGCGAAACAGCTCGACCGCGTCGATGCCGTGTACGTGGCGGTGGGGGGCGGCGGCCTGATCGGCGGCGCCGGAGCCTTCCTGCGATCCGCGTTTCCGGGTATCGAGATCGTCGGCTGCCAGCCGGCAGCGTCCGCCGTGATGGCGGAGTCGGTGCAGAGCGGCAGGATACTGGACCTGCCGAGTGCGCCGACGCTGTCGGACGGCACCGCCGGCGGCATCGAGCGCGACTCGCTGACGTTCGAGCTGTGCCGCAGGCTGGTCGACGAATTCGTGCTCGTGTCGGAGGAGCAGATCGCCGCGGCGATGCGCGATTTCATCGACGCGCAGCACATGCTGCTCGAGGGTGCCGCGGGCGTTGCGCTCGCCGGCCTGCGCAAGAAGGCTCTCGACTGCCGCGGCAGGAACGTCGTGGTCATCATCTGCGGCGCCAACATCAGTCGCGAGACATTGCGAAAAATCATCTGACGCGGCGCGCGGGGGAACCGGCGCGACCGGGCAGGCTCAAACGGTTACTTGGTTTCTTCCGGGGGTACGGCGGTCATGAGCAGATTCGCATCGATCGGGGCGGCCGTCCTGGCGCTCGGCTGCAGCCTGCCGGCCGCCGCGTCCGAGACGGCATTCGTCAACGTCAACGTCGTGGCGATGACCGATGACACGGTACAGCGCAATCGCACCGTGGTCGTTCGCGATGGCCGCATCGCCGTCGTCGGGCCGGTCGCATCGACCGCGGTCGCGGCGGACGCTGCCATCGTCGACGGCACCGATCGTTTCCTGATGCCGGGACTGGCGGAGATGCACGCGCACGTGCCCGGCGCCGGGTCCGCGGATCTCGCGCGCGTCCTGACGCTGTTCGCCGTCAATGGCGTGACCAGCGTGCGCGGCATGCTCGGACAGGCATCGCATCTCGGCCTGCGCCAGCGGCTGGCCGCCGGCGAGTTGCTGGGGCCCCGCCTCCATACCTCGGGTCCGTCATTCAACGGCAACAGCGTGGACAGTCCGCGGCAGGCGGCCGACATGGTGCGGGCGCAGCACCGGGCGGGCTACGACTTCCTGAAGATACATCCCGGGCTGACGCGCGCCGAGTTCGAGGCAATGGCGCGTGCCGCCGGGGAGCTCGGCATGCGCTTCGCCGGGCACGTGCCGGACGACGTCGGCCTCACGCTCGCGCTGGAACTCGGCATTTCGACGATCGACCACCTCGACGGCTACATGCAGGCGCTGGTGCCGCCGCGCGAGGACCCGAGCGGCGGCTTCGGCGCGTTCTTCGGCCTGCTGCTCGCGCCGGCCGCCGATGTGGACAGGATCGACGAACTCGCGCGGGCGACGCTCGCGGCGGGCGTCGCGAACGTGCCGACGCAGACGCTCTTCGAACATCGCGTCGGCCCGGACGACCCGGATGCCCTGGCGAACTGGCCGGAGATGCGCTACGTAACGGAGGCCACCCTGCGCCGATGGGTCGCGACGAAAAACGAGCTCCTGGCTGACCCCGCGTTCGACGAAGATACCGCCGCGCGTGCGATCGCGATCCGCCGGCAGCTCATCCGGTCGCTGCACGACCACGGCGCCGAGCTGCTGCTCGGTTCCGACGCGCCGCAGGTCTTCAACGTGCCCGGGTTCTCGATCCACCGGGAGCTCGCCCTGCTCGTCGAATGCGGCCTCACGCCGTACCAGGCGCTGCTGACCGGTACGGTCAACGCGGCGCGCTGGTTCGGCAGCAGCGAGCACGCGGGCACCGTCGAGGCCGGCAAGCAGGCCGATCTCGTACTGCTGGACGAGAACCCGCTCGACGACATCGCCAACACCCGGCGCGTCCACGGCGTCATGCTCGGCGGCCGCTGGCTCGACCGGGCCCGGATCGATGCGCTGCTGGCACGCTACGCGCGCTAGGCCGAGTCGCGATTGCGCACGGCGCGCGCGAGCCGGCGCGCGCTGTGCTCGCGCTGTGTAACCGGGCCATACGCCGGTGTTTCATCGCCTCGCAGCAGTTGCGCGAGCGGCGCGACGCGGATGCCTTCGTCGACGGCGAAGAACAGCACGACGCTCAGCCTCGGCTCCGCGGTGAGGCGCACGCGATGCGGCGTCGCGAGAAAGCGGCCGTTGGTCCAGCGCTCGAGCATATCGCCGAACAGCACGAGCAGCCGATCGCAGCCGGCCGGCGGTTCGTGCCAGCGGCCGGCGCGATCCCGTAGCTCCAGGCCCGCCGCGGTCTGGTACAGCAGCGTGATGCACTCGAAGTCCGTGTGCGCGGAGATGCCCACTTCCTGCGCCGCGGTCGCCCCGGCGCCGCCCGGGTAGTGCAACAGCCGCATCGTGCTCGCTGACTGCGTGCCACAGCGCCGGCGGAAATAGTCCCGCGGCAGGCCGGCGGCCAGCGCCACGGACTGCAGGACACAGAGGCCGGTGGCCGTCAGCCGCCGCCAGCCGGCCTGCACGGCCTCGCGAAAACCCGGCAGCGCCGGCCAGGCGTCCGCCTCGTCGCGCCACGGGAGACCGCAGTCGAAGGATTCTACGCGCGCCTTCGTGCCCGGCAGGTAGGCGGGTTCCCCGTAGAGCGGCATCCAGCCATGCGTGGAGCTGCGGCCGGTCACGCAGATCGACCGCTTGCGCGGGTCCCGGTCCGGCAACGCGAAGAAGCGCCGCGCCGCTTCGAGCAGCGCGCGCTCCTCGCCGTGCTCGCTGAACGCGTTGTCGAGCAACAGGTAGCCTGCGCCGGCCGCCGCGCGCCGAACGTCGACGACCGGCGCCGGCTCGCCGCGGCCGGCCAGGCGCCGCGCGTCGATCACGGGCGGAGCGGCGGCGGTTGGCGGTTCGGCATGCGGCATCGGCTTCTCCGGCAGCGGGCGTCCGGGCCAATCTAGCGCAGCTTGGCCGCCGGGAGAAAGACCCGTTGCAACCCGCGGGCGGCGGCGCGCATCCAACAGGAGACAGCGTGACCAGCGACCGCGGCCGGGAGCCGCGCTACCGGAGATACCGATGAGAAGCCTGCTGATCCTGACGATACTGACGGCGAGCCTTGCGCATGCAGCGTGGCTCGACTACGAGGAGGCGCGGGAGCTCCGCGTCCCGGCCGCCGGCCTGGACGAACTGTTGATCGACGCAGGCGCCGGCAAGCTCACCGTGACCGCCGTCGACGGCGCGGATGCCGTGCTGGTGCTGGCGACCATCGTGGTCCCGGACACGGACGACGACGATGCGCGGGAACTGATCGAAAGCTCGCTTGCGCTGTCCCTCGAGGTCGACGGCTCGCGCGCCCGCCTGGAAAGCACCTTCGACCTCGGCTCCCGGCGGTTCGGCGAGAGCCCGCGTGTCGACCTGGAAGTCCGCGTGCCGCGGAGCCTGGCGCTGACCATCGATGACGGCAGTGGCGCGATCGTCGTCTCCGGGCTCGGCGCCGCGCTGACGATCGAGGACGGCTCCGGCAGCATCGTGATCAACGACGTCGCCGGGCCGGTCAGTATCGAGGATGGCTCCGGGTCGATCCGCGTTACCGGGGTGGGTGGCGACCTGACGATCGTGGACGGCTCCGGCAGCATCACGGCGCGCGACATCGGCGGGTCGGTCATCCTGGATGACGGCTCCGGCAGCATCGACGTTCGCGACGTGCAGGCCGACCTGGTCGTCCTGGAGGACGGTTCCGGGTCGCTGGAATACAGCGGCATCGGCGGCAGCATCGACGATCGCAGCTAGCCCGGGCCCCGCGGGGTACTTGCGGAAGTCCACGATTTTTCTCGCCGTCCGCGCAGTCGTATACTGCGCGGAGGGCGGCAGGGCGGTCCGCGCAGTGCGTTTGCGGCAGAGCGGCGGACGCAGGCGGCGGCGGTCCTGCGGCATTCAAGGGGACAAGAACAACAACAGGGGCAGTCGATGAAGCTCGTAAAACACCTGCTGGACGCCAAGGGTCGCGACGTGCTGTCGATCGCGCCGGACGCCACGGTGCTCGATGCTGTGAAGCGAATGGCCGAAAAATCGGTCGGTGCGCTGCTCGTCATGGACGGCGACCGCTTGCTCGGCATCGTCACCGAGCGCGACTACGCGCGCAAGGTCATCCTGAAAGGCCGCGCATCGGACGATACGCCGGTCCGCGACATCATGACCGCGGATGTCCTGACGACCACCAGCGAGACAACGGTGCAGCAGTGCATGAACGTCGTCACGAACCAGCGTATCCGCCACTTGCCCGTGGTCGACGACGGCAAGGTGACCGGGATCATCTCGATCGGCGACCTGGTGAAAGCCATCATCGCCGATCAGCAGGAAGAAATAGAACAGCTCGGTCAATACATCAGCGGCTGAGCCCTGCACGCCGCCCGCGATTTGCCGCGACCGCGGTGAATTTTTCCTCGCCGCGGCAGTCTCAGGTGGTACCAGTTCGACACCGGTCCGCGTCAGCGGCGGGATTCGCCGGCGCCTGCCGGAGGCGCAACGATCCTCCGGCCCGCTGCGGGCCCGCGGCCCGTCTCGCCCGAAACCGGATTGGTCTAGTATTGAACCGAGGTCTGGAGGACCGGGCGCATGTACCGTTTCATCATCATCCTTGTCGCTGTCTGTCTCGCGGCCCCCGGCCTCGCCCAGCACAAGGACCGCACGCGCGACGACATCGGGCCCAAGACGATCATCGGGCCGCGCAACGTCTATCTGCAGGACGGAGCCTCGGCGCTGATGGCCGGGCGCGCCGAGGAAGGCGTCCGCCTGACGCTGAAAGGCCTGGAGGCGGCCTTGGGAGCCCGCGAGGAGGAGGCGGCCCTGTCGAACCTCTGCGCCGGCTACATCATGATGGAGAAATACGCCGAGGCGATGCGTTACTGCGACTTGCTGCTGGCGCGCAACGACAAGAACTGGCGCGGCTACAACAATCGCGCCGTGATTCACATCCAGACGCGCCAGTACGAGAAAGCGGAGCGCGACCTCGAGCGCGGCGAGGCGCTGCGGCCGAATGCCCATACGCTCAAGGTTGCGCGTGC
>JBFJUJ010000109.1:0-9460 GCA_041624755.1 Woeseia sp. | reverse complement strand
TGACGACGATGCCTTGCTCCCGTGCCGCGGCGAGGATCGCCGGGTACTTGAGCTCGTCCGGGTAGTCCATGTGCGGCGGTGCGTCGCCGACCAGGAAGATCACCTTGTAGGCCTGCTCCTGGCGGGTCCAGGACATGCGCTCGACCGCGTCGTGCAGGGCGCGGTTGACGCTCTCCGGCGGGTCGCCACCGCCGTCGGCCTGGAAATCCATCAGCGCGGCGTAAACGGAATCCAGGTCTTCCGACAGGTCGACGAGCCGCGTGACGTAGGCGTCGCCGCGATCCCGGTAGCCGACGAGGCCGATGCGAATCCTGGGCGTCGGGCGCGCCGATGCCATGGTCGTCGCGATCGACCAGATCTTCTCTTTCGCGGTCTGTATCAGCCCCGACATGCTGCCGGTCGTATCGAGCACGAAGACGACGTCGACGACGGGCTCACCGTTGCCGTGTTGCGGGATGCGCGTCGGGTCCGCGCCGGCGACGTTTTTCGCGCTGATCGCCGGGTAATAAGCGATCGCGGCCAGGGTCAGCGCGAACAGGGCCAGGCCCAGTACCTTGCTTTTCATGAGTCTCTCCTCGGATGTGTGTGGTTATCGGGTGATGAGCTGCCTGAGTGCCGCCTCGGCCTCACGCCTGGCACGCTCGAAGTCGTTATCGGCTGCCGGTCCCGGCGGCGCGGTCCGCTTGCGCATCGTCGGCGGGATCGCGACGAACAGGGCCTGGACCAGGAAAAAGCACCAGGCCGCGAGGAACACGCTGCCGGTCCGCGCCAGCGTGCCGAGGGCGAAGGCCGTGCTCAGCCCGCAGAGGCCGAGGTCGAGGAGCGCCGGGAAGACGCCCGAGTAGAAATACAGCGAGCGGACCAGCCAGATCGCGGCGACCTGGATCAGCAGGTACAGCGGGAACGACGGTACGAACCACCACGTTGCCAGCGTCATCGCAGCCCACGTGGCCAGGACGGTTACGCGGCCCGTCCGCTCACCGCTCTGCGACAGCAGGTACAGGAGGTAGGCGAGCGCGAGACCGGCGATAACGAAGCGGGCGACCGTCGCGGTCGTCACGAACGGCAGCATCGCGGCGACCAGCAACGAGGCCGCGAGCCCGAGCACGATCGCAATGGCCACGCCGTGAAAAAACCCGGGGCGGTTCATGACGACCTCCTCGCCTGCTGCTCGCGCAGGAACGCCACGTCGATCTCGTCGTCGCTGACGGACAGCTCACGCGCCGTCCACGCGGTCGCGTCACACTCCGCTTCCCGTGCCGTGCCTGCCGCTTCGCGGTCGGCGAAGATCTCGGCCTTCTGTTTCAGTCCCTCGAGCGTCGTCCGGTTCTCGTCGATGCGTCGCCGCTCTTCCGTCAGCGTCCTGTCGTTCGTCCTGAGCTTCGATTCGATGCGCTTCAGCAGGCGCTCCGCTTCGAGCTTCCTGCGCACCAGCGAGCGGGCCAGGTCTTCCTTGCCGTTGGCGAAGCAGAGATCGAGTTCGGCGTCGATCTCGTCGATCTTCGCCAGCAGTTCGGCCCGACGCTGACCGAGCGTCTCCTGGTCCTGCACGCAGACCCGGATGCGACGCTCCGCGCTGCCGAGTTCGTCCTCCATATCGCGGATAGCCTGCTTCAGGAGCTGCGCGGGCTCCTCGATGCGGTCGAGCACGGCGTTGAAGTCCGCCGTGAACAGCCTCGCGACGCGATTGATCAGTGGCATGATTCGTCTCCTGTCGTCGTTCACCGATGGCGCCATCCTAGGAAAGGTGCCGCCTGCGGATAAGACACCGGTCGGTAAAACGTCGGGCACAGGATTTACAAAATCTTTACGCGCGCTCACGGCGCCGCCGAATTCCCGGTGCTAGGCTGTCGGCGAATGGAAAGAAAACTCAACATACTGGTTGTCGAGGACGAGGCCGCGATTCGTGACGGCCTTGTCGACGTACTCGTTTATCACGGCTACGAAGTCGACAACGCCGCGACCGGGCCGGCCGGGCTCGAGAAGGCGCTCTCCGGCCGCTTCGACCTCATCCTCCTCGACATCATGCTGCCGGGCCTCGACGGCTACGAGATCTGCGACCGCATCCGCGCCCGGGACCGCGAACAACCGATCATCATGCTGACTGCCCGGACGTCCGACGAGGAGATCGTCCAGGGTCTCAGGCTGGGCGCCGACGACTACGTTGCGAAACCGTTCTCGGTCCAGCAGCTCGTGTTGCGCATCGAAGCGGTGCTGCGCCGGTCCCGGGCGGGCCAGGTACAGGCACGTACGCTGTCGCTGCCGGGTGTGGAAATCGACACGGCAAACCTGGTCGGGCGGACACCGCAGGGCGAGCTCGCGTTCACGAAGCGCGAGATCGAGATCCTCTGCTACCTTGCACAGCACGCCGATCGGCCGATACCGCGCGAAGAGCTGCTGGCGAAAGTCTGGGGCTACGCCCGGACGCTCGACATCGAGACACGCACGGTCGACATCCATGTCGCAAAGCTCAGGCGCAAGATCGAAGCGGATCCGAAGCAACCGGCCACCTTGCTGACCGTCCGCGGCGCCGGCTACCGACTGGTTACGGGTAACTGACGTGGCTGCCGGCTGGTTGCCCGGACTCCGCGGGATTCGGGACGGCGATCCGCGGCGGCTGCGCGCGCTGCTGGCCTTGTTGTTCTGCGCCCTGGCGATACCGACCGGTGCGGTCATCTGGCAGGCCTGGGGCCAGCTCGAGTTCGAAGCGTTCTACCAGTACCGGAACCAGGCAGAAGCGCTCGTGGAGCGCATCGACGCCGCCCTCGGAGAGGACATCGGTCGTGAGGAGGCGCGGCGCTTCACCGATTTCTCCTTCCTGAACGTGGCCGGCGAGCCGTCCGCGAACGTCCTGCAGCGCTCGCCCCTGGCCGCCTATCCGGTGGCAGCCGACGTGGCCGGCGTAGTGGGGTATTTCCAGGTGGGCGCCGACGGCGAGTTCAGCACACCGCTGTTGCCGGACCCGGGTACCGCGCCGCAACGGGTCGGCGTGCCGGCAGTTGAGTTCGCAAGTCGCCTCGAGCTGGCAAGCCGAATCCGGCAGATCCTCGCCGACAATCGCCTCGTGCGGGACCGGTCGGCGTCCGGCGGACGTGCAGGCGTCGCGGAAGGACCGGCGGTCGGCCCGGGCGGCGCCCCTGCCCCGCAGGCGGCCGGTGACAGCCCGGCTACGCTTCCGTCGACCGCCGGCCTGGCCGCGGATAACGCCGCGGCAGAACTGGAGGAGCTCGAAGCGGACCTGCCGGCGTTCGCTGACGACGCCCTCAGCCCGGAGCGGGCGCGGCGCGACGATGCCTACAGCCAGCAGGTTTTCGACATGCTGAACCGACCGGCGCGCGAGGCTGCGAGTCCGGCCGGGCGGCAGGAGGCAGTCGCCGATGTCGCCGCGGCGCCGGCGGCCGCGAAGCGCGGCAATTCGCTCGGCAAGCTTGAGGACCTGGGTCTCGACGAAGACCTGCAGAAGAAAAGCGAGGCAGTCGAACGCCGCCTCGACGAGGCGGCAGCCGGGGCGGAGCAGCAATCGAAACGCGCTGCCCCCGTGAGGGCGCGGCGGGTCGAACAGGCCACGGTGCCCGGGTCCGCAGCCGCCTCGCCGCCGGGCGCGTCCGCCCCGGCGGGCGCAGACTCGCGCCAGCGCATCGAGACCTTCGAGAGCGAGGTCGATCCTTACGAATTCAGCCCGCTGGACAGCGGCCACCTCGTCCTGTTCCGGAAGGTCTGGCGCGGCGGAGAACGCTACATCCAGGGCCTGCTGATCGATCGCGACCGGTTCCTGCGCGACGCGATAGAAACGGCTTATCGTGCAACGCCATTGTCCGGCATGACCGACCTGGTCGTGGGCTACCGCGACGATGTCGTCACGGTGATGCGCGGCGGACGCGAGCGAAGCTACTCGTCCGGGCGTGGCGACCTGCAGGGTACGCTGCTCTACCGCGCCAGCCTGTCGGCGCCGTTCGAGGACATCGAGCTCGTGTTCTCGATCAATCGCCTGCCGCCCGGACCCGGTGCGAGCGTGCTCGCCTGGACGACCGTCGTCATTGCCGTCGTATTCGTCGCGGGCTTCCTCGCGCTCTACCGCCTCGGGATGGGCCAGATCCGGCTGGCGCGGCAGCAGCAGGACTTCGTCTCGGCGGTCAGCCACGAGCTCAAGACGCCGCTGACGTCGATCCGCATGTACGGCGAGATGCTGCGCGAGGGCTGGGTCGACGAGAGCAAACGCCGGCAGTACTACGACTACATTCACGACGAGTCGGAGCGTCTCACGCGGCTGATATCCAACGTGCTGCAACTGGCGAGGATCACGCGCAACGAGCCGCAGGTCGACCTGCGGGCGGCGACGGTCGGCGAGCTGCTCGATCAGGTCCGGTCGAAGATCGGCGACGCGGTCAGCCGTGCCGGCTTCGAGCTGACGTTCGAGCGGGACGAAAAGTGCGACGGCACTACCATCGATGCCGACGCGGACTGTTTCGCGCAGATCGTGATCAATCTCGTCGACAACGCGATGAAATTCTCACGCGATGCCGACACGAAGAGAATCGACATCGGCAGCGCGCTGACGCATGACGGACGCGTCACGATCCGTGTGCGGGACTACGGGCCGGGCGTGCCGAACGAGCAGATGAAGAAGATCTTCGGGCTGTTCTACCGCTCCGAATCGGAGCTTACGCGGGAGACTGTCGGCACCGGCATCGGGCTGGCGATCGTCCATCAGCTCACGCTCGCCATGAGCGGTACTGTCGACGTGATCAACCGGGATCCCGGCGCCGAGTTCAGGCTTTCGTTTCCCGTCTCGGGCTGATCGCCCGCGTTACCGCCTAGTCGTCCTTGACGATGTGCACGTCGCGCTGCGGGAACGGGATCGAGATGCCGTCCTTGTCGAAGCGCTTCTTGATCGCTTCGGTCAGGTCCCAGTACACGGGCCAGTAATCCGACGTATTCACCCACGGCCGCACGTTGAAATTGACGCTGCTGTCGGCCAGCGCGCCGACGACGATCACCGGTGCCGGTTCCTTGTGCACGCGCGGGTCGGCTTCGATGACTTCCTTGATCGCCGTACGTACCTTGTCGATGTCGTCGTCGTAGCCTACGCCGAAGGTCATGTCGACACGACGCGTGTCGTTCGCCGAGTAGTTCGTGATGATGCCGTTCATGATCTGGCTGTTCGGGATGATGATAGTCTTGTTGTCCGGAGTTTTCAGCGTCGTCGTCAGGATCTGTACGGCCATGACGCTGCCGCCGACGCCGCCCGCCTCGATGTAGTCGCCGACCTTGTAGTGCCGGAACAGCACGATCAGCACGCCGGCGGCGAAATTCGACAGCGAGCCCTGCATGGCGAGGCCGATGGCGAGGCCCGCCGCGCCGACGACGGCGATGAACGAGGTCGTCTTCACGCCGAGCTCCGTGATCGCCGCGATGATGACGAAGGCCATCAGCAGCCAGTACACGATGTTGCTGACGAAGGTCTCGAGGATCTTGTCGACCTTCTGCGCCTGCAGGACCTTGCGCAGGCCGCGCGACAGCGCCTTCGCCACCCAGCGACCGATGACGAAGATGGCAAGGGCGGTGAAGAGACTCAGGCCGAATTCGAGGCCGACCTCGACGGCGAAGGTCTGCATCGTTTCGTAGGCATTGCCGAGATCGAGATTCATGCCTGTGGCGCCCTGGTTTTGCATCGGAGTTCCTTACGCGTGCTCTGTGAAGTCTGGTCGCTGACGACTGCCCGGGCGCGGAGCCCGCTGCGCCGGCCGCCCGACGGTGGCCATTGTAAGGATTGGCCGCGCGACTGCCAGCGCGATTTCAGGCGAGCGCCAGCCACCAGGCGACGGCGATGACGCCGGGGGCGAGCAATCCGCAGAGCCACTGCAGGCGGAAACTCTCGAAGACGGCGGCGAAGCGCGTCAGCACGAAGCCGCCCGCGAAACCGCAGATGAAACCCGCGAGATGCGCGCCGATGTCGGTGGATTCGTCGCCGGTGCCGGTATAGGCGAGCAGGGCGATGCCGCCGACGACGGGGCCGAGCCGGTAGGGCCAGCGGTCCTGCGCCATGAGCCGGCCGCGCCAGACGAAGCCGGCGACGAGCCCGAGCGCCGCGAATACCGCGGTCGAGGCGCCGATCGAGCGATGGCTCGGGACGAGCAGGGCCGTGTTGAGCGCGTTCGCGAGGCCGGCTGACAGCACGACCGTCAGCCAGGTGACGCCGGAACCGATGACGCGGGCAGCGAGCGCTCCGAACAGCGACCCGAAGCCGAGATTGCCCAGCAGGTGACCGATGTCCTTGTGCAGCGTCAGCGCGGTGAACACGCGCCAGCCCTCGCCGTCACGGATCAGCGCGCCGTCGACCCGCCCGGCGCCCAGCCAGTCGCGGCCGAAAGCCCCTTCGCCGGCCGCGAATGCCACGAGGCAGACGACGAACACGTAGCCGATGACGCCGGGCCACGGGTCGTGGTCGGCGGTCAGTGCCGCGCGGCGGCGCCGGCGCGGCGGGCGGTTCTCCTGGTCGTAGAGATACAGTTCGTGGCGCGCGCGATGGCCGTCCGGCTCGGGCACGAGCAGCAGGTAGCGGTGGCCGTCGCCGAGCACCTCGTGCGCGATCGACAGCGACGTCAGCACCAGCGCACGATCCGCGCAGGCCTGGCGCTGCCGACTCTCGAAAACGACGGCCCAGCCGTCGGGAATCACGAGTCGCTACCCCGGCCGCTGCGTCACGGCGTCGAGCAGCGCGCAGCAGTCGGCCGCGATGCGCAGCGTCGCGAGATCGTCGCCGCGGGTGCGGCCGCGGTTGAGGATCGCGACCGGCTTGCCCGCCGTACTCGCCTGGCGCACGAAACGGTAGCCCGAGAACACCATCAGCGACGAGCCGACCACCAGCAGCGCGTCGGCGTTGGCGACCTGCTCCGTGGCCGCCGCAACGCGCTCGCGCGGCACGGATTCGCCGAAGAACACGACGTCCGGCTTCAGCACGCCGCCGCAGCGCAGGCAGGCCGGCACGCGGAAATCGCGCATTGCGTCGTCGGCGAGGTCCGTGTCGCCGTCGGGGCGCACGCCGCGTGCCGTTGCCGTCCAGCCGGGGTTCGCGTCGCCGAGGCGCTGCTGGTAAGCGGCGCGCGCCGAACGCTCGCCGCAGTCGAGGCAGCGGACCTGCTCCAGGATGCCGTGCAGGTCGATCACCGCGCGGCTGCCGGCGCGGCGGTGCAGGTTGTCGACGTTCTGCGTGATCAGGCCTTCGACGCGACCGGCGGCGTCCAGCCGCGCCAGCGCGTGGTGTGCCGCGTTCGGCCTGGCCGCCGCGACGCGCTGCCAGCCGACGTAGCTGCGTGCCCAGTAGCGCCTGCGCGTCGCCTCGCTGGCCACGAAATCGGCATACTGCACGGGCCGCGCATGCTTCCATTCGCCGTCGTCGTCGCGATACTCCGGAATGCCCGAGGCGGCACTCAGGCCCGCGCCGGTCAGGATCGCGAGCCGCTCGTGGCGCTCGAGAAAGTCCTTGAGTCTGGCGGTGTCGTCATGCATTGCGAGCCTTTAAGGCGTGGTTCATGAAGCCTGCGGAACAATGGCGGTCGATCGACCACCCGCGACTTCCGACATATGGGCACATTCCGGAAAATCTATTTCGCTACCGCGTTCATTGCGCTCCTGTTCCTGCTGGTGACGCTGCTGCCGCTCGGCTGATTTGCGCCGCCCCGGCCTGTCCCGGCCCCGCCGTGCGGCCGGGTGACCGTCTGCGGCACGCAGCGTACACTCGTTGCTCCGCAACCGCGACCTGGAGAGAAACCGCATGTTTCGATCCCTGCTGCCACGGCTGGCGCTGGCCGCGCTCGCCGTTGGCGCCCCGGCCGCCGCCGAGGTGCTCGACAGCGCCGAAGGCGGCTTTACCGTCCGTCATCGCGCAAGCCTGCCGGTCGGCCGCGCCGCGGCCTGGGGGGCGATCATCGACGACGTGGGCCACTGGTGGAGCAGCGCCCATACCGTCTCCGGCGACGCCGCCAACCTGTATATCACGGCGGTCCCGATGGGCTGTTTCTGCGAACGGCTCGGCGAGAGCGGCGGCCTCGTGCACCTGAGCGTGACCTTCGTCAATCCGGGTGTGCTGCTCAGGCTGACCGGCGGACTCGGCCCGCTGGGGTTACTCGGGATCAACGGCAACCTGACGCTCGAACTGGAAGACGGCGGGGACGCGGGCGATGATCCGCAGACGGCCCGGACGACGGTGACGCTGCGCTATGCCGTCGGCGGCTACCGCCCCGGCGGCCTCGCCGAACTGGCCGGCCCGGTCGACGAGGTGCTCGGCGAGCAGCTGCAGCGCCTCGCCGACTTCGCCGCGGAGCGGGCGGAGCCCTGACGGACCGCGCCGCATCGATGAGCGGAGCGCCCGCGCAGGCCTCGAGGCCGCGGCCGTCGTCGACCGTCGTGCTGTTGCGCGATGCGCCTGCCGGTCCGGAGGTGCTGCTGGTGCTGCGCCACGAGCGCGCCGCTTTCGGCGCGAGCTACGTGTTCCCGGGCGGCGTCACGGAGCCGGACGACACGGCGGTCGCGGCACGCTGCGGCGATGCCAACGACGCGCAGCTGAGCCGCCGCCTGGGACTCAACGAGGGAGGGCTCGTGTATTTCAGCGCAGCCATTCGCGAGCTGTTCGAGGAGACCGCGGTCCTGCTCGCGCATCGTGCCGCGGATGCCGGCGAGCCGCGTCTGGTCGACGACGATGGCTGCGATGCGCTGCGCGACGCGCTGAACGACGGCAGCCTCGCGTGGCCCGATCTGCTGGAGCAGGAACGCCTGACGCTTGCCTGCGACGAGCTCTGCTACTTTTCGCACTGGGTCACGCCGCGCTTTTTCGACAAGCGCTTCTCGACGCGTTTCTTCGCCGCGCGGCTGCCGCAGGGGCAGCATGCCTGCCACGATGGCGGTGAACTGACCGACAGCGTCTGGCTGCGTCCGTCCGAGGCGCTGGCGGCGGCTGCCGACGGCAAGCTCGAGCTGCCGCGCCCGACCGAGCGGACGCTGGCGACGCTGGCGGCGTTCACCGACGTCGCCGCGGCGCTGGCCTGGGCGCGCGAACAGGAAAAAGGCGGCGTACCGTGCCTGCTGCCGGCGGTCGTCGGCGACGGCGACGAGCGCCGCATCGTGATGCCGGGCAGCCGCGATTACCCGGCCGACCACATGGGCTGCGAGGAATGAGCGGCCGGCTCGAGCCCGGCCTGCCCGTGACGGTCGCCGCGGGCGTCACGCGCCTCGTCGCGCCGAACCCGTCGATGATGACGGGTCCGGGCACCAACAGCTACGTCCTCGGCAGGAACGGCGCCGTCGTCATCGACCCCGGCCCGGCGATCGACCGCCACATCGATGCACTGTGCGAGCTGGCGCCGGCGGCACACGCCGTCATCGTCACGCACACGCACCCCGATCATTCGCCGGGCGCCGCGCCGCTCGCGGCGCGCACCGGGGCAATCCTCATGGGGCGCCG
>JBFJUJ010000108.1:0-9506 GCA_041624755.1 Woeseia sp. | reverse complement strand
GGCGGCAGTATCACGCGCCAGGACTGCGGCAGGATCACGAGCAGGAGCATCTGCAGCGCCGAGAAATTCAGCGTGCGTGCGCCCTCGACCTGCTGCGGCGGCACCGACTCGAGCCCCGAGCGCACGATCTCGGACAGGAAGGCGGTCGACAGCAGGCAGACGGAGACCGTAGCGATGCCGAGCAGCGAGGTGCCCGGCATCAGCGGCTCGATCACGAACAGCACGATGAACAGGATCACGAGGAACGGGATGCGCCGGAAGGTCTCGACGTAGGCGATGACGACCGCCCTTATCGGCAGCAGCAGGCGCGAGCGCGACTGTCGTATCACGGCCAGCAGCAGGCCGGCGGCGAAGCCGATCGAACAGCCGACCAGAGTCATCCACAGCGTGCGTCCCATCGCCTGGGCGATGAACACCAGGTTGTGGTAGTTGAAGAACAGCGGGACTTCTTCGAGCAGCCGTTCCAGCATCAGAACACCTTGGCCCTGACGCGGAACGCGTAGCGGCCGACGAGCGCGAGGGACGTGCTGGCCACGACGGTCAGCACGACGTAGATGGCGGCGACCACGGTAAACGTCTCGATGCTGCGCAGGTTCTCGGTGCTGATGTTGATCGCGCGCCCGGTCAGCTCCTCGACGCCGAACAGCGCCGCGAGCGAGCTGCCGAGCACCAGCCAGATGAAGAAGTTCGACAGCGGCGCGAAGATCGTCTTCGCGATGTGCGGCAGCATTACGAAGCGCAGGATCTGCAGCCCGGACATGCCGAGCGTGGTCGCGGCCTCGATCTCCGTGCGGCGCACGGAGATGACGCCGGCACGCAGGATCTCCGTCAGGTAGGCACCGGCGTTCAGCGTCAGGCCGATCAGCACCGCGGTCAGCGGCCCGAGCAGGATGCCGGCCTCCGGGAGCGCGTAATAGAGCAGGAAGATCTGCACGAGCGCGGGCGTGTTGGTGAAGAACACGACGTAGCCGTGGGCGACGCGGCTCGTCACCGGCCCGCCGTAAACCTTGGCGACGGCGCCGAAGATGCCGATCAGCGCCCCACACCAGAACGTCACGAAGGCGATCTGCAGCGTAACCACGGCCCCGCCCAGGAGGTAGGGCAGCTCGTCGAAGACCGCGGAGAATTGCAGGGTGTAGTCCATCGCTCAGCCTGCGGTGCGTCGTCTGCGGCGCAGGACAACCGGCCCCGTCAGAACCAGGGGTCGGCCTCGACCGGCACAGCCATCGGGCTGCCGTACCACTTCTGCCACAGGGCGTCGATCTCGCCGCTCGAGTGCAGGTCGTAGAGCAGGATGTTCAGGAAGTCGCGCAGCTCGTCGTTACCCTTGCTGACGCCGATGGTGCACCAGGCGACGAAGATCGGGTCGTCGAGCACGCGCCAGTTGACGCGCCGGTAGTTCTTGAGAAAATTCATGAAGAAGTCGACGTTCTCGACGAGGGCGTCCGCCCGCCCCTGGGCGATCGCGCGGATCGTGTCGGCGTTGCCGTCGACCAGCAGCACTTTCGGCTTCGGCAGCTTCTCCTCGAGGATCGACACCGACAGGTTGCCGCGCATGTTGACGAGCGTGATGCTCTCGTCGTTCAGGTCCTCCCAGGTCTGCACGTCGAGCTTGTCCGTCGTGATCACGCCCATCGACTCGGAGTGCAGCGGCACGGTGAAGCTGATCACCTTGGCTCGCTCGGGTGTCCGCGTCATCGCGCCGAGCGCGATGTCGATCCGGTTGGAAATCAGGAACGGCACGCGCTGCGCCGTCTCCGTCGTCACGAACTCGACGTCGACGCCGAGTTCGTCGGCGATGCGGCGGCCGATGTCGATATCGAAGCCCTCGAGCTGGTTCGTCATGCCGAACGAGCTCATCGGCGGGAAATTCGGGTTGATGCCGACGCGGATCGTCCCCTGTTTCAGGATCTGGTCGAGGCTGTTGGCCTCTGCCTGGCCGGCCAGGACCGCCAGCGCAAGGGCCAGGACCGTCAAACAACTTCGCAACATGGGCTGTCAGTTCCTCGTTGTCTCAGGCCGCGACCCTGCTCCGGCACAGGGTCAGCGGCGGCGCGAGCGGGACACGGAGCGAACCCTATCGTGAAGGGGCCTCTGTAGCAGGTCAAGAACAACTGTTCGCATAGCGCGCAGCTGCTGCCGCCATGGCGGGCGGGCGCGCTGGCCTGCCGCGCGGTTCAGTCGGCCCGCTCATCGTCGGCCGCTGCCGCCAGCAGGTCGCGCGCCACGGGCTCCGGGCCGACCCTGCCGGCGAGCAGGCCCAGGGCGACGGGCTTCAGCGGCGGCCGCGGCGCGAACAGGTCGCCGCTGCCGACGTCGCCCGGCGCATGGCCGAGCAGGGCCCTGAGCGAGGTCGTGCAGTAACGTCCCTGGCAACGCCCCATGCCGGCGCGGGTGCTCTGCTTCAGCGCCGCGAGCGAGCGGCAGCCCCCGGCCACGGCGCGCTGCAGCCGACCGAGGTCCAGGGCTTCGCAGCGGCAGACGAGCGTGTCGGCGGTTGCGAGCTCGGTGGTCAGGAACGGCGCGCGGAACACGGCCCACAGCGCCTCCTGGAAGCGCTGGTGCCGGCGGATACGCGCCTCGAGACGGCGCAGGTGCGTGGCCATCGGCAGCGAGGGCGCACCGAGATCGAGCGCGATGTGCGCGCCGGCGAACGAGCCCTGGTCGGCCGCGAGCCTCGCGCCGCCGAGGCCGCCCGAGTCGCCGACGACGAAGACTTCCGGCACGGCGGTCCGTCCGTCGCCGTCGCGCTCGCAGCGCAGGTTGCCGGTCACGGGATCCTGCCGGTACTCGCAGCCCAGCGCTCTCGCCAGCTCGCTCTGCGGCAGGAAGCCGTAGTTCAGGCAGACGGCGTCGACCTCGTAGGCCCGCTCGCTGCCCGGAAGCCTGCGGCCCTCCGCGTCGATGAGCGCGAGCGTCGCGCGCTCGACGCGGTCGCCGCCCTCCGCCTTCACGAGGGCATGGCGATAGAGCAGGGGGATGCGGCGAGCGGCGAGACCGGCAAGGAGCCGCAGGCCCTCGAGCGCCACCCGCGGACCGCTCAGCAGGAGTCTCGCCGACCGGGCGGGTTGCCTGATCGGGCTGGCCGCCAGTTCCGCGACGGCGACGATCTCCGCGCCGGCCCGCGACAGCTCGTCCGCGACCTGCAGGTTCAGCGGGCCGTTGCCGGCAACGAGCACGCGCTTCCCCGGCACGACCTGGTTGCCGCGCAGCAGCGTCTGCGCCGCGCCCGTGGTCATCACGCCGGGCAGCGTCCAGCCCGGGAACGGCAGCGGGCGCTCGTACGCGCCGGTGGCGATAACGATGCGCTGTGCCGTGAGCAGCAGCATGCCGTCGGCTGTCGCGACCGCGACCCGCCGGCCGGCGAACGCGGCGACGACGGAGACCGGCGCGAGGTAGTCGATGCCGCTAGCGAGCGCGTGGTGCACCAGTTCCCGGCCCTCGGCGAACTGGCGGTCGAGTTCGTCCCCGGCCACGCGGAATGCATCGGGAGGCTGCTTGTAGTACTGGCCGCCGGGCTGCTGCCGCTCGTCGACGACGACGACGTCGAGGCCGGCGTCCGCAGCTGCGATGGCCGCGGACAGCCCCGCGGGGCCGCCGCCGACGACCAGCACGTCCGCCGACCGCTCCTCCCAGTCGTCGCCAGCGGCGCGACTGTCCGCTGTGCCGGGCTCGCGGATCGGCGGATGCCGCAGGATCGACATTCCCGGCTGCGCCTTTTCCATGCACGCGCGGCGCGGTTGCCCGTCGACGAGGACGTCGCATTCGCCGCAGACGCCCATGCCGCAGAACAGGCCGCGGTCCGAATCCCCGGCCTCCCGCAGCCCGGCCTCGCCCGCGGCGATCAGCGCGGCGGCGACGCTTTCCCCGGGGAACGCGATAACCGGCCGGCCCTCGAAGCTCAGGTGAAAGGAATCGTCCGGGCGCGTTACCCCGTCGAGTTCGATACGCAGGCCGCGGTCCGCGCTCAACGGATGTAGCTCGCCCCGTTGACGTCGAGCGTCGCACCGGTCAGGTGCCGCGCGACGCCGCTCGCGAGGAAGGTTACGGTCTTCGCGACGTCGTCCGGCGGCACCCACTCGCGCATCGCGAGCCCCTCGGTGATCGCGTCCTCGCCGCCCTGCGTCGCAGCGAACTGTTCGGACAGCCGCGTGCGCACGACCCCGGGCGCAATGGAATAGGCGAGTATGCCGTCGCGCGCGTAGGCCCGGGCGATCGTCTGCGTCGCGTTGTGCACGGCGGCCTTCGACGCGCCGTAGGCGATCGTCTCCGGGTTCGTGACGCCTTTCTGCGCCGCCCAGCTCGAGATCGTGATGAGGCTGCCGCCGCCGTGTTCGAGGAAATGCCGCACCGCGCGGCGCATGAGCCGGCCGGCCGCCAGCACGTTGATCCTGAGCGTCCGCTCCCAGGTGCGGTCCCACTGCTCGACGCCCTGGTCGACGCCGCCGCCGAACAGCATCACAGCGGCGTTGTTGACGAACACGTCGACGCGCCCGCGCCAGTCGCAGGCCCGGTCCCACAGGGCTTCGACGGCGTCGAGGTCGCTGAAGTCGGCGGGTAGCAGCAGCTTGCGCTCGTCGCCTATGTCGGCGGTGGCCTCTTCGGCGCCGGCGCGATCCGACCCGTAGTGGGCGATCACCGCGGCGCCCGCCTCGCCCAGTCGTCCGACGATCGCGGCGCCGATGCCTTTCGAGGCGCCGGTAACCAGGACGGTTTTTTCGGCAAGGTCGTACATCGGCGCCCCGCGTGATGCTCGATCGTTTGCTCGTGACGATTGTCGCCGTTGCCGGCGAAGCCCGGCGCGACCCGTGAGCGTCGCGTGCGGCAGCGCCTTGACAGCGCCCGCCCGGTGAACAATCGTGCGCACAATCTCACAGGCCCGGAACGAGCGCAATCGCCGTGCAGCAGTCCGCCGACCATCCAGGGAAACCGCGCATCGCAATCATCGGCGCGGGCAGCATCGGCGTGGGCTTCACCGTCGTGCACTTGAGCCGCGGGCACCGCGTCACGGTCTTCGACAGCGACGAGGGGCAGCGAGCGTCGGCCGAATCGCGGGTCGCAGGCATCCTCGACGACCTCGCGTCATTCGATCTGCTGGAGCGCGAGCCGGCCGCGATTCTCGACAAGCTGCGGGTAGTCGACTCACCCGCCGCGGCGGTCGCGGACGCCGACCTGGTGCACGAATGCGCACCTGAAAACCTCGAACTGAAGCGCGAACTGCTGCGGGAACTCGATGCGGCCGCGCCCGCGGACGCGGTGATCGCGAGCGCGTCGTCGGCCATGACGGCGTCGCAGTTCGCCGCGCATCTCGAAGGTCGCGCGCGCTGTCTCGTTGCGCACCCGGGCAACCCGCCGTTCCTGGTCTCCGTCGTCGAGATCGTGCCGGCGCCGTTCACGGCTGGGGCGGCGGTCGACCGCGCGCGAGAGATCCTCGCCACTGCCGGCATGTCGCCGGTGACGCTGCGCCGTGAAGTACCCGGTTTCGTGTTCAACCGCCTGCAGGGTGCGCTGCTGCGCGAGGCCTACTGCCTCGTCCGCGACGGCGTCGCCGGCGTCGACGATATCGACCGCATCGTGCGCGACGGCCTCGGCCTGCGCTGGTCGGTCGTCGGGCCGTTCGAGACCGTGGATCTCAACACGCAGGGCGGCATCGAGCGGCACGCCGCGCTGCTGGGCCCGGCCTACGCAGCGATGGGCGCCGAGCGCGGCCAGCACGATCCCTGGACACCCGAGCTCGTCGCGAAAGTGACGGCCGAGCGCCGCGCGCTGCTGCCGCTTTCTGAGCGCGACGAGCGCGTGCGCTGGCGCAACCGGCGGCTGATGGAGATGCTCGCGGCGCGGCGCGGGGCGTCCTGACGACGGCGCGAAAGAACGCTGTGCCGGCAGAGGCCGGTCGATACGAGCTCGCAGGAAGGCCGTTCAGGGCGCTGTTAAAACCGAACGGTGGCGCCAATGCCGAACGAGTCCTGGTCGGCGTCGCCGGCGCTGGTCGCACCGCCCAGAAAGACGTTGCCTGCAAAGCCGACGTCATCGACGCGGTAGCGCGCTGACAGGCGGACGTTCGGCGTGACGAACCAGCTCGCGAATCCCTCGACGCCGGTCGTATCCTGGCCGACGTTACTCCCGGAGACGTCCTCGACAGCGACACCGAACTCGACGTCCCGGGTCGGATACAGAGCGATGGCTGCGCCGAGCGTGTCCAGCTCGAAACCGCCGTCGGCGTCCACCCTGCTGTAACCGAGGTCGACGGCATACTGCCATCCGCTCCCGAGGTCGCCCAGGTGCTCCAGGGCAAGCGTAGCAAGCGTCGCGTCCCCTCCGCCATCGACGTCGACCTGGCTCAGGTCGACGCTGAGAGCTGTCGTATCGAACAGGTATTTCCCGGCACCCAGCCGCCAACCGGTTGCATCGACCGAGTCGCTGACCAGGCCCCCAATCGTAACGTTCGAGCTCAGCAGGCCCGCGTCGCCGAACCAGCCGCTGCCCCGGTCGACGTAGCGAAAATCGAGCACGAAAGTTTTTCCGTCAGAATCGATTCTCGAATCGAGCGGGGGAATCGGGAACGAGGGATCGTCGTTGGTGATCAACGTCGCGGTCGTCTGATCTGTACGCGAGTAACCAAGGCTCAATGATGACGCCCGATCGACGAAATCCGCGCGTGCCCTCGGCCCCTTGTCGTCCGACAGACCGGCAAAATACCAGCTGCCGGACAGGCCCAGGTCATCCGTGTCGATCCGGGTCGAATTGAAAATCGTCCCGCCGTTCGTCGCGATCGTCTGGCTGCCGTCGAAGCTTGTGCTTTCGAAGGCGAGGTCAATCTCGAAATCATACGTTTCAGCCGAGCCGGTTGTTGCGACCAGCATGCCGACCACCAGCCAACTGGCTGAGCCAATCTTTTTTCTCATCGATGCTCCTGCGAATTCGAACGTCCGCACTGACGCCCCGCGCACCTGCCGTTGGTGCACAAATGTGTCGTGACGGATGGAGTCAGGCCAAGCTTCCGGCGACGATGGTACCTCAAAACTTGCCGTTGTCGTTCTTCCACTCGCTGCGCGGCGCGATCTTTTCGGTCGTATCCCAGTGCTCTGCGACCTTGCCGTTCTCAATTCGAAACAGGTCGTAGAATGCACTGTGCACGCCGCGGTAGCGTCCCTCGCTGACGCAGAGCACGAAACTGCCCTCCGCGAGGATACGATGAATGCGACGATAGTCGATCAGCCTGCCGCTTTCGTCCTTCGCTTCCAGGGCGACCAGGAGAGCGGCCACACCGTCACCCAGTCGGGGATTGTGTTCGGCGTAGGAATCTTCGTCGACAAAATCAGTAAGCCGGTCGACGCGCCCTTCGATCAGCACCTGCTGGACGAATTCCCGAACGAAGGAACGATTTCGTTCCGTCAGTTCGAGGTTCACGGCCTCGGTCGGCCCGTCCACCATGGTCCGACCGGACGGGTTCGTCCCCTGTCGTTCCTGGATGTTGTCCCAGTGCTCCACTGCCCGGTCGCCTTCGAACCTGAAAACCTCGAAGCCTATCTTGCGGCTGGCGAAATCATTCTCCGTGTTACCGACAACGAAATCGAGATCCTCGAGAGCCCGCACCGCGTTCACTCTCGGTGAGATCCTGGACAGCCTCTGCAAGGGCGCCGCCCGGGCCTCGCCGGCCGGACCGTGACGATATTCACTATACTCATTCGAGGGACCCATGGAGCCCGACAGGCTGCAGGCGATGACGACAAGAACCTATCGCGGAAGCTGCCATTGCGGAGCCATCCGGTTTCGCTATGCCACCGGTGCATTACCGGACAGCTGGTCGATTCGCGCCTGCCAGTGCCGGTTCTGCCGCGCACACGACGCGCTGAGCACCTCCGACCCGGCCGGCTCGCTCGAGTTTGCCTGTGAAGAACCCGATCTGCTGCAGCGCTATCGCTTCGCTTTGAGGACCGCGGATTTCCTGCTGTGCCGCCGGTGCGGCGTATACATCGGCGCCGTCATCGAGACACCCGGCGGCCGCTACGGCATCATCAACACTCGCGCGCTCGACGAAACGCCCGGTGGCATTGCCGAGGTCGGCGCGATCAGCTACGAAGGCGAGGATTCGGCGGGCCGGGTCAGTCGCCGCGAGGAACGGTGGACGCCCGTGGCTGCCGTCCCGTGGTAGTTGCAGCGCCTTGCTACTCGAACATCCGGCGCAGCTCGTCGCGTGACGCCGGGTCGAGAACGTTGATCGCCGGCACGCCGCACATGTGTTGGACGAGCTCAATGGCCGCGGACGTCGACGTCGCTGGCCCGGCGACGAAAGTCGGCTTGATGCCGAAGGCGTGCTCGACGCCGAGGACGGCGTAGGGGTCCGACGCGCAGACGACCGTGTGCGTGATGTTGTCGCCGAGCGCGGCAATGGCCGCGGCACCGTTGTACGGCTCCAGCGGCGACGCGCCCGCCTCCGCGACCAGCACGTCCGGCCTCAGCCTGTCGATGCGCGCGAGCAGCGGGCGGATGGCTGCGAGGTAGTCGACGGCGGGCAGAACCGTGGACGGCAGGCCGGCGTCGACGAAATCGAACACGCGCTCGGCGCCGGCGTCCTGGAAGCTCAGGACGTCACGGTAGCGACCCGCGCCCGTGAGTTTGGCGCCGATGACCGCTTTGCCGGTCGACTGCAGCTCGTGCACGATCATGCGCCCGGCCGTCGTCTTGCCCGCGGACATCGAGGTACCGACGAGGAGTACCGTAGGCACGTCGAAGGACTCGCCGTCGGAGGGGTCCACGAAGTCTGACATCGTGACCTTGGCGCCATCGCGGACGATGTGGCCGCGGTAGTCGAACTCGACGGGCGGCGGCACCATCGTCGACCACGACGTGGCCCTGCCGAAGAGGCCCGCGCCGGTCATTGCGTGCATGCGCCGGCCCTCGATGTCGCGGAAGCTGCCGACGCCTTCCAGCGTCGCCGCGCGGTCGCCGAAGGCGCCGACGACGAGATCGCCCGGCAGCGCCTGCACCATGCGGCCCGAGGCGAGCTCGATCATGAGCGGCGACGGCCGGCTGACCGTCTCGCCGATCACGTAGTCGCCCAGCGCCCACTCTTCCCTCGGCAGTTCCTCCATCTCCCAGGGCTCGAAGTCGAAATCGGCGATGCGCGTCAGCGAACCCAGCAGCAGCACGCTCATGGCGACTCTCCGTGACTCGCGGGCGCGAGCAGCAGCATCGCCAGCAGCGCGCTTCGCTCCAGCGTCCTGTCGATGAACAGGAACTCGTGCTCCGCATGGGCGCCGTCGCCGACCGGGCCGAGGCCGTCCAGCGTCGCCGTGAACTGGCTGGTCGTGTTGCCGTCTGACCCACCGCCGGCACGGCCCTGGCCGAACTCGAGACCGAGCGCGGCGCCGCGACGCTGTGCCTCCTGCCACAGCGCCTCGTTGCGCGCGGTCTTCTCCATCGACGGCCGGCCGATGCCGCCGTCGATCCGCAGCCGCACGCCGGGCGTCACGGGCTCGATGCCGAGTATGCTCTTCTCGATC
>JBFJUJ010000107.1:0-9523 GCA_041624755.1 Woeseia sp. | reverse complement strand
GTGGACCGCAACACCCACCGCTCTTCTCCGGCTCGACCTGTATGACGAGGTCTGGCTGCTAACCGGCGGTGGGGCTCTCACGCGTACATCCAAGCTCCAGACAGTACCGATACTGCTTGTTCGCGATTTGCCCTAGATGGTTCGCCGTTCACGCCCGACGCTTCGCGCACGGCTGCGCGGCGCGCTTGAACCACGCCCATTGACTGGGCGCATTGGCGTGTTCGGTCGTCGATGAGTGTTATCGAAACACGGTTCGAGGTCTGCCCGAACTCGGCATGAGTCCCGCAATGCGGCCGTCGGGTGGGTACCCGAGTCGACGGTGGCCTACTGCGCATCGAGGCTCTGGCCGCTGACGCCGCGGCTGTCCGGTCCCAGCAGGTACAGGTAGGGCCGCAGCACCTGCTCCGGGGTCTTCAGCTTGTCGCGGTCCTCGGCCGGGTAGGCCTGCAGGCGCATGTCGGTGCGGGTCGGGCCCGGGTTGATGCAGTTGACGCGCAGCTCCGTGTGGCTGTGCTCGGCCGCGAGGATCTGTGACAGCGCCTCGGTGCCGAACTTGGACACGGAATAGGCGCCCCAGTAGGCCTTGCCGACCCGGCCGACGCCGCTGCTGGTGAAGATGATCGACGGCTGCTCGGCGATCTTCAGGAGCGGCAGCAGCACCTGTGTAATCGCGAATGCGGCGGTCAGGTTCACGTGCATCACCTTTTGCCACTCGGCCGCCTCGTACTGCTCGATGGGCTGGCGGGGCCCCAGGATGCCGGCGTTGTTGACCAGCCCGTCGAGGCGCCCGAACTCGCTCTCCAGGCTCTCGGCCAGCGACAGGTAGGCATTGCCATCCGCGGTCGCGAGGTCCATGACGGCGATGGACGGGCGCAGTGAGCCGTCCAGCGCCTCGATCTCGTCGTACACCTTTTCCAGCTTGCCGGCGTTCCGGCCGTGCAGGATCACCTGCGCGCCGACCCGGGCGGCTTCGAGCGCCAGGGCGCGGCCGATGCCGTCGCTGGCGCCGGTGATCAGGATCACGCGGCCCGACAGCAGGTCGTCGGGATACTCGTAGTTCTGATGGTCCATGGCGGTACTTTCGCTGATCAGCGTTTCTGAGGGCGGGCGTCGTTCGCGGCGCGACTCACTGCAATGTCTTGCCGCCAGGCTCGGAGGTCGGCTCGGGCTCTCCGGCCGGGCTGTCCGTGTCGTCGTCCGCGTCCGTTTCGACGATCGATCGCGGCAGCCTCTCGAGCGGCTCGATGGACTCGAGCTCCTTCTTCGGCCGGATGCCGAGCTCGACGAACTTGCGCGCCCCGGGCAAGACCTTGCGCTCCAGCGAGCCGACCGCGCGATTGTAATTGTCGACGCTGCTGGCGAGCTGGCGGCCGACCTTGTTCAGGTGGCTGACGAACGTCGCCAGCCGGCCGTACAGGTCTTCCGCGAGCCGCCGGATCTCCTCGGCGTTCTCCGCCAGGGAGAGCTGCCGCCAGCCGTAGGCGACCGCCTTCAGCAGGGCGACGAAGCTCGTCGGAGTCGCGAGGATTATCTGCTCCGACAGCGCGAACTCGATCAGCTCGGGATCCTCGTTCAGCGCCGCGCTCAGGAACTGGTCGCCCGGGATGAACAGGATGACGAACTCCGGACTCTTCGCGAACTGGTCCCAGTAGCCCTTGCTCGCGAGCTTGCGGACGTGCTCGCGCAGCTTGCGCGCGTGCCGCTGCAGGGCGAGGTTGCGCTGCGTATCGTCCGCCGCCTCCACCGCCTCGAGATAGGCGTCCAGCGGAGTCTTGACGTCGACGATGAGCTGCCGATCGTCCGGCATGCTGACGATCATGTCGGGACGGATGACGCCGTCGTCGCCCGTGTTGTGCACCTGCTCGCGGAAATCGCAGTGTTCCACCATGCCGGCGAGTTCGACCAGCCGCCTGAGCGTGATCTCGCCCCAGCGACCGCGCACCTCCGGGCGCCGCAGCGCCTTGACGAGGTTGCGGGTTTCCTCGGCAAGCGTGCGCTGGCTGAGCTGCATTGTCTCGAGCTGCTGGCGGATGCTGCCGTAGGCCTGTGAACGGGCCTTCTCGAGTTCGGTGATCTGTTTCTGCGATTGCTGCAGGGCCTCGCGGATCGGCTTGACCAGGTTCTCGACCGCTTTCTCGCGTTCACTGAGTTCGTGCTTCGCCCGTTCCTGCTGCGTGCCGAGATTCTGCTCCGCGAGCCGCAGGAAATTCTCGCTGTTGGACTTGAGCGAGCGATTGGCGAGCTCCGAGACGGCGGCCGTCAGCCGACCGCTGGCTGCCTCGAAAGCGAGTTCGCGCTCCCGCTGCAGCGTCTCCTGGTCCTTCACGCGCGTTTCGAGTTCGCGAACGGCCTGCTCGAGCCGCAGGCGGCGCTGCCGGGTGACCAGCCACGTCACCAGGCTGCCGAGCACGAGGCCCGCGAGCAGCATCGGCAGCCCGTAGTCGATCAGTGCCGGCGGAATGGTCAGAGTCGTCATGGTGTGGTATCGGCGTCAGCGTCTCCCGGCCCGGTACAGCTACCCTAACTCTTTTGACAGCCACTGCGTGAGGTCGTCCGGATCTTCCGCGATGTAATCGGCCTGCCAGGCGGACGGGTCGTCGTCAGCCGTGATGTAGCCCCAGGCTGCAGCCACAGTCTGCATGCCGGCGGCGCGGCCGGCCTCGATATCGCGAGCGGCGTCCCCGACATAGACGATGCGCGGCGGCTCCACGTTCATGAGCCTGCTCGCGAGCAGCATCGGCGCCGGATGGGGCTTGCGCTGCGGCAGCGTATCGCCGCTGATCGCACAGGCCATGCGGCCGGTCAGTCGCAGGGCCGCGAGCAGCGCGTCGGTCAGGGCCTGCGGCTTGTTGGTGACGACGCCCCAGGGACGGCGGCGGCTGTCCAGCCGGCCGAGCAGGGGCTCGAGCCCCGGAAACACCCGCGACTCGCGGCTCAGATTGCGCTGGTAGTGCGACAGGAAGCGGCGGTGCAGGTCCGCGCGCGTGACCTCGTCGACGTCGGGGAAGGCGACCCGGATGAGGCCGGCGGCGCCGTTCGAGACGTTGGAGCGGGCGAGATCGAAATCGACCGCCGGCTCGCCGCGATCCTGCCGCAGGCGCGTAAGCGCCGCCACCATGTCGGGCGCCGTGTCGACCAGCGTGCCGTCCAGGTCGAACAGCACGGCGTCGATCGGCCCGCGGGTCGTTCGCGAGGATGCCATCATCAGGCCGGGCTGCGCCTGAAATGCATCAGGTAATTGACGTCGAGATTGCGCTCCAGCCAGTACTCGCCGGTCAGCGGGTTGTAGTGCAGCCCGGTGCTGTCCTCGAGTTCCAGTCGATGGTGTCGCGCCCAGGCATCGAGCTCCGAGGGCCGGATGAACTTCTCGTACTCGTGTGTGCCGGCCGGCAACAGGCGCAGCAGGTACTCGGCGCCGACGATCGCGAACAGGAAGGCCTTCGGGTTGCGGTTGATCGTCGAGAAGAACACGCTGCCGCCGGGCCGGACCAGGGTCGCGCAGGCTTCTACCACGGCCTCGGGTGCCGGCACGTGCTCGAGCATCTCGAGGCAGGTCACGATATCGAACTCGCCGGCGTGCTCTGCGGCGTAAGCCTCTGCGGTGCTCTGCCGGTAGTCGACCTCGGCGCCGGATTCGGCGAGGTGCAGGCGTGCGACGCCGAGCGGACCCTCGGCGGCGTCGATGCCCGTGACGCGCGCGCCCGCTTGCGCCATCGCCTCGCTCAGGATGCCGCCGCCGCAACCGATGTCGAGTACACGGCTGCCGGCGAGCGGCGCGCGCTCGCGGATGAAATCGAGGCGCAGCGGATTCATCTGGTGTAGCGGCCGGAATTCGCCTTCCGGGTCCCACCAGCGCGCGGCGAGGGCGTCGAACTTGGCAATCTCCGCCGCATCGACGTTGTCATTGCTTGCCGTCAAAGTCTTCGCCATCCGTCTCCTGGTTGTCGGCCTCTCAGGCGGCCGCGATGCGCTGCCGCCATTCCTCGCTGCGGCCCAGGATCTCGCCGACGTCGAGATTGAGCAGCGCGCCCCCCTCGACGAGATGGCGGCCGGCGACCCAGACGTCGGATACCTGCTCCGCGTGCGCAGTGTATACGAGCTGCGAGGCCGGGTCGTAGAGGGGCTGGCTGTTCAGCCGCGCAAGGTCGACGCAGGCGATGTCGGCCCACTTGCCGGTCTCGAGCGATCCGGTTTCCGCATCGATGCCGAGCGCCCGGGCGCCGTCCAGCGTAGCCATGCGGATCGCCGCCGCCGCCGGCAGCGCCGCGGCGTCGCCCGACACGGCTTTCGCCAGCAGCGCCGCGGCACGCATCTCCCCGAGCAACTCCAGTTCGTTGTTGCTGGCCGCCCCGTCGCTGCCGAGGCCGACGATGACCCCGGCACGCCGGTAGCGGCCCACGTCGGCGATGCCGCTGGCGAGTTTCAGGTTCGATCGGGGGCAGTGAACGATGCCGACGCCGCGCTCGGCCATCAGCGCCAACTCGTCGTCGTCGATGTGCACGGCGTGGATCGCGACGAGGGACGAATTGACCATGCCGAGTTCCTGCAGCCGCCGAAGCGGTCGCACGCCGCTGCGCGCTTCCTCGTCCGCCAGCTCCTGCGCCGACTCGTGCAGGTGGATCTGCACGCGGCTGTCGAGCTGATCGGCGAGCACCCGCAGCGCCGCGAACGAGGCGTCGGAGACCGCTGCGGTCGAGTGCGGGGCGAACGCGGCGGAGACGAGCGGCTGATCGGCGTAGCGATCGTGCACCAGCTCGACTCCCTTGCTGAGACACTCCGCCGCGTCCCCGGCCCAGGGATTGCGGAATTCGACCACCGGGGTTGCCACGACGGCGCGCACATGCGCCTCGACCGCCGCCTCCGCCACGGCTTCGGGGAAGAAATACTGGTCGCTGAAGCAGGTTGTGCCGGAGCGCAGCATCTCGGCGATTGCATGGCGCGTACCGTCCCGCACCATCTCCGCGCTGACGGTACGGAGCTCGGCGGGCCAGATGCGCTCTGCCAGCCAGCGTTCGAGCGGCAGGTCGTCGCCGAAGCCGCGCAGCAAGGTCATCGCCGCGTGCGTGTGGGCGTTCACCAGGCCCGGCAGCACGGCGTGCGCAGGGCGCTGGATCAGGGCTCCCGGGGCGTATCGATCGCGCGCCTCGGTGATCGGCAACAGGTCGACGATGCGGCCGTCGCTGATCACGATCGCGTGGTCCGCGAGAACGCTGTCGTCCTCGTCGACGGGCAGGCACCACGCCGCCTCGATCAGGGTGTCGCATTGCTGCATCGTCGCTCTGCCGTTCGCATGGACTGGCCGGACGCCGCGCTTCGGGGAGCCACCCGGTGACGGCGCGGCGGGCGTGATGGGCCGCTAGTATACCCGGCCGCGAGGCCCCTGCCAGCGCCGCGTGCAGGGGCGGCCGAGTCATTGAAAAGGCTTGTGAATTGTATGGCCGGCAGGGCGGCTGTGGTATCATGAGCGCCACGGATCGGCGGCCGGCTGGACGCCTTCCGGAGCCCGGCCAAGCCAAGCCGCGATTCAATAAAATCCCACGTCGAGAAGGTCGCGATTCCGCTCCTCCAGAACGGGGCGGTGTACGACTTGTGAGCGAAAATGCCTGAAGTAGCGCAGGAAATACTGTCCGTAAGTCTCGAAGACGAGATGCAGCAGTCCTACCTCGATTACGCGATGAGCGTGATCGTCGGACGGGCGCTGCCGGATGTGCGCGACGGCCTGAAGCCGGTGCACCGCCGGGTTCTCCACGCGATGCGCGAACTCGGCAACGACTACAACAAGCCGTACAAGAAATCGGCCCGCGTCGTCGGCGACGTCATCGGCAAATACCATCCGCACGGCGATTCCGCCGTCTACGACACCATCGTACGCATGGCGCAGCCTTTCTCGATGCGCTACATGCTCGTGGACGGGCAGGGCAACTTCGGATCGGTCGACGGCGATGCGCCGGCCGCCATGCGTTACACCGAAGTCCGCATGGCGAAAATCGCGCACGAGATCCTCGCCGACATCGAAAAGGAAACGGTCGATTTCGTCGAGAACTACGACGGCTCCGAGTCCGAACCGTCGGTCATGCCCACTCGCTTCCCGAACCTGCTGGTCAACGGCTCCTCGGGCATCGCGGTCGGCATGGCGACCAACATCCCGCCGCACAACCTGACCGAGGTCATCAATGCCTGCCTGAGGCTCATCGACGACCCGGCGGTCGAGCTCAGGGACCTGATGGAAGTCATGCCGGGCCCCGATTTCCCGACGGCCGGCATCATCAACGGCGCGCAGGGCATCTACGCCGCCTACCGCACCGGCCGCGGCCGCGTGCACGTCCGTGCCCGTACCGAGGTCGAGACGATCGACAAGCGCGGCAAGGAAGCGATCATCGTGACCGAGCTGCCCTACCAGGTGAACAAGGCGCGGCTGATCGAGAAGATCGCCGACCTGGTCCGCGAGAAGCGCATCGAGGGCATTACCGAGCTGCGCGACGAGTCCGACAAGGACGGCATGCGCATCGTCATAGAGCTGCGCCGCGGCGAGGTCGCCGAGGTCGTCCTCAACAATCTCTACAAGCAGACGCCCCTGCAGAGCGTTTTCGGCATCAACATGGTGGCGCTGCACGAAGGCCAGCCAAAGCTTCTCAACCTGAAGCAGGTGCTGGAAGCGTTTCTCGCCCACCGCCGCGAGGTCGTCACGAGGCGCACGATCTTCGACCTCCGCAAGGCGCGCGACCGCGCCCATGTGCTCGAGGGTCAGTCGGTAGCCCTGGCGAACATCGACGAGGTCATCGCGCTGATCAAGGCGTCGCCGTCGCCCGCGGAGGCAAAAGAGCAGCTCGTGGCGCGCGCCTGGTCGCCCGGCGCCGTCAGCGGCATGCTCGAGCGCGCCGGTGCGACCGATACGCGGCCGGACGATCTGCCGGCGGGCTACGGCCTGAGCGACGGCGAGTACCGCCTGTCGCCCACGCAGGCACAGGCGATCCTCGACCTGCGGCTGCACCGCCTGACCGGCCTCGAGCAGGAGAAGATCCTCAACGAGTACAAGGACATCCTCGGCAAGATCAACGAGTACTCCGTGATCCTGTCCGATCCCGACGAGCTACTGCGGGTCATCAGGACCGAGCTCGAGGAGCTGCGCGACGCCTTCGGCGACGAGCGCCGTACCGAGATCGTGCAGGACCACAGCGACCTGCTGGAAGAAGACCTGATCCCGGAAGAGGAGGTGGTCGTGACCCTGTCGCACGGCGGCTATGCCAAGGCGCAGCCGATCGACGACTACCGGGCGCAGAAGCGCGGCGGGCGCGGGCGCTCGGCCGCCAAGGTCAAGGACGAAGACTTCATCGACCAGCTGTTCGTGGCCAACACCCACGACACCATGCTGTGCTTCTCCAGTCTCGGCAAGATGTACTGGCTCAAGGTCTACCAGGTGCCACAGGCGAGCCGCGGCTCGCGCGGCAAACCGATCGTGAACCTGCTGCCGCTGGCGCCGGACGAGCGCATCAACGCGGTGCTGCCGATCCGCGACTTCGACACGGAAGACCATTTCGTTTTCATGGTGACCAGCGGCGGCACGGTCAAGAAGACGCCGCTCATCCAGTTCTCGCGGCCGCGCGCGAGCGGCATCATCGCGATCGACCTGCGCGACGACCGGCTGGTCAACGTGGCGATCACCGACGGCAAGCAGGAGATCCTGCTGGTTGCGAGCAACGGCAAGGCGATTCGCTTCCGCGAGACCGACGTGCGGCCGATGGGCCGCGGAGCTGCCGGCGTGCGCGGTATCAAGCTCACCGACGGTCACGAGGTAATCGGCCTGTCGATCGTCGGCGACGGCATGATCCTGACGGCGACCGAGAACGGCTACGGCAAGCGCACGGACGTCTCCGAGTTCCCGACCCAGGGCCGTGGCGGACAGGGTGTCATCGCCATCCAGACGACCGACCGGAACGGCCGCACGGTCGGTGCGCTGCAGGTCGGCGACGACGACGAGATCATGCTGATCAGCTCCGGCGGCACGCTGGTCCGCACACCGGTCAGCGACATTTCCATCATCGGCCGGAATACCCAGGGCGTGCGCCTGATCCGCCTCGAGTCCGGGCAGCGCCTGGTCGGGCTCGCGCGAATCGAAGCCATGGCCGACGATGATGAATGAAACGGTAACACGCCGCCCGTAACATCCCCGTCCCGATCTCGTCAATCCACTCCCGCCACAGGATTCCTGCATGACCCGCGTCTATAATTTCAGCGCCGGCCCCGCCGTGCTTCCCGATCCCGTACTCGAACGCATCCGCGACGACATCCCCGACTGGCAGCGAAGCGGCATGTCGGTCATGGAGATCAGCCATCGCAGCAAGGCTTTCATGGCCGTCGCAGAAAAAGCCGAGGCCGACCTCCGCAGCCTGCTTGGCATCGACGACTCCTACGCCGTGCTCTTCATGCAGGGCGGGGCGTCGCTGCAGTTCGCCATGGCTGCCCTGAACCTCGCGCAGCCCGGCGACACGGCGGATTACGTGCTGACCGGGAGCTGGGGCAAGAAAGCGATCAATGAAGCCGCGCTGCATTGCGGTGTCAACGTCGCGGCCAGCAGCGAGGCCGACGGCTTCAATCACATTCCGGATCCGGCCGACTGGCAGACCCGCGACGACGCCGCCTACCTGCATATCACGCCGAACGAGACCATCGGTGGCGTGGAATTCCATTTCGTGCCGGAGTGCGGCGACGTGCCGCTGGTCGCGGACATGTCGAGCACGATCCTGTCGCGACCGATCGATGTCAGCCGCTACGGCGTGATCTACGCGGGTGCACAGAAGAACATCGGCCCGGCCGGCATTACCGTCGTCATCGTCCGCAGGGACCTGCTGGAGCGCTCGCGCGAAGGTATGCCGACGCTGCTGACCTGGAAAGTATTCGCCGACACCGGTTCGATGACCAACACGCCGCCGACTTTTGCCTGGTACGCCGCCGGCCTCGTGTTCGACTACCTGTTGTCCCGCGGCGGACTCGCGGCGATGGCGGAGGTCAATGAGCGCAAGGCTGCCAAGCTGTATGCGGCCATCGATGCGTCTGATTTCTACTCGAACCCGGTGGCCCCGGATGCACGCTCGTGGATGAACGTGCCCTTCGTGCTCGCCGATCCGGAGCTCGACGCCGGGTTCCTGTCGCAGTCAGAGGCGGCCGGCCTCTTCAACCTCAGGGGACACCGCTCGGTCGGCGGCATGCGCGCGTCGATCTATAACGCGATGCCCGAGTCCGGCATCGATGCACTCATCGATTTCATGCACGATTTCGAGAAACTGAGAGCCTGATAAGCAGTCATGTACATAATCCTCACGCTGAACCACATCGCCCTGGGCGGCCTGCGCCGCCTGCCGCGCGAACGCTACGAAGTGTCTTCCGAGTCGACGCATCCCGATGCGATCATCCTGCGCTCCTACAACATGCACAACATGGACATTCCGGATACCGTCGAGGCGATCGCCCGCGCCGGTGCAGGCGTCAACAACATCCCGGTCAGCGCCATGAGCGCGCGCGGCGT
>JBFJUJ010000106.1:0-9552 GCA_041624755.1 Woeseia sp. | reverse complement strand
GGGCAGGAAATCAGGACGAATTGAGGCGTATTGACGGGAGTAAACGATGGCCGAGCTGTTGGCAAGACTGGAGCACGTCAGCCGCGTGTATCGCAAGGGCAAGGAACAGGTCGACGTCCTGCACGAGCTGGACCTCGACATCGAACAGGGCGATTTCCTCGCGCTGATGGGTCCGTCGGGCTCCGGCAAGACGACGCTGCTGAACCTGCTGGGCGGGCTCGACAGGCCGACGAGCGGCAGAGTAACCGTCGGCGGCGCGGAGCTTTCGTCGATGAGCAACAGCGAACTCTCCGCGTGGCGCGCGGTTCACGTGGGCTTCATCTTCCAGTTCTACAACCTGCTGCCGGTCCTCAGCGCGCGCCGCAACGTCGAGTTGCCGCTCTTGCTGACGAACATGTCGGGCAAAGAGCGCACGCGGCGCGCTGACATCGCGCTCGACATCGTCGGCCTGGCCGACCGCGCGCATCACCGGCCGCGCGAGTTGTCCGGCGGACAGGAGCAGCGCGTCGCGATCGCGCGCGCGATCGTTTCCGACCCGGCCCTCCTTCTCTGCGACGAACCCACGGGTGACCTCGATCGCGAGACGGCCGACGAGATCCTGAAGCTGCTGCAGACGCTGAACAGCGAGCATGGCAAGACGATCGTCATGGTGACGCACGATGCCCGGGCGGCCGATTTCGCGCGCGGCACGCTGCACCTGGACAAGGGCAAGCTCGAGGCGAGGGCCGCGGCATGAAGTACTTCGGACTCGTCTGGAGTAACGCCTGGCGCAAGAAGATCCGCACGTCGCTGACGGTGCTGTCGGTGCTGGTGGCCTTCCTGCTGTTCGCACTGCTGAACGCGATCGGCTTCGCGTTCCGCTCGGGGGAAGACGTCGCCGACGCCGAACGGCTCGTCGTGATCCACAAGATCTCGCTGATAAACCCCTTGCCGATCAGCTACGAGGACCGCATCGAGGCGACGCCGGGCGTCGCCGACGTCACCCACGCTTCCTGGTTCGGCGGCTACTACCAGGAGCCGCGCAACCAGTTTCCGCAGTTCCCGGTCGAGCCACGCGACTACCTCGCCATGTACCCGGAACTCGTCATTCCCGGCGGGCAGGTCGAGTCCTGGGCCGCGAACCGTACCGGCGCCGTCGTCGGTCGCGAGCTCGCCGAGCAATTCGGCTGGGAGGTCGGCGACCGCATCCCGATCCAGTCGACGATCTGGCCGCAGGACGGGGGCAACCGGACCTGGGAGTTCGATCTCGAAGGCATCTTCCGCAGCGCCGACCCGCGCGGCACCAGCGCTTTCATGCTTTTCAACTACGACTATTTCGAGGAGGCGCGGCAGTTCGGCAAGGGTACGGTCGGCTGGTACATCCTCCGGGTCGCACCGGGCGCCAGCCCGGTCGAGGTGTCGCAGGCCATCGACGAGCAGTTCGCGAATTCGCCGAACGAGACCGAGACCAGCACCGAGGCGGCCTTCGCCGCGTCGTTCGCCAAGCAGTTCGGCAACATCGCGCTTATCGTGCAGCTCATCCTCGGCGCCGTGTTCTTCACGCTGCTGCTCGTCGCCGGCAACACGATGTCGCAGTCCGTGCGCGAACGCATCCCGGAGCTCGCCGTGCTGAAGACGGTCGGCTTCAGCGACCGCTCGGTGCTCGCCGTCGTGTTGTCGGAATCGATACTGATCATCGCGATGGGCGGGCTGCTCGGCCTGGGGCTCGGCTGGGCGGCCGTGCAGGCGGCCGCGGCGAGCATGGGCGCGATGCTGCCCGGAATTTACCTGCCGGGTTCCGCGATCGCGGCCGCGTTCGCCATCATGATCGGCGCCGGCATCCTCGCCGGGGTGTTCCCGGCGGTCAAAGCGATGCGCCTCAGCATCGTCGATGCGCTGGCGCGCGGCTAGGAGACCGGTATGAAGATCATTCGGCAGATCGGCGCGGTCACCGCGCTCAACATCCGCAACCTGCCGCAGCGGCTCGGCGGCTCGATGGTCGCGATCGTCGGCGTCGCGGCGGTCGTACTCGTGTTCGCCGCCGTACTGTCGATGGCCGCGGGCTTCGAGCGCACGATGCTGTCGGCCGGCTCGGAGCAGACCGCGATCGTAATGCGGGCAGGCGCAACTGCGGAACTGAACAGCGGGCTGTCGAACGAACAGGCGCTGATCGTCTCCAATGCGCCGGGCGTGCTGCGCGACGGCGACGAGGCGATCACCTCCTTCGAGCTCTACGTCGTCGTCGACATCAGGAAGAAGTCGACCAATGCCGACGCCAACGTGCCGCTGCGCGGCGTGCAGGCCGGCGCTTTCGACGTTCGCGACAACATCCGCATCGTCGAGGGCCGCACATTCGAGGAAGGCCGCAACGAGCTGGTCGTGGGCCGTGCGGCGCAGCAGGAATTCATCGGGCTCGACGTCGGCAGCAAGATCCGCTTCGGGCAGACGGTCTGGGAAGTCGTCGGCGTGTTCGACGCGGGCGGCAGCGTCTCGGAATCGGAACTGTGGACCGACCTGCGCGTGCTGCAGAACATGTACCGGCGCGGCAGCAGCGTGCAGTCGGTGCGTGTCCGGCTCGAGGGCCCGGGGGCGCTGGAGACGCTGCGAACCGCGCTGGCCGACGACCCGCGCATCGACGTGGACGTCCGTTCCGAGCGCGACTACTACGCCGAGCAGGCTGCGCCACTCAGCCAGTTCATCCGCATCGTCGGCTACCCGCTGACCGTGCTGATGGCAATCGGCGCAGTATTCGGCGCGCTCAATTCGATGTATTCCTCGGTGAGCGTGCGCGGCAAGGAAATCGCCACCCTCCGAGCGCTGGGCTTCGGGCCGTTCCCGGTACTGGTGTCGACCATCGTCGAATCGACGCTGCTCGCGCTCGCCGGCGGCATCGTCGGCGGCCTGGTCGCGTTCGTCGCCTTCAACGGTTTCCGCGTGTCGACCCTGAACGGCGCGAGCTTCAGCCAGGTCGTGTTCGACTTCGCTGTCACTCCGGACCTGCTGTCGCAGGGGCTCGTCGCGGCACTGATCATCGGCGTCGTCGGCGGCTTCTTCCCGGCGCTGCGCGCGGCGCGGCTGCCGGTGGCGCAGGCGCTGCGCGAACTGTAGGCGCGCCGCGGCGCGCGGGCCGGTTCTACCGGTACCCTCGGGACATGTCGCCCCTGCGCCCGTTCGGCATCCTGCCGGTCGTCATCATGCTGTTCCTGTGTTCTTCGTGGGCGCTGCAGCAGATCGCGGTCAAATTCGCGTTGCCGGAGGTCGGGCCCATGCTGCAAGGCGCCATCCGCTCGAGCGGCGCCAGCCTCCTGATCGCGGTCTACGTCGCAGGCCGCGGCACGGTCCCCGACCTGCGCAGTGCCGTGCTGCTGCCCGGGCTGTTCTGCGGCCTGCTGTTCGGCACGGAATTCATCATGCTGTACCAGTCGCTGGCCCTGACGGACGCGGCGCGGGTCGTCATGTTCCTGTACACGGCGCCGTTTTTCGTCGCCGCGGGCGGCCACCTGTGGTTTCCCGGGGAGCGGCTGGACTCCAGGGCCCTCGCGGGCATCGTGCTCGCGTTCGCCGGTGTCGTCGTTGCGCTGCAGCCACCGGAAGCGGCGGGCGAGCGCGCGTGGCTGGGCGACCTGCTCGCGCTCGGCGCTGGCGCCATCTGGGGCCTGACGACGCTCGTCATCCGCGGCACGGAACTGAAAAGCGCGCCGCCGTCGCAGGTGCTGCTTTACCAGCTGGCCGTATCGTCGCTGATGTTCTGGGTGGCAGTGCCGTTGACCGGCGAGGCCTTCGCGTTGCCGAGCGGCATGATCGCGACCACGTCGCTCCTGTACCAGACGCTGTGGGTGGCGACGTTTTCCTACGTGATCTGGTTCGTAATGATTACGCGCTACTCGCCCACGCGCCTGTCGGTGGTGACCTTCGTGACGCCCCTGATCGGCGCAGCGCTCGGTGTCCTGCTGCTCGACGAGGCCTTCGGTCCCGAATTCGCCGCCGCGGTACTCGCGGTGGCGCTCGGTATCCTGCTCGTCAGCCTGCCGCGCGCGGCGGCCGGCACGGCGGCCTGAGCAGCGCGGCGATCAGCGTTTCGGCTTGTACTGCTCGGCTTCCTCGCGCGTCAGTTCCTCGACCTTCAGTGTCCATTTCGTCAGCGTCGAGCTGATGCGGAAGCGGAAACTGCCGCTCTCGTTGAACAGCCGGACGCCGTTGCCCGGCTGCTTCGTCTGCACGATCAGGCCCTTGTGGTAACTCGTCGGGCCGTCGACGAGCGAGATCTCGATGGCCATCGACCCCTGGAATTCGCTGTTGACGCGCCAGTCCACGATCCACGGCGCATCGGCGGTGAACTCCCTCGTGGTTATGGCTTGCGAGCCGCCCCCGCTGAATTCGGTAATCAGCTGCCGGCTGCCCGCGTTCACTGCCAGCAGCAGGCCGAGCACGGCGGCGAAGACTCTCCTGGACATGTCGTTCGACCCCTTTTCCGCGTAACTGCAACCGGCCGATCGACCGGGCCGGTTATGGTACCAAACCGGCCTCTTTCCGGTCACGGTCCGGCACGGTGAGCCCTGTCGATCACCGTATCCTCGGTGACGATCGCATCCATCGGCACGTCGTAGTCCTGCGGATGGATGGTCGGCAGCGCGGCGCGATTGTAGCCGACGCCGACGACCGGCGGCCGCGACTCGATCGCCGCCAGCGTGCGATCGTAATAGCCGCCGCCGTTGCCGAGGCGATAGCCGGCGGCATCGAAGCCCAGGCAGGGTGCGACAATGATGTCCGGCCGCGCGAGCGCCGCGTCGACCGGCGCCGGAATATTCAGTGTATCGCGGCTCAAGGCCGTGCCGTGCAGCCAGCGACGGAACTCGACCGGGCTGTCGCGCTCGACGACGACGGGCAGCGCGAGCGCAACGCCGCGCTCCGCCAGGCGCTCGTACCACGGACGCAGGTCGGGCTCGCCGGGCAGCGGCCAGTACACGGCGATACAGGCTGCCCGGCGGATGGCGTCGAGTCGCTCCAGCCCGGACGCGATGCCGCGATCGAGCAGCTCGCGCTGCGGCGCATCGACGGCGCGGCGAGCGGCGCGCAAGCGGCGTCGCTCGCGATCCCGCCATGCCGCCAGGTCAGGCGGCGCGGCCTGCGCCGCCGCCTCGTCGCCAGCGCGCGTCATCCCCGGCCGTCGTACTCGTCGTTGCGGCGCACCCAGGCCATCGGGAAGTCCAGGCCATCCTCGTCACGACCCTTCGGCAGGACGTCGAGGAACTGGTACGCCGCATTGAACGGATCCAGGCCACGGGAGTACGTCGAATAGCTGTGATAGACGACACCCTCGGGGTCTTTCAGGAAGACGCTGATGCCCGGCATCTCCTCACCGACATCGGCGCCCGCGTGGAAATTGTAGTTCGCGATGCCGGCGTCGATCTGCCCGGGCGTGAAGCTCACGTTGAAGTCGAAATTGAACGAGCTGTAGCCCGATGACACCCACGGGAAGCTCCAGCCGAGACGGTCGCGATACGCCAGCAGTTTATCGAGTGGCGCACGCGACACCGCCACGATGCGGGCATCGCGAGCCCGCAGGTGAGGTTGCTGGCGCTCGAAGTTGTCCGCCCAGAACGAGCAGAGTTTGCAGCCCTGGTCCCAGTCCGGGTGGAACATGAAATGGTAAACGATGAGCTGCGAACGGTCGCCGAACAGCTCGCCGAGCGACAGGACGCCGTCGGGGCTGTCGAAGCGGTAGTCCTCGTCGACCCGGACGAGCGGCAGTGCGCGACGCAATGCCGCAACCCGGTCGCGCTCGCGCTGCAGGGACTTTTCCGCATCGAGCAACGCAAGCCGCGCTTCGAGCCAGGTCGCCCGGTCTGTCACGTCGATGGTCATGATGCCTCCCCGCCCGGTCGTCGCCGGGCCGGTTGTCCGCTGGGCGGATCATCATTTCGCGCAACCCGGCCGCGGTCAAGCGGCCGCCGAGGGCCCGGGTCGGCGCTGCTGCCCGGAAAACATGACGGCTGGTCGTCGTCGCGAGTACCATGAACCCGGTCTCCCGACGGCCCGGCGCACACCGTGCAGCCGTCGTCGGAGGTCCGGGGGAAGCGTCAAAGGAGACGCTCGAGTCGAAGCGCGTGTTCGACAAGATACGGCGGTCGCAGCGGGAATACGATCACTAGAAGGCCGCAGAGCACAGGCGGACCCCCGGTCCGCGACCAGCGCGCAGGCGCCACGGCGCCGCACATCGTGATCGCGAGGGGTCAGCTGCCGAGGCGGCGGATCGTCGTGGGGCCGCCGGCCGGCTCACTGGCGGCGAACATCCTTCGAATGCGCTGCGTGTCGACCATGCCGCTGGTCGGATCGACCACGTGGATCTGGTTGCGGCCGGCGTTCTTGGCGGCGTAGCAGGCGGCGTCGGCGAGGCGGAACAGCGAACCCATGTCCTTCACGGCGCTGGTCGGCGCAACGCCGACGCTGATGCCGACCGCGTAGTATTCCCGGCCCCAGGCGAGGCGGTAGCCGGACACGCTGTTGCGGATGTTCTCGGCCACCTGCCGGGTGCGTTCCATGGTGGCGTCCTCGAGAAACACGCAGAACTCGTCGCCGCCCAGGCGGCCCACGATGGCACTTTCGCCCGCGCAGTCGCGAATGATGCGCCCGACGTCGGTGAGCAGCTTGTCGCCGGCGGCGTGGCCGGCAGCATCGTTTACCTGCTTGAACAGGTCGAGATCGCAGAACAGCAGCGCATGCCCGTCATGGCGGCGGTCGAGGATGCGCTCGACGCTCATCTCCGTCTCCGCGCGGTTCGCGAGGCCGGTCAGTACGTCCACGGTCGCCTGGCGCTGGAGCTGCGCCTTCGCCTTGTGCAGCGAGCGGAGGAGCGTGGCGACGTAGGGCGGGATCAGCGCCAGGAGCAGCAGGATGTTGGCGCTCAGGGTACGATTCGCCGCCCAGTAGTCACTCGTCAGCGATACCGTCCCGAAGGCGACGAAGGACAGCAGGGCGCAGCCGTAGAGATAAGCGGTGCCGTAACGGAAACCATTGCCGAGCGTGACCCAGAGGTAGATAGCCGCGACGCCGGCTGCGCCACCTTCGCCGAGGTACATTGCCGTCGAGATTGCGGCGACGTCGTGCACCAGGCCGATCACGCGGCGAATGACAGAGATACCGCGGCTCAGGACCATCCCCACGGCAAGGGAAAACGTGATGATGAAGGAGGTCGACACGGCCCAGCGCGCGAGGTAGACGAAGTCGGGACGGGACGAGTTGCCGGCGAAGTAATCCGAGAAGAAGTAGACGACCGCGGTCGATACGATCGCGAGCCGAATACCCACCTGTATATGCTCCGCGTCCGGCCGGTCACGCAGCCGTAGCGCGAGCGTCCCGAAAAGGCGGGACATCACGATCGGCGGCCTCGCGAGCCGTTTATGGCAGAATATCGACGCTGCATTCCCGTGCCGTTCACGCTGCGGACCTCGTCAATCACTGACAGAAACGCCCGAGCGTACGTAAAACGAGCGGCCAAAGCAGGGCATGCCGCACATTTCGGCACCCTGGCGCTGCCCGCCTGCCCACCGCGTTGCGGCGACGGGGCCGCCCGGCGGGCGCCGTATGGAACCCTCATCGAAATTACGGAGCGTGGTACCGCCAATGCCCGACAGAACCCTGAAGTTCCTCTTCGTCTCGATCGACGCGCTGATCAGCGACATCGCCTGGCAGGTGTCGAAAGAGGGCCACGAGGTGCGCTACTACATCGACAGCGAGGACGAGCGCGGCATCGGCGACGGCTTCGTGCCCAAGGTCGACGCCTGGGAGCCTCACGTCGACTGGGCGGACGTGATCGTCTTCGACGACGTGCTCGGCCAGGGCACGCTGGCGGAGCGGCTGCGGCGCGAGGGCCACGCGGTCATCGGCGGCACGGCCTACACGGACCGCCTCGAGGACGACCGCTCGTTCGGGCAGGAAGAGCTCAAAAAGCACGGCGTCTCGATAATCCCGTTCCAGGACTTCACCGATTTCGATGCAGCCATCGCTCACGTCGAGAAGAACCCGGCACCCTACGTCATCAAGCCGAGCGGCGAGGCGCAGAACATCAAGCGGCTGCTGTTCGTCGGCCAGGAAGACGACGGCAAGGACATCATCCACGTGCTGCAGTCCTACAAGGCCGTGTACTCCGACACGGTGAAACAGTTCCAGCTGCAGAAGCGCGTGCGCGGCGTCGAGGTGGCCGTCGGCGCGTTCTTCAACGGCAAGCGCTTCATGATGCCGATCAACGTCAATTTCGAGCACAAGCTGCTGTTCCCCGGCGACATCGGGCCGGCGACCGGCGAGATGGGCACCTGCATGTACTGGAGCGGGCCCAACCGGATCTTCCGCGCGACGCTGGCGAAGCTGGAGAAGCGGCTGGCCGAGGAAGGCTACGTCGGCTACATCGACGTCAACTGCATCGTCAACGGCCAGGGCATCTACCCGCTCGAGTTCACCGCGCGCTTCGGTTACCCGACGATCAGCATCCAGGCCGACGGCCTGTCGATGCCGGTCGCGGAGTTCCTCCACGGCATGGCCACCGGCAGCCTGACGGAATTCAAGGCGAAGCGCGGCTTCCAGATCGGGCTGCGCGTCGTGGTACCGCCGTTTCCCTACAACGACCCGAAGACCTTCGAGGCGAACTCGAAGGACCGCGTCGTCATTTTCCGCAAGCCGAACTACGAAGGCATCCACATCGAGGACGTGAAGCTCGTCAAAGGCGAATGGCTGATCACCGGGCACACGGGTGTCGTGCTGATCGTCACCGGGCTCGGCATCTCGGTGAAACAGGCACAGGCGCAGGCCTACCAGCGGGTGAAGAACATCCTCATCCCCAACATGTACTATCGCAAGGACATCGGCGATCGCTGGTTCGAGGACCACGACAAGCTGCATTCCTGGGGTTACCTGCGCGAGAGCTGAGCACGATTCAGCCGCCGCGAAGCCGCCGGGCGAAATCGCGAACTGCGCCGCGCGGCACGAGCTGCCAGGCGCGCTCGTGCAGGTAGTAGATGGCGATCTTGACGAGCGGCTCGAGCGCGCCGACGGCCAGAGCGATCCCCCACTCGCCGGTCAGGAACAGCACCAGCAGCGCGGTCGTGATGGTCCCGGTAATGCGATAGGTCAGTGCTTTCAACAGGCTGCGCAGGCGCGACTCACGCTCTTCCTCGGCCGCGAGGTGGAATTCGGGATTCATGGCAGTCTCCGTTACCGGGCCGGTGCTCGCCAATCCGCAACCCGGAGGCTCAGCATGCCACGGGGACGGCGCCGGCCACGAGGAAATGACGCGGCGGGGCCGGCAGCGGCGGGCCGGCTTCTGCTACATTGCGGGCCTGGATCGAGGCCGGAGGAAAGACGTGAAACAGGACTCCAAGCTGCTGGAAATGCTGACCGGGTACGCAGCGGCGCACCAGCACCCCGTCAATATCGCCGTCCACATGGTCGGCATCCCGTCGATCATGTTCGGCGTACTCGTAGCCCTCGGCTGGGTCACGATCTCGATCGACGGCTTCTCGATCAATCTCGCCTGGGTCCTCGTCGCCGCCTTCTTCCTGTTCTACCTGTCGCTCGACG
>JBFJUJ010000105.1:0-9669 GCA_041624755.1 Woeseia sp. | reverse complement strand
GGTGACGTCATACTCGCGATGCATCGACTGCGTCACCAGCCGCGGGTCGTTGTCCTGCTGGATGCGCTCGGACAGCTGCCGGTCGAGATCGAGGTAATGCAGGTCGTATTCCCGTGCGTAGCGTTCGCGGCTGTCGCGCGACGGCGCACGTACCAGCCCGGCGCCCACGTTCATCGTCTGCAGCCAGTTGTCCGGCCTGTTCTCCTCGATGACGAACAGGCCCTGCAATCCCATCATGACGTGCACGTGCGGCTGCACGTGGCAGTGGTAGAACATCGTGCCCGCGTGCCGCGGCGCGAGCTCGTAGGTGCGTGCGGCGCCGGGCATGACCGGCACCTCGCTGGTCGCCGGGACGCCGTCGTTGCCCTGACCCGTGGCGGTCGTGAAGCCGTGATCCGCGCCGTGCAGGTGCAGCGTGTGCGGCATGTAGTGGCTGTTCTCGAGCGTGATGCGCACGCTGTCGCCCTGCTCGACGCGGATGGCGGGCGAGGGCAGCCTGAGCGCCGCGCGCGCCCGCTGCGACTCGAGGTTCTCGACCGCCATGCCGGCGAGCTTCGGCGCGAACACCCACAGGCCCGGTTCGATGCCGGGCGCGATCGGGTAGCGCGTAACGGGGCCGCGATCGATCGGCGAGGCGCCGTTCAGCTCGGCGATCTCGAGGCGGATGTGGATCTCGTCCGGGTCGCCGTCGCCGTCGAGGTCGCGGCCTTTCTCGACCGCATCAGCCGTCAGGCCGCTCGCCAGCAGCGTGTCGCGGGAGACGTTGTTGGTACCGCGCACGAAGGCAGCAACGGCGTGCGGGTTGTCGGCGACACAGGGCGACGACGCGATTATCTCGACGCCTTCGATCGACTGTGCGCTGCGCCAGCCGGCGGCATCCGGCGGACAGTATTCCTCGACCTCGCCCGCGGCGACCGGCCGGCTGGCGGGCAGCGGCCGGTAGTCCGCGGCGCCGAACCAGGCCGTTCGCGCAAGCCGCAGGGATTCGGGGTACCACTGCGGAGGCCAGGCGACCAGTGCCACGAGCACCAGGATCAGCCACGGGCCGTGACGTCGCAGCGCGTTCATGCAGATCCCGTCGCCGGTGCGCGGCCGACGCGCTTCATGCCGAGCACCAGCCCGCAGGCCGCGAGCAGCACCGCGCCGAACGCGAGCCAGGGCCAGGGGACCGCCGCGCGCCCGACGCTGAAGGTGAAAACCGCCGTGTAGGTCTTGTCATTGGTCGGATGCCCGGCGGTGATTATCCCGAGGTAGTCGCCGCGTGCCGCAAAGTCGTGCTCGACGACGAAAGTGCCGTTCGCGCGGATCACCGGGGGCTGATAGAACACCGTGTGTCCGTCGACGTCGTCCATCGCTTCGACATCGGCGAGCCGGGCGAATTCCCCCTTGCCGGTGACGTTCTCGAGGAGGCGCAGGTCGACCGGCACGCTCTTCAGGCTGTCGTGCAGGTAATCGAGCACGAAGATGGTCGGCCCGGTATCGGGGAGCCTGTCGCAGAACTGGCGATCGCCGCTCGCCTGCGGCTGGTAGGCGGTGAAATGCGCCTCGTAGAAGCCCACGGTGATGATGCAGGTGTCGTCCTGCAGCACGAGCCCGCCGCCCGCGATGGCCGCATCCGCGGTCAGGACGGCGAAGAGCAGCAGGAGCAGCCGCACGGGGGTCGAACCGCAGGCCGGACGACGGCGGTCAGGCGACCGCCGGCTGCGGCCCGGCGTCTTCGAGGCGCCTGATCGTGATGCCGGTGAAACCGTAGAAAATCGACACGAGCGGGTTGATCAGGTTGAAGAACGCGAACGGCAGGTAGGCGATCGTGGCCACGCCGAGGGTCGCCGCCATGTAGGCGCCACAGGTATTCCAGGGCACGAGCGGCGACGTCAGCGTGCCGGAGTCCTCGACCACCCGCGACAGGTTCTTCGGGTCGAGGCCGCGGCGCTGGAACTCGGCCTTGTACATCTTCCCCGGCAGGACGATCGCGATGTACTGGTCGGCGGCGACGACGTTGATGCCGATGCAGCTCAGCACGACCGTCAGCACCAGCGTGCCGGTCGACTTCGCGGCCTTCAGCGCCGACTCGATCAGGCGCTTCAGCATGCCCGCGTACTCGAGAACCGCGCCGAAGGCCAGCGCGGTCAGGATCAGCCAGATCGTCACGAGCATGCTGCTCATGCCGCCCCGCGACAGCAGGTCGTCCACTTCGGCGACGCCGGTCGAGGACACGTAGCCGTCCGACAGCGCGAGCCAGACGCCCTTGGTCAGCGCGAGGCCGTTGTTCAGTTCCGGCGACGCGGCGAATTCGAGCACGACGTCGGGCTGCAGCACGATAGCGAGGAAGCCGCCGAGCAGCGCACCGAACAGGATCGTCGGCAGCGGCGGCACCTTGCGATAGGCCATGAAGAACACGACGACCAGAGGAAGCAGCGCGATCGGCGTGATGTTGAACTCGTTGTCGAGCGTCGTCATCAGGTTCTTCAGCGCCATGCTCTCTTCCGGCACGTCGGCCGTCAGCCCGAGCGCCGCGAAGATGAGCAGCGCGAGCGTGATCGACGGGCCTGTCGTCCAGGCCATGTGGCGGATGTGCGTGAACAGGTCCGTCTCGACGACGGCCGGCGCGAGGTTGGTCGTGTCCGACAGCGGCGACATCTTGTCGCCGAAATACGCACCGGAAATGATGGCGCCGGCGGCGATCGCCGGCGACAGGCCGAGGCCCATCGCCACGCCGATCAGCGCGACGCCGAGCGTGCCGGCGACGGTCCAGGAACTGCCGGTCGCGAGCGCGGCGATCGCGCAGATCACGCAGCTCGCCGCAAAGAACCAGTGCGGGTTGAGGAGCTCGAGGCCGTAGTAGATCAGCGACGGCACGGTGCCGGCCATGAGCCAGGTGCCGATGAGCCCGCCGACCGACAGCAGGATCAGGATCGCGGCCATCGCCGTGCTGATGCCTGCGATGATCGCCTTCAGGACGTCGGCCCAGCGATGGCCGTTCTGCATCGCGACGATCGACGCGATCGCGGCGCCGAGCGTCAGCACGATCTGGTTCGGGCCGGACGACGAATCCGAGCCGAACAGGTAGACCGACAGCGCGAGCATCAGCACCAGCGAGATCACCGGGATCAGGGCGTCGAGCATCGTCGGCGGCTTCGGTTGGCCGACGGCCTGGCTCGGGGCTTCGCTCATCGCATCGTGGACCTTGTTCCTGACGTTCCGGACCCGGCGGCGGCGCGGCCGGGCAGCGCTATTCTAACCGCCCCGCTCAATCGTCGCCGAACGAACCCGCGGCGCCGGGCCGACGAAGCGGCTGCGAGTCCACTGCGGTTCGGTCGTCAGCCGCCAGTAGAGGCGGTAGCCCGGCCCGGGTATCGACGTTCAGCGCCGTGAGCTTGCCTTGATCAAGCGCCGGAGGTCCCCTTCAGCCGTTCTCGGAGGGCCGCCAGACTACCACGGCAGGCGCTCGCCGTTCGCATGCCAGAAGCCGCCGCTCGACTCGAGCGTCAGCTCGTCGAGTCGCGCGATCAGGCCGGCGGCCGCCTCCGCCGGCGGGATGCCGCTGCCGCCGGTCATGTCCGTCGCGACGAGGCCGGGATGCAGCAGCGCGACGGCGATGCCGCGCGGCTTCAGGTCGTGCATGAGGTTGGTGCCGACCATGTTGACGGCCGCTTTCGACGTGCGGTAGCCGTAGTTGCCGCCCGAGCCGTTGTCGGCGATCGAGCCGACGCGACTCGTGACGATGCCGACCTTGCCGCCCTCGCGGAGATTGCCGGCGAGGGCGCGGGTCACGCGCAGCGGGCCCAGCGTGTTCACCGCGAACTGCGTGACCATGGCGTCGTAGTCCAGGTCATCGAAGCTGTCGCGGATGGCAATGCCGGCATTGTTCAGCAGGATGTCGAGCCGCTCGCCGTCGAGCGCGTCGGCCAGCGCGGCGACGTCGTCCGCCGACGCGACATCGATCCCGTCGATCACTCGCGCGCCGACCGCCTGCAGCTCGTCGCTTGCCTTGCGGCAGACGGCGATGACGTCGTCGCCGCGCTCGCGGTACTGCCGCACGAGTTCCAGGCCGATGCCGCGGTTCGTGCCGGTGATCAGGATCTTGCTCACTGGATGTCCCCCTCGTCGCCGTCTTCGGTGTCGTCCTCGCCTGCCGGTCGCTCGATGTGCACGAGCTCCGCGCGGTGTCGCCCGGCCGAGAGCACCGTGATACGAAAGCCGCGCCAGTCGACCGCGTCGCCCGCGGCCGGTATCCGCCCGAGCATCTCGGCCAGCAGGCCGGCGACCGTCGCATAATCCGCCCGCGTCTGCCAGTCGATGCCGAGCGCCTTGCACAGCCGCCGCAGGTCGAGCGTGGCACGCACCCGGAAAGAGCCGTCCGGCTGTTTCCAGACGTATTCCGTCGCGACGTCGCTTTCGTCGTCGATCTCGCCGACGATTTCCTCCAGCACGTCCTCGAGCGTGACGATTCCGCGCACGCCGCCGTATTCGTCGACGACCAGCGCCATGTGGCGGCGCGCGGACTGGAACAGCCGCAGCAGGTAGTTGAGCGGCTTGTTCTCCGGCACGACCAGCGGCTCGAAGACGAGCGTCTCCCAGTCGATCTCCTCGCCGGGATGCTCGTTCATCCAGGCCAGCAGTTCCTTGACCAGCACGATGCCGGAGGCGTCGTCCAGCTCGCGGGTCAGGGAAAACGGGTAGCGACTGAAGCGCAGCGTCATGAGCTGCGCCGTGACCTCTTCGCGCGTCGCCTCGCCGGACAGGAAGCGGACCTGCTGGCGCGGGATCATAATGTCGGTCGCGCGCATCTGCTTCAGGCGCGTTGCGCCGACGATGATGTCGGCCGTGCTCGGGCCGACGATGCCCTCGTTGCGGCCGAGGGCCGCGAGCAGGCGAATCTCGTCGACCGAGGTCACCGGGACGCGGTGACTGCCCCGCAGCCGGCTCGAGATCTTCTCGCTCGCCAGCACCAGCGGCTTGAGCAGGAACGTGAGCCACTGGATGCCGCGCGCGACCGGCACGGCGAGGCGGCCGGAGAACGTCACGCCGAGCGTCTTCGGCACGATCTCGGTGAACAGCAGCACCGCGATCGTGAACACGATCGTAAAGATCCACAGCGTGCTCTCGCTGAACACGCTCGAGTAGCTCGCGCCGGCCACCGAGGCGCCGACCGTGTGCGCCGCCGTGTTGAGGATCAGGATCGCGGCGATCGGCACGTCGATGTTGCGCTTGAAGCCGGCGAGCAGCCGGCCGGCGGCTCGTCTGCGTTCGTTCAGCGCCTCGATCTGCGCATGGTTGATCGACAGCAGCACGGACTCGAAGATCGAGCACAGGAACGATACGACAAGTACCACGGCAACCGCGGTAGCGAACAACAGCATGTTTCCTCCCACCGCCGCAGTGGCGCAGCGGCGCAGCCCGGCCGGACGCGCGGCCGGCGTTGTGGTCAAAGCCCTCCGCTAAGGATAGGGCTTCAGTCCGTCGGCGTCAGGCGCAGCAGGCGTGCGCCGCGGCCGTCCTCGAGCAACCAGACGGCCCCGTCCGGCCCCTGGGCGACCGCGCGGATGCGCTCGCCCAGGCGGAAGCGCTCGGCCTCGCGCGCGCTCTCGCCGTCGAACTCGATGCGCAGCAGCGACTGCGACGACAGGCCGGTGATCAGCGCGTCACCCTGCCAGTCGCCGAACAGCTCGCCATCGTAGATGATCATGCCGGACGGCGAGATGACGGGCGTCCACCAGAGGGCTGGCGCGGCGAACTCGGGACGCGTGTCGTGGTCCGGGATGTCGGCGCCCGAGTAGTGATCGCCGTTCGACACGATCGGGTAGCCGTAGTTGTTGCCGCGCCCGACGAGGTTCAGCTCGTCACCGCCGCGCGGGCCCATCTCGTGGCTCCACAGCCGGCCCTCGGAGTCGAAGGCGAGCCCGAGCGGGTTGCGGTGCCCGAGCGACCAGATCTGCGCAGTCACGCCTCCGCGGGCGGCGAACGGGTTGTCCCGCGGGACGCTGCCGTCGTCGTGCAGGCGGACGATCTTGCCGAGGTTCGACTGCAGGTCCTGCGACGGGTCGAACTTCTGTCGTTCGCCGGAAGAGATGAACAGGTAGCCTTCGTCGTCGAACAGCAGGCGATGCCCGTAATGGCCGCGGCCGCTGACCCTGGGCACCTGGCGCCAGATGACCTCGACGTCCGCGAGCGCGGCCGCGTCGAGGTCGAGCGTCGCCCGCGCCACGGCGGCGCCGCGGGTATCGCGATCGCCGGCTTCCGCATAGCTCAGGTAGATCGTGGCGTTGGCGGCGAAGTCGGGGTGCAGGGCAATGTCGCCGAGCCCGCCCTGCCCGCCGTAATCGACGGCCGGTACGCCGCTGACGGCGCGCTTCTCGCCGTCCTGCGTGACGATCAGGAGCCGCCCCGGCTTCTCCGTGACCAGCAGCCGGCCGTCGGGCAGGAACGTCATCGCCCAGGGTTGATCGAACTCCGCCACTTCGGCGATCGCGAACGGGTGCTCGTCCGCGCCGGCGCAGGCGGCCAGCAGCAGGGTCGGCAGAAGGGTCGGCAGAAGGCAGCGCAGTCGTGTCATCGGCTTGTCCTTAGTCATCCACTCGTCATCAGACCCGGATCTCGAAAATCGATTCGATCTCGACGGCAGCGTTGCGCGGCAGCGAGTTGGTGCCGAGCGCGGCGCGCGCCGCGAGACCCGCATCGCCGAACACGTCGCGCAGGAGCTCCGAGGCGCCGTTGACGACCGCTGGCTGGTCCGTGAAATCGTCGGCGCTGTTGACGAAGCCGCGCAGCTGCACGCACTGCACGACGCGGTCGAGATCGCCGCCGCAGGCCGCCCGGAGCTGTGCCAGCACGCGCAGCCCGGCGAGCCGCGCCGCGGCATAGCCCTGCTCGACGGAGAGGTCGCGGCCGAGCTTGCCGCGGACCGGGATGTCCGCGTCCGGCGGCGGGATCTGGCCGGCGATGAAGACCTGGCGGCCGCTGATGCGGAAAGGGACGTACACCGCGACCGGGGCTGCCGGCGGCGGCAGCTCGATGCCGAGCTCGCGCAGCCGCTCGTCGATGCGCCGGCCGCTCGCCGCCGCCCGGCCGCCCGTGAGCCCGAGCGCCACGGACGTGGTGCCGATCCATTCGAAAAAAGAGCGTCTGTTCATGGAGTTCGCCTCTCCGCTCAAGTCTGCGTTGTCGGGCGCAGCACTCTAGCGAAGGGTCCGCGGCATTGCCAGAGACCTGTCCTGCCGCCCGCGGCTGGCCGTGTGTCGCAGCCTGTGTAGAATGCGGCGCTTGATGAACCAGAACCCGCCCCGGGCAACCGCATGCGACTGAAGAAACCAGGCTCCCTGCTGCTTTGCGCCTTGCTGGTGCTGGCGTTCCTGGCGCCGGCCGCCGACGCCGCGAGTCGCCAACCCGTACGCGGCGAGAACGGTATCGTCGCGAGTTCGTCGATGATCGCCTCCGGGATCGGCCTCGACGTGCTGCAGGACGGCGGCAATGCGATCGACGCCGCGGTCGCGACCGCGTTCGCGATGGCCGTGACCCTGCCGTCCGCGGGCAATATCGGCGGCGGCGGCTTCCTCGTCTGGCACGGCGCAGACGGCACGCGCACGAGCTTCGATTTCCGCGAGAAGGCGCCGCTCGCCGCGAGCGAGAGGATGTACCTCGACGACGACGGCAACATCCCCGACAACGTCAATCACGACAGCATCCTCGCCGTCGGCGTGCCGGGCACGGTCGCGGGGCTCGCGCTCGCGCATAGCCGGCTCGGCACGCTGCGCTGGCGGAACCTCGTCGCCCCGGCGGTGGCGCTCGCGCGGGAGGGATTTCCGCTGAGCTGGCACCTGCACGAGTCGTTCGCCCAGCGCAAGGCGCGCTGGGACCGCTACCCGAGTTCCGCGGCGATCTTCCTGAAACCCGACGGCTCGTTCTACCGGGCGGGCGACACCTGGCGCCAGCCGGAGCTCGCGCAGACCCTGAAGCGCATCCAGCGCCACGGCGCGGACGGCTTCTACACGGGCCGGACGGCCGGGCTGATCGCCGATTTCATGGCGGCCAACGGCGGCCTGATCACGCGCGAGGATCTCGCGCGCTACGAGGCCGTCGAGCGCGAGCCCGTCGTCGGCAGCTACCGCGGCTACGAGATCGTCAGCATGCCGCCGCCGAGTTCGGGCGGCGTCATCCTGGTCGAGATGCTCAATATCCTCGAGGGTTTCGATCTCGCCGGCCTCGGGCACAACTCGGCGAAGTACCTGCACGTGCTCACCGAGTCCATGCGGCGCGCCTACGCCGACCGCGCCCGCTATCTCGGCGATCCGGACTTCAACGAGGACATGCCGCTCGCGCGGCTGACGTCGAAGGAATACGCGGCCAGCCTGCGCGGCAGCATCAGCCTCGACCGGGCCTCGGAGAGCGATCCCCGGCAGTTCGCCGCGCGCTACGAATCCGACCAGACGACGCACTTCTCCGTCGTCGATCGCGACGGCAACATGGTCGCACTGACCTACACGCTGGAATGGGGTTACGGCTCGCACATCGTCGTTGACGGTGCCGGCTTCCTGCTCAACAACGAGATGGGAGACTTCAATGCGCGACCCGGCGTAACCGACCGCGACGGCAGCATCGGCACCGCGCCGAACCTGATCCGGCCGGAGAAGCGCATGCTGTCGAGCATGACGCCGACGATCGTCGCGCAGGACGGCGTGCCGCTATTCGCGACCGGCAGCCCCGGCGGCAAGACGATCATCAACACCACGCTGCAGACGATCCTCAACGTCGTCGATCACGGCATGAATATCGCGGACGCGGTCGACGCGCCACGCATCCATCACCAGTGGCTGCCGGACGAGACGCGCGTGGAGCGCTTCGGCATCTCGCCCGACACTCGTCGACTCTACGAGGCGCTGGGACACGAGATCCGCGAAGTCGACGGCCTGGGCTCGGCGATGGCCGTCTACCGCGATCCGCAATCGGGCCTGCTGCACGGTGCCGCCGACCGGCGCGCTACGGACGGCGGCGCGGCCGCTTACTAGCGACTCGATCGACCCGGGTCCGCCGCGTCCCGGCGCTTACCGATACGCCTGGAACACGCTCGCGGTGCCGTCCGGCGCGATCAGCAGGACGTCGTAGGGATCCCGAATGCCGCCGTATGCCGGGCCGTCCATGCCCGGGGAACCGCGCGGCATCGCGGGGACCGAGAGGCCGATCGCCTCCGGTTTCTCCTCGAGCAAGCGATGAATTTCCTTCGCCGGAACGTGGCCCTCGATCGCGTAACCGCCGACCTCCGCGGTATGGCAGGAGCCGAAACGCACCGGCATGCCGAGCCGGTTCCTCGCTTCGCTGTTGCCTTCATCGTGGCTCGTGACGGCGAAACCGTTGGCTTCGAGGTGTGCGATCCAGTCATTACAGCAGCCGCAGGTCGGGCTCTTCCAGACCCTGATGCGCGGAGCATCTGCCACGGCCCGGCCGGGCAGCGTGAAACCGATCGCGATGGCGCCGCAGGCCAGTGACCGGACGATCCGCCGACGTGCGGGGTCGAACATGGCTTTCTTTCTCATGATGACTTTTGTGAACGTGATGCACAGAACCGGGGAACCGCGTCAGTATAGCGGTCGCCGGCGCGTCGAGCATCCCGGGCGCTCTCGCCCCGGCACCGCTACTCTCTGTCCGGAAGCGGAGGCAGCGCCATGAGGTAAG
>JBFJUJ010000104.1:0-9754 GCA_041624755.1 Woeseia sp. | reverse complement strand
GGATACTCCGCGGTTCGTCCCCGGCGGCAGCGCCGCTCAGCGGTCGCTCGCGCCGGACGCGCCGCCGGCGCCGGGCGGCATCAGCCACGGCGGGATCGGCGCGCGCCGCCTTCCCGGCTGCGGCGGGTAATTGGCCGCGAGGTAGTCGAGTATCGCCTCCTCGGTCGCCGGGTCGAACTGCCACAGGTTTTGCGTCGCCTGCATCCAGCGGATGATCTCGAGCCAGGTGCCGCGATCGGCGCGCTGGCTCGTGACCAGCCGGTGCGAATGACAGCCGCCGCAGTGCGCGCGCACCTGTAACCAGCCGTCGGCCTTGACCAGCCCCGTCTGCGCGTCGATCTCGGCGGCGTGGACCGTGCCGGCGAGCGCGAGCAGTGCGAGTGCGATGCGCATCAGGCGGTAACGCGCACCGCAATGCGGTGGCAGGCGTTGTTCAGGTAGCCGCGCGGGTTCCAGCCCGGCAGCACCATCGGCTGCGCGCGCCCGCGGCTGTCCTCGGCGCGCGCCCAGACCTCGTAATAGCCGGGCTGCGGGAATGCGATGTCGGCGGCGAAGTGTTGCCAGGCAAGCCGGTTGGCGGGTCGTCCGAGCTTCGCCTTCTGCCAGGTGCCGCCGAAATCGATGGACGTGAAGACGCGCCGCACGGCGAGATCGCCCGCCCAGGCGTGGCCGCGGACCGGGAGCGGCGCCGCGCTCGCGTGCACGATGCCGGACGCAGGCGACGTGATCAGCGACTTCACCGGCATCGATTCGATGATGCACATGTCTTCGTCGGCGACGACGGTCCCCGGCGCCACGGGCCGGCAGGGCACGCGGTAGGACTGGCCTGTCATTTTCTCGCCGTCGTGAACGCGATCGCGGATCAGGAGACGATTCAGCCACTTGCCGCTGACGGAGGCCGGCCAGCCGGAGCACACGAGTCGCAGCGGGTAGCCGTGCAGCAGCGGCAGGGGCTCGCCGTTCAGCTCGAAGACGAGCAGCGACTCGTCTTCGAGCGCCTTCGCGAGCGGTACGCCGCGCGAGATGGGCCGCTTTTCCGGGTCGCCGGACAGGTGCCGGTCGGCACCCTCGTAGGCGACATAGACCGCGTCGTCGGCGACGCCGACGCGCCGCAGCACGTCCTTCAGGCGTACGCCGGTCCAGCGCGGGCAGCCGATCGCGCCCGTAGTCCACTGGTTGCCGCGCGCCGGCGGGCTGTACTCGGAACGCCCGTTGCCGCCGCACTCCAGCTGAAGCTGGAGCGTCGCGGTATCGAAGTCGCGCTTCAGCTCGCCGAGCGTCAGCGTGGTCGGCCGCCGGCAGGACTCGCCGCCGATGGCCAGCTCCCAGCTGTCGGCATCGAGACCGTCGAGCACGGGCGGAATGCCGTTGTTGCGAACGAACAGGCGGCTGGCCGGGGTCACGTCGTCGTCGAGCAAGTGCGCCGGGGTCTCGGCGTTGATCGGCCGGTCGTTCAGTATCGTCAGGCCGTCCTTGCCCGGCAGCACAAACGGCTCGTCGCTGTCGGCCAGCGCGGCCGGAATGAGGCCCGCGGGAAAATACTCCGCGAACGGTATCGTCGCGCCGAGTGCCGCACTCATGGCGGCCAGGCCGCTGCCGCGCAGGAAGCCGCGCCGCGACAGCGGATGCGCGCGGCGGCCCCACGCGACGGCATCGGCGCGCGCCACCTCGTCCGCGCTGGCGGCCGCGAACAGTTCGTGAATGCCTTTGCTGTCGCTCATGATTTCCCCGCTCGGGCGTGCCGGGCGTGCGCGCTCTCGATGAAGGCGCGCAGCATGTCACGCAGGCTTTCGGCGAGCACGCCCGCGCGGCTCACATCATAGCGTAAAGTCTTTTCGTCCATGTAACTGCGCTGCGCGATCTCGAGCTGCATCGCGTGCACGTTGTTGCCCGGATCGCCGCGGCTGCGCGTGATGTAGCCGCCCACGAATCGCCCGTTGCGGACGGATGAAAACGGCGCCAGTTCGGCGACGGCCCAGACGGCCTCCTCGATATCGGGGGCAGCGCTCGAGCCGCCGAAGGTACCGAGGTTGAGAACCGGCAGGGTGCCGTCGAACAGCGCCGGCACGCGGCTGGCGATCGAATGCGCATCCCACAGCAGCGCATAGCCGAAGCGCTCGCGGATACGCCCGAGTTCCCGGTCCAGGCATTCATGGTAAGGGCGCCAGTAGCGCTCGACGCGCCGCCGGCGCTCGTCGGCGCCGACGCCTCCGCCGTCCGCGTAGATCGCCTCGCCGTCGAAAGTGCGCGCCGGGCACAGGCCCGTCGCGAGCTTTCCCGCGTAGAGCGCCGTATCGTCCGGCGGCCTGTTCAGGTCCACGACGTAGCGCGAGTAACGCGCCGCGACGACCGTCGCGCCGAGATCCACCGCGAAGGCATAGAGGCGCGCGACGTGCCAGTCGGTGTCTGGCAGCGCGCGGCCGGCGTCGCTCATGCGCGCCGCGATGTCGGGCGGCACACGGCGACCGTCGTGCGGGATGCTGACGAGCAGCGGCCCGCGGCCGCGGCGGACGTCGCAGACCGGGTCGCCTGCAGGCTCGGCGGTCATTTACGCCGCGAAGCTCGGCAGCACCGGCCGGCAGTGATCGCAGAACGAGCCGGCGTCGATAATCGTTGCGAGCTGCTCGATCTCGGCCGACAGCGAGCGGTCGGACTCGTACGGCGGCGAGAAATGCCGTACCTGCTCGATGATCGTCTCGAGCGTGCGCGAACTCTTCTGCGGATGATGGAATTCGATGCCCTGCGCGGCCGCGAGCACCTCGATCGCGACGATCCCGGCGCTGTTGTCGAGCATCGCGTGCAGTCGATTGGCCGCGAAGGTCGCCATGCTGACGTGGTCCTCCTGGTTCGCCGATGTCGGCAGGCTGTCCACGCTCGCCGGGTGCGCCAGCGACTTGTTCTCCGAGGCGAGCGCCGCCGCGGTGACCTGCGCCATCATGAAGCCGGAATTCAGGCCGCCTTCACGCACGAGGAACGCCGGCAGGCCGCTCAGGTGCGAATCGATCAGGAGCGCGGTGCGGCGCTCCGACAGCGCCCCCAGCTCGGCGATCGCGAGCGCGAGGTAGTCGGCCGCCATCGCGACCGGCTCGGCGTGGAAATTGCCGCCCGACAGCACCTCCCCGGTCGCGGCAAACACCACCGGGTTGTCGCTGACGGCATTGGCCTCGGTCTCGAGGACGTTCGCGACGTGTTGCAGAACGTCGGCGCAGGCACCGGTTACCTGCGGCTGGCAGCGGATCGAGTACGGGTCCTGCACGCGGCTGCAGTCCAGGTGCGAGGCGCGGATCTCGCTGCCCTGCATCAGCTCGCGCAGCAGCCGGGCGACCGCGATCTGCCCCGGCTGCCCGCGCACTTCCTGGATACGCGCGTCGAACGGCGTGTCGCTGCCCTTGACGGCGTCGGCCGCCATCGCGCCCGCCACGATCGCCGCGGCGAGCAGGTGCTCGGCGCGGAACAGCGCCGCCAGCGCGAGCGCCGTCGATACCTGGGTGCCGTTCAGCAGCGCCAGGCCCTCTTTCGGCGCGAGTGTCAGCGGCTTCAGGCCGGCGGCCGCCAGCGCGTCCGCAGCGTCCATCGACTGGCCGTCGACGCTGACCTCGCCGAGGCCCAGCAGCGCGCCCGCAAGATGCGCGAGCGGCGCCAGGTCGCCGCTGGCGCCGACCGAGCCCTTGACCGGGATGGCCGGGTAGATCTCGTGATCGAGCAGCGCGCACAGCGCCTCGATCAGCTCGGCGCGCACACCCGAGTAGCCCCGGGCGAGGGCGACGACCTTGATCGCGATGACCAGGCGCACGACGGCATCGGGCAGCAGCGGCCCGACGCCGACCGCGTGCGAGCGCACGAGGTTCTCCTGCAGCGCGGCGAGACGTTCCGTGGAGATGCGCACCTGCGCGAGCTGCCCGAAACCGGTGTTGACGCCGTAGACGCTGCGGCCGCTGCCGAGCACTTCGCGCACCTGCGCCGCGGACTCGTCGACGCGGCGGCGCGCGCCGGCGGCAAGCCGCAGCCGCGTCGGCTCCGTCCAGATGCCGCGCAGCTCGGCCAGCGTGACCCGCCGTCCGTCCAGTTCGAGCTTCATGCGACCGGCTCTTCGCCACCGGGATGCGGCAGCTTGAGGCCGTGTTCGCGCGCGCAATCGAGCGCCTCCGGGTAGCCGGCGTCGGCGTGACGCATGACGCCGCTGGCCGGGTCGTTCCACAGCACGCGCGCGAGGCGGCGATCCGCGGCATCCGTGCCGTCGCAGACGATGACCATGCCGGCGTGCTGCGAATAGCCCATACCGACGCCGCCGCCGTGATGCAGCGAGACCCACGTGGCGCCGCTCGCCGTGTTAAGCAGCGCATTGAGCAACGGCCAGTCGGACACGGCGTCGCTGCCGTCGCGCATCGCCTCCGTTTCGCGGTTCGGGCTCGCCACCGAACCGCTGTCCAGGTGATCGCGGCCGATGACGATCGGCGCCCGGAGTTCGCCCTTGCGCACCATCTCGTTGAACGCGAGCCCCAGGCGATCGCGCTGCCCGAGCCCGACCCAGCAGATGCGCGCCGGCAGGCCCTGGAAGCGGATGCGCTCGCGGGCCGCGTCCAGCCAGCGGTGAAGGTGCTGATCATCGGGGATCAGCTCCTTCACCTTCTGATCGGTGCGGTAGATGTCCTGCGGGTCGCCAGACAGCGCGACCCAGCGGAACGGCCCGACGCCGCGGCAGAACAGCGGCCGCACGTAGGCGGGCACGAAGCCCGGGAAGTCGAAAGCGTCGAGTACGCCCTCGTCGAAGGCGACCTGGCGGATGTTGTTGCCGTAGTCGAACACGGGCACGCCGGCTTGCTGGAAGCCGAGCATCGCGCGCACGTGCACGGCCATCGACTGCGACGCCTCGCGGGCCACGAGGTCCGGGTCGGAGACCCGCTTCTCGAACCAGTCCGCGACGCTCCAGCCCGCGGGCAGGTAGCCGTTCGCGGGATCGTGCGCCGAGGTCTGGTCGGTCACCGCGTCCGGCCGCACACCGCGTTCGAGCAGCTCGGGCAGGACCTCCGCCGCATTGCCGAGCAGGCCCACGGACACCGCGCGGCCGTCGCCGGTCGCGCGCTCGATGATGTCGAGCGCATCGTCCAGCGACTCCGCGCGCCGGTCCAGGTAGCCGGTCTTCAGGCGCATGTCGATGCGGTCGGACTGGCATTCGACGGCCAGCAGCGAAGCGCCGGCCATCGTCGCCGCCAGCGGCTGCGCGCCGCCCATGCCGCCCAGGCCCGCCGTCAGTATCCACTTGCCGCGGAGGTCGCCGCCGTGGTGCTGGCGGCCCATCTCGACGAAGGTCTCGTAGGTGCCCTGCACGATGCCCTGGCTGCCGATGTAGATCCAGGAGCCGGCGGTCATCTGGCCGTACATCATCAGGCCCTTGCGATCGAGCTCGCGGAAATGCTCCCAGTTGGCCCAGGCCGGCACCAGGTTGGAATTGGCGATCAGTACGCGCGGCGCGTCCGCGTGCGTGCGGAACACGCCGACCGGCTTGCCGGACTGCACGAGCAAGGTCTCGTCGGCTTCGAGCGCGCGCAGCGCGCGGACGATGGCGTCGAAACAATCCCAGTCGCGCGCCGCCTTGCCGATGCCGCCGTACACGACCAGGTCCGCCGGGCGCTCGGCGACCTCCGGGTCCAGGTTGTTCATCAGCATGCGCAGCGGCGCTTCCGTGAGCCAGCTTTTCGCCTGCAGCGAGGCGCCGGTCGGCGCCTTGATCGATCGATCGTGTTTCATGAGTTTGGTCCGCTCGCGAGTCGGGCCCGGCGCCGTGACGGCGAACCGGGCGGGGTGTAGTGGCCGGCGAGCTCGAAACGGCTGCCGGGATGAATGAGGCGCGCAACGCTGACGGGGCGACCGTGCGCCCAGGTGCGGCGGCTGACGACCAGGCAGGGCTCGCCGGCGGGCATGTCGAGCTGGCGCCTGACCGTGTCGTCCGGCATCGCCGCGCGCACGACCTGGTCGGCCTCCTGCAGCGGCGCGACGCTGCTCAGGTAGGCGCTCGGCGTGGTCGCCTCGAAATCCTGCTCGAGGAACGCGGGCGCGAACTCGGCGAGCACGTGGCGGTCCTCGAGCTGCACCGGCAGCTCGTTCTCCGCGTGCACCAGGACCGCGTGGAACAGCCGGGTGCCCGTCTCGACCCGCAGGCGGCGGGCGAGTTCGGCGCCGGCGGCGGCCGCCTGGAGCTCCACGAGCCGGGCGCGATGGCGGTGGCCGCGATGCGCGATCTCGTCTGCGATATTGCGGACCTCCAGCAGGTGCGAGGCGGCGCGCAGGTCGGCGACGAAGGTGCCCCTGCCGGCGACGCGCTCGACGTAGCCTTCCTCGTGCAGCTCGCGCAGCGCGCGGTTCGCGGTCATGCGGGAGACGCCGTGGGCCTCGACGAGTTCGTTCTCGGACGGGACGCGGTCGCGCGGCTTCAGCTCGCCCGCCGAGATGCGCGCGAGGATCGCGTCCTTCAGCTGGCGATAGCGCGGCACGGCGCGGCGGCTCACGCGGACGGCTCCGCAAGGGCGGCCGACACGGCCGCGACCGCCGCGCGGAACTGCTCGCGCGCCTGCTCGCGGCCGGCGTGGCGCCCGTCGACGACCCGCCAGCGGCCGGCGACCATGACGCGATCGAGCGGCAGCGAAAAACCTGAAAAGACCAGCGCGTCGAGCATCGTGTCGACGCCGTGGCCGGCGAGCATCGGATCCTCGTCGTCGAGACACAGGAGGTCGGCCGCCATGCCCGGTGCGAGGCTGCCGGTCGCGGTGCCGCCGGCCAGCGCGCCGCCCGTCGCCACGCGCTCGAACAGGCTGCGGCCGGTATGGCGCGTGCCGATCGCGGCGATGTTGCGACGCTCCGCGACCAGCCGCTGGCCGTATTCCAGCCAGCGCAGTTCCTCGAAGGGGTTGATGGAGATGTGGCTGTCCGAACCGATTGCGATACGCCCGCCCTGCTCGAGGTAGCGGGCGAGCGGGAACAGCCCGTCGCCGAGATTCGCCTCCGTGCTCGGGCACAGGCACACGACCGCCCCCGTCTCGGCCAGCGCGGCGACCTCCTCGGCGTCGACGTGCGTCGCGTGCACCAGGCACCAGCGCTCATCGAGCGCATGCTGTTCCAGCAGCCAGCGCACCGGGCGCCGGTGCCGCACCGCGAGGCTCTGCTCCACCTCGCGCTGCTGCTCCGCGATGTGGATGTGCAGCGGGACGCCGTCGGCGGCGGACTGCTCGGCGATCGCGGCGAGCGAGGCGGCGGTCACCGCCCGCAGGCTGTGCGCACCGATGCCGACGTGCACGCTGCCCGCCGCTCGCTCGCGGCAGCGGCGGTAGTGCGCGAGGAACTCCGGCAGCGGCAGCGCGAAGCGCCGCTGGCGGGCGCTCAGGGCTTCGTCGCCGAAGCCGCCGCGTTCGTAGAGCACGGGCACGTAGGTCAGGCGAATGCCGGTGTCGACGGCGGCTTCGCAGAGCGCCTCGAACATGGCCTCGGAAGGCCCGGCGCCCGGCTCGGAGTGCAGGTAGTGGAATTCGGCGACGGCCGTGAAGCCGCTCTCCAGCATCTCGCTGTAGGCCTGGCGCGCGATGGCCGCGAGTCGCGGCGCGTCGATCCGCCCGGCCAGTCCGTACATGCGCTCGCGCCAGCTCCAGAAATTGTCCTGGTCGTCCGGCCCGCGCTGCTCCGCGTGGCCGGCCATCGCCCGCTGGAAGGCGTGGCTGTGCGCGTTGCACAGCCCCGGGATCGCAACGCCGGTCACGACATCGGCGTCATCCCCCGCGGCGGCGGGCGTGATGCGCGCAATGCTGCCGTCGCCCACCTCGAGCGCGACGTTCGTGTGCCAGCCGTCGGCCAGCAGCGCGCGGCGCGCGAAAATCGTCGTCACCCGGCCTCCTCCGCGAGGTTGTATATACAGCTTGCACCATGCTAACGTTCACGGCCTTCCGAATGCAAGCGCCGGCCGGCAGCCGCGACCGGCCGCCCGAGGAACCCACCGGCATGCCCCGCTTCGACCTGCTGATCCGCGACGCCAGACTCGCCACGATGCGTGCCAATGCGGGCGACTACGGCATCGTCGACGATGCGGCGCTAGCCGTCGCCGACGGTGTGATCGCCTGGCTCGGGCCGGAGCGGGAGCTGCCGTCGGCCGAGGTGGCCGAGACCGTGTCCGCCGCCGGCGGCTGGCTGACGCCGGCGCTGATCGACTGCCACACGCACCTCGTGTTCGGCGGCGACCGCGCCGAAGAATTCGAGCGGCGCCTCGCCGGCGCGAGCTACGAGGACATCGCGCGGGCCGGCGGCGGCATCATGTCGACGGTGCGCGCGACCCGTGCGGCATCCGACGACGAACTGCTCGAGGCGGCCGGGCGCCGCCTGCTGGCGCTGCGGCGGGAGGGCGTGGCAACCGTCGAGATCAAGTCCGGCTACGGCCTCGACCTCGACACGGAGCTGCGCCTGCTCAGGATCGCGCGCCGGCTCGGCGAGCGCCACGACGTGACCGTGCGCACGACCTTCCTGGGCGCGCATGCGCTGCCGGACGACTTCGACGGCGATGCCGATCGCTACGTCGACTTCGTCAGCGCGGAGGTGCTGCCCGCTGTCCACGCGGAGGGCCTGGCCGACGCCGTCGACGCCTACTGCGAGTCGATCGCGTTCTCACCCGCCCAGGTGGCTCGCGTCTTTGCGCGGGCCCGGGAACTCGGGCTGCCGGTCAAGCTGCACGCGGATCAGCTGAGCGACTCGGGCGGCGCCGCGCTCGCCGCGCGCCACGACGCGCTGTCGGCGGATCACCTCGAATACAGTTCGGCGGCCGGCCTCGAAGCGCTGGCCGCGGCAGGCAGCGTCGCGGTGCTGCTGCCCGGCGCCTACCTGACGCTGCGCGAGCGCCAGGCGCCGCCGGTCGAGGCGCTGCGCGAGCTCGGCGTGCCGCTCGCGCTCGCCACCGACTGCAATCCCGGCACGTCGCCGCTCGTCTCGCTGCGCGTCGCGATGACGCTCGCCACGAGCCAGTTCCGCCTGACGCCGGCCGAGTGTCTCGCCGGCGTCACGCGCAACGCGGCGCTCGCACTCGGCCTGCTCGGGGATCGCGGCACGCTCGAGCGCGGCAAGCGCGCCGACCTCGCGCTGTGGGACATCGGCCACCCGCGGGAACTGAGCTACTGGCTCGGCCTCGGCGAGCCGGCCGCGCTCTATCGCGGCGGCCGGCGCGTGACGGCGTGAGCACGCCGGCTGCACCGCTCGCGACGCGGCGGCGATCGACACATCGCTGCGCGTGCCGCTACCGGGCCGGTACTACGGCAGCTCGCTGGTGATGTCGCCGACGTCGCGGCGTTTCTGCCCGGGCGTGATCCGCGGGTAACCGTAAAAGACCAGCCCGACGATGAATGCCTGCGCGGGATCGACGCCGAGCAGCTCGAAAAACCGCGCGTCGCGCGTGATCGCGCCGGTGGACCACTTCGACGCCACGCCCGCCTCGGACAGGTAGAGCATCAGGTTCTGAATCGCGCAGCAGCAGCTCGCATAGTCCTCCCGCTCGCGCAGCTCGTCGTCGGACCGGCGGCAGGTCACGACCAGCCAGCCGGGGCGCTCGGCGGCCGCCGCGGCCTTGAAGTCGGCGAGTTTCTCGTTCCTGTCCTCGGCCACGATCGTGCGCGTCAGCTCGACGGCGCGGGCGACGGACTCCTTGCCGAGCAGGTAGAAATGCCAGGGTTCGGTGACGTGGTGATTCGGCGCCCAGCGGGCAACCTCGATGGCCTCGAGGATCAGC
>JBFJUJ010000103.1:0-9773 GCA_041624755.1 Woeseia sp. | reverse complement strand
CGCCGAGCCAGTCGGCGCCCTTGATCGTGTCGTACATGTGCCAGCGCCAGTCGTCCTCGCCCATGTTGCCGAGGGCCGCGCTGATGCCTCCCTGCGCCGCCACGGTGTGGCTGCGAGTCGGGAACACCTTGGTGACGCAGGCGACGTCGAAGCCGGCCTCGGCCAGGCCGAAGGTAGCGCGCAGCCCGGAACCGCCGGCGCCGACGACGACGACGTCGTGACTGTGGTCGATGAAATCGTAGTCGCTCATGCGGCACCGCCGAAAGCGATCTTGAGGACGGCGAAGATGGCCGCCGCGGCGACCAGCAGATGCGCGAATTTCGCGACGATCAGCGACAGCAGCTTGACGAGCGGCCCGTGCACGTAGTCCTCGATGATGACCTGGACGCCGAGGCTCGAATGCCGGGCCAGCGACAGGGTCAGCAGCACCAGCAGGATGCTGTTCAGCGGCCGGGCAATCCACTCGAGCAGCGCGGCGCGCGCCAGGCTGTCGAGGAGCAGGAGCGAGGCGAGAAACCACAGGCCGAGCAGCGCGTTCGACACCGCCGACATTCGCTGCGCGAAGAAGTGCTCGGTGCCGTCCTTCGCCGAACCGTAGCCGAGTACCCTCCCCAGCGGCGTGCGCAGGCTCACAGCGCCACCCAGAAGGCGGCCGTCGCGATCGCCGTCAGCACGAACACGAACCACGCCGAGCCGTTAGCGACCGGCAGTTCGAAGCCGTAGCCCAGGTCCCAGACGATGTGGCGAATGCCATTCGCCAGGTGGTAGAAGAAGGCGGCGGTCCAGGCGATTAGCAGCACGCGGCCGGCGAGCGATGTGGCGAGATCGGTGAACTGGCGATACGCCGCGTCGCCGCTCGAGGCGGCGACCAGCCACCAGGCGAAGACGGCGAAGCCGACCGCCAGGGCGATGCCGCTCAGCCGATGCATGATCGAGGCGGCCATCGTCACGGGCCAGCGATAGACGGACAGGTGCGGCGAGAGCGGCCGCGCGGGACTGCGCCCGGAATTGCTCATGGCGAATCGTATTCCTCGGCTCGGATGGTCCGCGGGACGCCCGCGGCTGGATCAGAAATCAATGCAGCGCCCGTTCTTCTCCCAGTCGCCGTAGCGGGTGGGGTCCGGCCCGTCGCGCCCGCCGATCTCCCTGGGTAGCGGCCGTTCGCCGCCGCCGGGATGCTCGTCATGGTCCTTGCCGTCGTCGACGGCCGCGTTATCATCTGCCGCATCCTGCGGCGCCGTTTGCAGGGCCCGGTTACGGCCTTTCAGGTCGCTGTCGATCATGGCGGAATTATGCCATAGCGCCTTTGGCGGCGCAGGACGCGCCAGGTAATTTTTTGTTTCGTTCGAGCCGGGCGGCTGCGCACGGCCGGCGACAGCCGGGACGATATCGACCGGGTGCGAAGCAAGGGCGGCAGGACCGGGACGACCAACCAGCGAGGCGCCATGTTCGGACTAGTCAGCGTGACGGGAACGGATGCCCGGAATTTCCTGCAGGGCCAGCTTACACAAGACGTCGCGACGGTGACCGGCGAACACAGTCCGCTCGCTGCCTGGTGCACGCCCAGGGGACGGGTCCAGGCACTGTTGCGCCTGCTGGCCGAGGATGACGGCATCGGGCTCGTGCTGCCGGCCGAGCTGCTCGCCGATGTGGTCACCGGCCTGGAGCGTTATCGCCTGCGAGCCAGTGTCGAATTCCGGCGCGCGGACCCCGACTGGTCGGCGCAGGCCGTCGCCAATCAGACCGACCTCGAGCTGCTGCGCGCCCGCGGATTGCTCCCGCCGGCGCGGCGGGATGCCAGCCGCCGGCGCGACGGCGTCACCGCGGTTACCGTGGATCCCGACGGGCGAGTCGTCGAGATCTACGCCACGCGCCCGGCGCTGGCGGCGGCCGGGCTGTCCTTCACCGCGCCGCTTTGCGCCGCGGACTGGCAGGCAGGGCGCATCGCCGCCGGCATCGCCGACGTCGTGCCGGCTACCAGCGCGAGGTTCACACCGCACATGCTGAATCTCGACCGCCTCGGTGCCGTCAGTTTCGACAAGGGCTGCTACGCGGGGCAGGAGATCATCGCCCGCACGCAGCACCTGGGCTCGGCGAAGCGCCGCATCGCGCACTTCCGGGCAGCGGCGCCGCTTGCCATCGGCGATGCCGTGCAGCTCGACGGAACCTCCGTCGGCGAGGTCGTCGCCGCGGCCGACCGTGACGCGCTGGCACTGCTGCCGGTCGAGCTGCACGGCAGGGAGCTGCACGCGGGACGGGTGCGGCTGGAACCCGTGTCCGTCTCGCCGGAAAGCCGCTAGGCGGCGCGATGCCGGGTCAGGGCCGACGCCGCGGGCAGGCGTTCTAGGCTTCGGGCCGCATGTGCGGAAAGAGCAGCACGTCGCGAATCGACGGCGAATCCGTCAGCAGCATCACCAGGCGGTCGATGCCCACGCCGAGCCCGGCGGTCGGCGGCAGGCCGTACTCCAGCGCGCGAATGTAGTCCTCGTCGTAGGGCATCGCCTCGTCGTCGCCGGCTTCGCGGTTCTCCACCTGCTCGCGAAAGCGTGCCGCCTGCTCCTCCGGGTCGTTCAGCTCGGAAAACCCGTTGGCGATCTCGCGCCCGGCGATGAACAGTTCGAAGCGATCGGTGACGAAGGCGTCGTCGTCGTTCTGGCGCGACAGCGGCGAAACCTCCTTCGGGTAGGCCGTGACGAAGGTAGGCTGACGCAGCTGCTCCTCGGCCGTCTTCTCGAAAATCTCGATCTGCAGCTTGCCGCTGCCGTAGTTGCCCCGGACCGGGATATCCAGGCGCGCGCAGTGCTCGGCCAGGTAGTCGCGGTCGCGCAGCTTCCCGCGCTCGAGATCGGGGTTGAACTTCAGGACGGCATCCTCGACCGTCATGATCGCGAAGTCGTCGCCGAAGTCGAAAGTCTCTCCCTGGTAGGAGACGCGGCTGCCGCCGAACAGGCTGTCGGTCATGCCGCGCAGCATCGCTTCCAGCATGTCCATGAGATCCCGGTAGTCTGCATACGCGCGGTACAGCTCGAGCATCGTGAACTCGGGATTGTGCTGGGTCGAAACGCCCTCGTTGCGGAAATTCCGGTTGATCTCGTAGACGCGCTCGAAACCGCCGACGACCAGCCGCTTGAGATTCAGCTCGGGCGCGATGCGCAGATACAGCGTCATGTCGAGCGCGTTGTGATGCGTGCGGAACGGACGGGCGATTGCGCCGCTCGCGATCGACTGCATCATCGGCGTCTCGACCTCGAGAAAATCCTGTGAATCGAGGAACGCGCGTATGTAGGCAACTACCTGGCTGCGCAGGCGGAACACGCGGCAGCTGTCGTCGTTCATGATGAGATCGACGTAGCGCTGGCGGTAGCGCGTTTCCGTGTCGGCGAGGCCATGGTATTTCTCGGGCAGCGGACGCAGCGATTTCGTCAGCAGCCTGAGTTCGTCCGCCATCACGGTCAGCTCGCCGGTCTGCGTCTTGAAGAGCTTTCCGCGGGCGCCGAGGATGTCACCGACGTCCCATTTCTTGAAGTCCTGGTAAACGCCCTCGGGCAGCCGGTCGCGTTCCAGCCTCACCTGGATACGGCCGCTGCGATCCGCGAGCTTGATGAAGCTCGCCTTGCCCATGACGCGCTTCGCCATCATGCGCCCCGCCACGCAGACCTCGATAGCCTCGTCCTCGAGATGCGCGCCGTCGTGATCGCCCCACGTCCGGTGCAGTTCGTCCGCGAGCGCATTGCGCCGGAAGTCGTTCGGGAAGGCATTGCCGCGGTCGCGGAGGCCGTCGAGCTTGCGGCGCCGCTCAGCGATCAGCGCGTTGTCGTCCTTGCTTCTCGTGTCTGCCACTTATAGTCCTTGTTTGAGGCTCGCTTCGATGAACGGATCGAGGCCGCCGTCGAGCACGGCCTGAGTGTTACCGGTTTCGACACCGGTGCGCAAATCCTTGATGCGACTCTGGTCGAGCACGTAGGAACGGATCTGGCTGCCCCAGCCGACGTCCGCCTTGCTGTCCTCCACCACCGCGGCCGCCGCGCGCCGATTCTGCAGTTCGAGTTCGTAGAGTTTCGCCTTGAGCTGCTTCATCGCCGTGGCCTTGTTCTTGTGCTGCGAGCGATCGTTCTGGCACTGCACGACGATGTTGGTCGGCAGATGTGTGATGCGTACCGCGGACTCCGTGCGATTGACGTGCTGGCCGCCGGCGCCGGACGCGCGGTAGACGTCTATACGCAGGTCCGAGGGATCGACGTCGACGTCGATGTCGTCGTCGACCTCCGGTGAGACGAAGACCGAGGCGAACGAGGTGTGGCGGCGGTTGCCCGAATCGAAGGGCGACTTGCGCACGAGGCGGTGCACGCCGGTCTCCGTGCGCAGCCAGCCGTAGGCGTACTCACCGTCGATGCGCACCGTGGCGCTCTTGATGCCGGCCACCTCGCCGGCCGACGCCTCGATGATCTCGGCACTGAAACCGTGCGCTTCGGCCCAGCGCAGGTACATCCTGAGCAGCATCTCGGCCCAGTCCTGGGCCTCGGTGCCGCCGGCGCCGGACTGGATATCGACGAAGGCGTTCGACTCGTCCATTTCGCCCGAGAACATGCGCCGGAATTCGAGCGCGGCGACGCGGCGCTCGAAGTCCTCGAGATCCGTCGACAGTTCCTCGACGACACTGTCGTCGTTCTCGTCGAGCGCCATCGCCAGCAGCTCGCCGGCATCGTCGAGACCTCGCTTCAGTTCGTCCAGCGATTCCACGACGTTCTCGAGCGCGGCGCGCTCCCGGCCCAGCGCCTGTGCACGCTCCGGCTCGTTCCAGACGTCGGGTTGCTCGAGCTCGCGCTCGACTTCGGTCAGCCGTTCGGCCTTGCCGTCATAGTCAAAGATACCCCCTCAACGCGTTGGCGCGTTCGACGAGATCTTCGATGCCTTGTCGTAGCTGGGTGACTTCCATGCAGGTAACCGGGGCGCGGGCGGCCGAAAAACGCGGCATGGTACCACGCTCACGGCAGCGCAACAGTGCCCCGTTGCGGCGCGATCTGTTCGACCACGAGCTGCGCGGATTCGACGCCGCGCCAGGCGTTGACGTCGAGGCGGTAGGCGAGCTGCACGACGCCGCGCAGCCCGCCGTCGGCATCGTGGTTGAAGGCGATGGCGTCGACAAGCGGCCCGCCGCCGGCCGGCTGTACGCGCATCTTGAGGTGACGTTCGCCGACGGTACGCTGCTCGTGGACGACGAAGTCGCCGCAGAACAGGGGCTCGGGGAAGCCGGCGCCCCACGGGCCCGCGTTGCGCAGTGTGCGGGCGAAATCGAGCGACAGCGCCGCGGCCGGCAGGGCGCCGTCGGTCAAAAGCGTGCCGCGGAAATCCGCCTCCGGGTACAGCCGGGCGAGCTGCTCGGCCGCCGCCTTGCGGAACGCAGCGAGGCGGCCCTCGTCCAGGCTCAGGCCCGCCGCCATGGCATGACCGCCGAAGCGTTCGACGAGGCCGGGATGCGCCGTCGCGACCGCCTCGAGCAGGTCACGGACGTGCACTCCCGGGACCGATCGGGCGGAGCCTTTGAGCAGGCCGCCGCTGTCGCGGGCGAACGCGATGACCGGGCGGTGGCAACGCTCGCGGACGCGCGCGGCGACCAGGCCGACGACCCCCTGGTGCCAATCCTCCCGGTACAGGCAGACGCAGGCCGGCAGCCGCTTCGGGTCGATCGCGTCGACGTAGGCGAAGGCCTGCTCGCGCATCGTGTCCTCGATGTCGCGCCGCTCCCGGTTGATGCCGTCGAGCATGTCGGCGAAGGCCGCGGCTCGGGCCGGGTCGTCCGTCAACAGGCATTCGATGCCGATCGACATGTCCTCGAGCCGCCCGGCCGCGTTCAGGCGCGGGCCGACGGCGAAGCCCAGGTCCGCGCTGGCGGCCAGCGCCTGGGCGCGCCCGGCGACAGCGAGCAGCGCGGCAACGCCCGCCACGCAGCGCCCGGCGCGAATGCGCCTCAAGCCCTGGTCCACGAGTATGCGGTTGTTGCGGTCCAGCCGCACGACGTCGGCGACCGTCCCGAGCGCGACCAGGTCGAGGAAGCGGGCCGGGACCCGTGCCGCGTCGCGGTCGCCGGCTTCCGCGAGCCGCCGCCCGAGTGCAGCCATCAGGTAGAAGGCCACGCCGACGCCGGCCAGGTTCGGGCTCGGAAACCGACAGCCTTTAAGGTTCGGATTGACGATTGCGGCGGCCGCCGGCAGCTCGCGACCCGGCAGGTGATGATCCGTGATCAGCACCTCGATGCCGAGGTCGGCGGCCGCGGCGACGCCGGCCACGCTCGACACGCCGTTGTCGACGGTCAGCAGCAGGTCCGGCGAGCGCTCGGCGGCAACCCGGACGATCTCGGGGGTCAGGCCGTAGCCGAAGGCAAAGCGGTTCGGCACCAGGTAGTCGACGCGCGCGAAGCCGAAGGCGCGGAGGCAGCGCAGCACCAGCGCCGTGCTGGTGGCGCCGTCCGCGTCGAAGTCGCCGATCACGGTGACGTGCCGGTCACGATGCGCGAGCAACAGGTCGACGGCACTGTCGATGCCGCTCAGCGAACTGACCGGCAGCAGCCCGCCGAGCGAGCAGTCGAGTTCCTCCGCCGAGTTCACGCCGCGTGCGGCGTACAGCCGCGCCAGCACGGGATCGAGGCCACCGAGTGCGAGCAGGGCTGCGGGGTCCGGCCTGCGCTCGACCAGCGGTCGCGCGGTCAGGGTCACGACGCGCCGGCCCCGAGGCTCGTGATCAGCGGCGAGCGTCGCCTGAACAATGCCCGCAGGCCGCGCCGCAGCCGCACCCTCGCACCGTCGGCGAACAAGAGCGTCGCCCGCTGCAATCCCCCGCTGCGCCAGAGCGCGGCGAATTCGTCGAGCCCGGCGCCGGGCAGAGCCGCGACGAAGTCGCCGGCGGCGAGGTCCGCGCAGGCGGCGAGTGACCCCGGCCAGTCCGCGACCGGCTGGCGGCAGGCCTGCCAGTAGCCGCGCAGCAGCGGCCGCTCCGCGAACAGGGCCGGCAGCTCGCGGCCGGCCGCCGCCGGCGCCTCGCCGCCGCCCCACAGCCACAGGGCGTTGAGCGGCCGCCGCCCGGCGGCCTCCCGCCGCAGGTTGAGCGGATGCTGGTGCAGGCTCATCTGCAGCTCGCTGTCCAGTGACAGGTAGCTGCGCGCGGCGGGTCCTGACGGCATGTACGCGTCCGGGCGTTCGCCGTCCAGCAACTCCGCGGGCAGGCCGGCGGTCGCGATGTCGGGCCGGCCATGCAGGTAGCCGCAGGCGTCGACGGCCTGCAGGCGGCCCTCGCCGCGCGCCAGAACCCGGCCGTCGATATCCGCGAACAGCGCGTGCAGCTCGTCCGGATCGACGTCGCCGGCAGGCGGCGCATGCAGGTAGAGCTTGTCCAGCCCTGCCTCCAGGCAGACCGGGTCCGCGCCCGCCACCCAGTCGTCGGGCCGCTGGCCGGTCTGACCCCACAGGCGCAGCGCGGCGAGCGCGGTTGTCGGCGATGGCTCGCCGAGCGCCCGCATTACGGCTTCCAGGTCGGTGGCCGGCGCCGGGTCGCGGCTGGCGTCGCCGCGAGCGAGCAGACGTCGATTGCCGGCATCCGCGACTGCCGCTACCAGCGTCCCGGGGAACAGGATCAGCCCGTGCGCTTTTCGCCCGGCGCGCGATGACGTCGAGCTCTGTGGGTCCGGCATGGCTGTGTCCGTCGCGGTTGAACCGCCCTGCAAGCTTTGTATGATGAGTCGACGAACAGAGCGCCCGCCCGACGCGCGTTATGGTAACCGCGCGCGCAGGTCGACGCACCCGCGCGCCACGGCGGCCGCCGTAACCCGGCCCGACCGGCAGGACTGCCCGAGAGCACGATGAGATTCTCCCGCGACGAGACGACCGAGCTGACCATCCGCCGTATCGAGGACGGCGCCATCACGATCGGCGAGGAGACCGTCACCACCCATGTGGCGCTGACCGCCGAGCGCATCATCCGCGAATGGCCGGCAACCCCGGTCGCGGAGCTGTCGATCGGCGATCTCGATACCGTGCTCGCGGAGAATCCGGAGATGATCGTTCTCGGTACCGGCCGCGAGCAGCGCTTCGCGCCGAAGGAGCTGACGTTTGCGCTGGCGCGGCGCGGCGTCGGTCTCGAAACGATGGATACCCGGGCAGCCTGCCGGACCTTCAATATCCTGGTTGCGGAAGGCCGGCGACCGGCCGCGGTACTGATAATCGAGTGACGGCAGGCGCCGTCAGTCCAGCAGTGTCTCGCTGGACAGTCCCTGCTCTTCCATCATCGCGCGCAGGTTCCGTAGCGCCTCGAGCTGGATCTGGCGGACGCGTTCGCGGGTAACGCCGATCTCCTGGCCGATCTGCTCGAGCGTCAGGCGACGGTGGCCGTGCAGGCCGAAGCGGCGCTCGACGACGGCGCGCTGCTTGTCGCCGAGTTCGGACAGCCAGCGATCCACGATCGCCGATACGCCCTCGCGCTGTGCGCACTGCGACGGCTCCGCGTCGCGCGCCGCGGGCAGCATGTCCAGCACGCCGCGGTCCTCGTCGCTGCCGGCGGAGCCGATCGTGATGCGTTCGTTCAGGGCCATCAGGCGCTCAACGTCACAGACCTCCCGGTCGACCGTGTCCGCGATCTGCGCCGCGCTCGGCGAGCCCGCGTTCTTCTGCCGCAGGCGGTGCGCCGCTCGCAGGCAGACGTTGATCTCCTTGATCACGTGGATCGGCAGGCGCACCGTGCGCGACTGGTTCATGATGGCGCGCTCGATGGTCTGGCGGATCCACCAGGTGGCATAGGTCGAAAAGCGAAAGCCGCGCTCCGGGTCGAACTTGTTGACGGCGTGGATGAGGCCGAGGTTGCCTTCCTCTATCAGGTCGAGCAGCGGCAGGCCGCGGTTGAGGTAGCGACGGGCGATCTTGACGACGAGACGCAGGTTCGATTCGATCATCCGCTGCCGCGCCGCTTCGTCGCCGCGCTGGAGGCGGCGCGCGAGATCGACTTCCTCGTCGGCCGTCAGCAGGCGCGCGATGCCGATCTCGTTCAGGTACAGCCGCGTGACGTCGACGCTGGTACCGGTGCCGGGAGCCCCGCTGGCCGGTCGCGCTGTGCGCCCGGCCGAACGCCGCATGCCCTGCCGTCCCCCGCTGACTCCGGATTGACCCACGATTGGCCTCCGAGATTGATCGGGTTGTCGCGACGTCGTCAGTCGGGCGGGCAGGCTTTGTTCGTGGTCATCTCGCGGGCAGATACTGTCGCGGGTCAACCGGCTTGCCGTTGCGCCTGATCTCGAAATGCAGTCGCGGCGTTTTTCCCGGCCCCTCACCCATGGTCGCAATGCGCTGACCTTTCCTGATCGTCTGGCCTTCCCTGACGAGCAGCGACGCGTTGTGCCCGTAGGCACTGAGGTAGGTGTCGTTGTGCTTGACGATAATAAGCTTTCCGTACCCTATCAGTCCACCACCGGCATAGACGACGCGACCGTCGGCCGCGGCGTGCACCGGCTGGCCGGCGCGGCCGCCGACCAGGATGCCGGTGCCCGTGCCCGGGCGCTGGCCGAATTCGACGGCCACGCGGCCCGCCGTGGGCCACTGCCAGGCCGGAGACGGGCCGGCCGGCAGCGGCGGCAGCGCGGGCGGCCGGCCGCTCGACCCGGACGCGCGCGGGACGCCCCGGGCCGGCGGATCGAGACGGATCACCTGCCCCGGATAGATCAGCGAGCCGTCGCCCAAGCGGTTCCAGCGCGCCAGGTCGCGATGATCCCGGCCATAGCGCCAGGCGATCGT
>JBFJUJ010000102.1:0-9797 GCA_041624755.1 Woeseia sp. | reverse complement strand
TGGTCGCGGATAGTCCCACACCGACTCCCGCTCAGGGCCCGGTTCCTCGGCGAACGGCGGGCGCTGCTGGCCCCAGTACTCCCACATGCGCACTCCCCCACGCCGATGAACTGTCGATGTCAGCGCACGAATCCCGATCGAGGTCCGCTCAGGCTACCGGGCAAGTATGACGAAACTGTGACGGCGCCAACAGCATCCGGCAGGAAACGGCACCTACAATCGACGGCGATGAACGTCGCCCGCCGCCGCAGCCGGAACCGGAAGTTACGACGGGCCGGCCCACGACGGCCGGCGGTCGGGAGCGCGGCCGGCCCCGTCGGCCGATCATTGCTTCCCGGGCCCCTTCTCACTATGGTTGTGGGGCTATGAGTGCAACCCCGATCAGCAGCGTCCCCTCGGATCTCGCCGCCGGCCCCGACGAAGGCGCACCGGGGCCGGACCTCGACGACCCGCGCCTGTATCTCAACCGCGAGCTGACCTGGCTCGCGTTCAACCGCCGCGTGCTCGCCGAGGCCGAGGACGAATCGAACCCGCTGCTGGAACGCATCAAGTTCCTGTCAATCTTCGACTCGAATCTCGACGAGTTTTTCATGAAGCGCATCGGCGGCCTCAAGCACCTCGCCGGCGCCGGCCTCAATTCACGAACCGTTGACGACCGCACGCCGCAGCAGCAGATCGAGGAATGCGAATCGCTGGTGGCGGATGCACTCTCCGATCGCGCTTCGATCATGCAGGAACTGCTGCGGCTGCTGCACGAGAACGGCATTCGGGTCGAAAGTCACCAGGGCCTGGACGAGACCGCTCGCCGGGCGCTCCGCGAGCACTACCGCAAGGCCATACTGCCCCTCGTGACGCCCCTGGCCATCGACGAGGCGCATCCCTTCCCCTTCGTCTCCAACCTGTCGATCAACCTGCTGCTGCGGGTGCTTGACGAATCGGAGGACGATCCGCACCTGATACGGATCAAGGTGCCGGTCTCGGAGCGCACGCCTCGCTTCATCCGTATCGGCGACGAGGATCGCTACGTGCCGCTCGAGGAAGTCATCGAGGGCAACCTCGATCTGCTGCTCCCCGGTGCCGAGGTCCTGACCTGCGGTTTTTTCCGCGTCACCCGCAACGCCATCGTCGAGCGCGACGAGGAATCGGCCAACGATCTGCTGGAGATGATCGAGGCCGAGCTCCGCGAGCGTCGCTTCGCGCCGGTCGTTAGGCTGGAAGTCAGCCCCAGCCTGAGTTCCGAGCTGCGCGACTACCTCAGGGGCCAGCTCCAGCTCGGCCTGCGCGGCGAGGAGGACGTGTACGTCGTCTCCGACCTGCTCGGGGCCCGGCACCTGATGCAGTTTCTCGGACTGGACCGGCCCGATCTCAAGTACCCCCGGTTCGAGCCCGTGCAGCATCCCCGCCTGGCGGCCGCGTCGTCGATCTTTGCCGAACTCGACGCCCGCGGTCCGCTGCTGCTCAAGCACCCTTACCAGTCCTTCGATCACTCGGTGACGCGGCTGTTTCGCGAAGCGGTGAACGACCCGTCCGTACTTGCCATCAAGACGACCGTGTACCGCACGTCCGAGGATTCGGCCATCGTGCCGCTGCTCGTCGACGCGGTGACCCGCGGCAAACAGGTCGCCGTCGTCGTCGAGCTGCAGGCGCGCTTCGACGAGGCGGCGAACATTCGCTGGGCGAACCGCCTCGAGGAGGCCGGTATCCACGTCTCCTACGGAGTCGTCGGCTACAAGACGCACGCCAAGGCGACGCTCATCGTGCGCCAGAATCCGGGCGGCGAACTTCGGCGCTACGTGCATCTTGGCACCGGCAACTACCATTCCGTCACCGCGCGACAGTACTGTGATATCGGCCTGATGATCTCGGACAAGCACATCGGCGAAGATGCAACCGAATTGTTTAACCTGCTGACCTCGGGTTCACTGAGCCGCCGCCGCTACCATCAGCTGCTGGTCTCGCCGCTGGGCATGAAGGCGGCCCTGCTCGACCGCATCGCCCGCGAGATCCGGCATCACCGCGAACGGGGGAATGGTTCCATCCAGCTCAAGACGAACGCGCTCGAGGACGCCGATATCACGCGCGCGCTCTACAAGGCGACGCGCGCCGGGGTCGAGGTCCGGCTGATCGTGCGCGACAGCTGTCGCCTGCGGCCCGGCATCCCGGGACTGTCGGAGAGCGCGACGGTCATCAGTATCCTCGGCCGTTTCCTCGAACACTCGCGCCTCTTTTACTTCCGCAACGACGGTGACGAGGAGTACTTCATCGGCTCCGCCGACCTGATGATCCGGAACCTCGAAAGCCGCGTCGAGGTCCTGGTTCCGATCGCGGATCCCGCACTGCAGAAAGAACTTCGAGAAATCCTCGACCTGCAGTTCGCGGACCGCGTCGGTGCCTGGGATATGGATGCGGAGGGGACGTATCATCGGCGCAAAGGAGATCCGGACGCGATTCACTCGCAGAGCGCCCAGATCGAACTCTGCGCCAGGCGCGCGACAAGCTGCGACGACTAGGAAGACTCCGTGCGAGTCCTTCATCCCGGGACTATCCGGTCGAACCCTCACTCGTAGCGGAATTTTCGCGCCGCCACGGCTCCCACAACGGCCGCGCCCGGCAGCATCGCCGCGACGTGCGGCACGGCGGCCCGAGCGCCGGCTGCGAAGCCCACGAGTCGCTGCAGCGAGTCAATCGCCGAAATGGCGCGTCCAGACGTCCGCGAGATCGTCACGCCGGCGTATCGCAGCGGCGATGCCCTCGATGCGCGGCAGGTGAACGCGGCGCCAGTCGTCGACCTGGCCCCAGCGGCTCAGCACGGCGGCATAGATGTCGACCAGCGAAAAGCCGGCCGCGAGGAACCATGGCGTGCCGCCGACCGCCTGTTCTACCAGCAGCCAGCGGCGTCGCCAGATCCTGCGGCCGTGCGCGGAGACCTGCCTGCGACGCTCCGTGGGGGTGTCGTCGCTTTCCGGCTGGAAGCGCTGCGGGTAATCCACGATCTCGATGATCGGATACAGCTCGCTTGCCATGAACAGGAGCCAGCGCAGCGCCGTGGCGCGCGCGCGCGGCTCGGCCGGCAGCAGGCCGGCTTCCGCATGGCGATCCGCGAGCGTCAACAGTATGGCGGCGGATTCCGTCAGCGTATCGCCGTCCGGGGTCAGCAGCGCGGGGAGCTTGCGCTGCGGATTGATCGCCTCGTAGGCAGCGGAGCGCTGCGAATCGTCGCCGAGCGCCACATCGCGGTTCTCCCAGGCGGCGCCGATCGCCGCGAGGGCGAGTTCCACCGTCGCGGAGCCGGAGCCCCTGTCGCCGTAGAGAATGTAGGTCATCGCAGTCCGTCCGCAGGCGCCGCCGCGGCGTGCTCACGGCCCCGGATGATAACGCCCGCAATGCCTCGCCGGCCACGTGGCGGGTTCTGCGGGCCCCAAAAAAAAGATGACATTGCCGTGAAATAGCGTATCCTCGGCGCCCGCGAAACGGGACAAGACCCATGGGATGAGTCGGCAATGCCGGCACAGCTCCGGCTGTCGAGTCGCTTTCGAGGGCAAAGTCTCCGCGGTAACTGTCGCGGATGACCGACAGGTCGCGGATAAAATCCGGGAATTATTGAAGATAGCCGCGCTTTACGAAATAATGCGCGAGCATTTTCACTCCAACAGAGGAAATTGGATGATGATCAAGAACGCAGTTAAAGTGGGCGCAGCCGTGCTGGTCCTGGGTATGGCGTCAGGTTGCGCCAACACCGAAGGAATGGACGCGGTTCGCGCGACGGCGGACGCCGCTGCGCGTGACGCAGCCGCCGCGAAGTCGGCAGCCGATGCCGCGCGCGCCGCAGCCGACAGCGCCGCCCGCGCCGCAGCCAGCGCCCAGAGCACCGCAGATCGGGCCCTGTCAGCGGCTAACTCCGCACAGTCCTGCTGCAATGCAAACCGGGATCGCCTGGAGCGTATGTTCCAGAAGTCGATGTCGAAGTAGCGGAAGACTACGAAGCTTTACTCAGACGCCGCGCTTGTCGCGGCGTTTTTTGTGCCCCTGCCAACCTCGGCCGGAATGCCGCTCGGTCTGAGCACCAGCAATTCCGCGGCCTCCCAGTCGAGCAGTCCGTGACGCGAGCGCGTTGCGTCGACGTAGCGCTCCGTCAACATCGTCAGGCCGTCACGCTCCGGCGGCGCGGCCTCATCGCCCGCGGCGAGCGACTCGGCCGAGGCCAGGGCTTTCGCGGCTGCCGCGTCCGCTGCCGCTGCCGCGAGCGCCAGGGACTCGGCCTCGCGGGCGGCCTCCACCTGCTCCGCGACGTCTTCAAGCGTCGCCTCCACCGCGGGCGGCTCCGATACCAGCGTGCGGTGCACTTCGAGCACCAGTTCGTCACCGTTCCAGCCGAGCTTGATAGGCTCGTTGATGATACGTACCGGCGTGTCGACGGCGAGATGCTCGAACAGGTACTCGATGTCCTCGGGGAACATGCGGATGCAGCCGTGCGTGACGCGCATGCCGACGCCGGCCGGGCGGTTCGTGCCATGTATCAGGTAACCGGGCAGGTCGAGCCGCATCGCGAAGTCACCTAGCGGATTGTCCGGGCCGGGCGGCACGATCCGCGGCAGCGGACGGCCATCGGCCTCGTGCTCCTCGCGAACCGAGGCAGGCGGATACCACGACGGCTTGCGCACCTTCGACACGATGCGGGTGCGACCGAGCGGCGTCTCCCAGTCCATGCGCCCGATGCTCATCGGGAAGGTCATCACGAGCGGACGCTCACCGGCGGCGACCGGCGGGTAGTAGTACATGCGGTACTCGGCGAGATTCAGGATCAGGCCGCGGCGCGGGCCCGGTGGCAGTACGTAGCGCGTAGGCAGCACGACCACGGTACCCTCGCCCGGCAGCCACACGTCCACATCGGGATTGGCTATGACGATATCTTCGTAGCCGAGTCCGTGACGCCGGGCAATGTCGATCAGCGTATCCGCGGCGCGCGCGCGTATCGACGTAACGGCGCCGACGACATCGCTGCCGTCAGGCGGCAACTCGTAGACCTCGGCCGGCGCCGGCCGGGTGACAATCACCAGGCCTGCCAGCAGCAGGCTGCAAAGCAGACGTTTCATTGGCCTTTCTCGTCCTGTTCGATCACTTCCACCTCTGACTCGCAGGCTGCCAGCCAGTTCTGCAATGGCTCGCTCCGCAACAGGCGCGCCGGGTAATGGCAGGCCGAATCCGGCAGGTTGATGCCGTAGGTGCGGAAGCGCAGCACGACGGGCGCGAACATGGCGTCCGCGACCCCGAACCGGTTGAACAGCCAGCCGCCGTTGTCGCCGTAGCGCTCCCGGCAATCCGACCAGATGTCGAAGATCCGATCAATATCATGCGTCACAGGCTGGGGCAGCGACACGCGGCGGCCCATGGCCCGGCAATTCATCGGCATCGCCTCCCGCAGCGCCAGGAAGCCGCTGTGCATCTCGGCGCTGATACTGCGCGCGTGCGCCCGCGCGTCGGCGTCGTCCGGCCACAGCCCGGTCTGCGGCCAGCGCTCGGCGACCGTTTCCGCGATCGCCAGCGAATCCCACACCGGCTTGTCGCCGATCATCAGGACCGGCACGCGGCCGGCCGGCGAATAGCGACGGATCGTCTCCGCGTATTCCGGCGTATCGAGGGCGAGGCGCAGCTCTTCGAACGGGATGCCTGCCTCGGACAGCAGCAGCCAGGCCCGCAAGGACCAGGAAGAGTAGTTCTTGTTTCCGATGACCAGTTTCAGCGCCATTGGCGTCCTCCTGCGGGCATGGTAAAGCATTTGACGGTCGGCGGCGGCGCCGTTAGCCTGCGGTACCGTCGTTCGTCCCGGCCGCCCGCATGACCGTCACGATTTCCTTCGACCTGTCCCGACGCGACCTGCAGTACTTCCGGCGGGCCGTGCGCGAGGCCCGCCAGGCCATCCGCGACGCCGACGAACCCGACATTATAGAGGCAATCGCCGGGGCCGTTGCCGGGATTCGCAACGGCATGCCGCCGCCCGACTTCATCGGTCGCTACCTGCCCGAACTCGACGCGCTGCTCGCGATGCTGAACGACGCCGAATGGCGGCTGCCCCGGCCCGATCGCGAGCGCCTGCTGGCGACTCTCGTCTATCTCGCCGACCCGGAGGACCTGATCCCCGACGACACGCCGGGGATCGGCCTGCTGGACGACGCGATCATGATAGAGCTGTTGCTGAGAGAGCTCTCGCACGTGCGCGAGGCATACCGGGACTTTTGCCGCTACCGCGACGAGTACCCGCAGCGCTACGCCGATGCCCATGACCTCGACGTCCGCCGCCGGCGAATCGAGCGGCGGCGCCGCCAGCTGCACCAGCGCATGCGGCGACGCAAGGCGCGTGGCGTCGACCGTCGTCGCGTCCGCATCCTGTGGTAGACGAGCGGCGCCCGGGCATGCCGGCGTTCAATAGCGCAGCAGCGCCGAGCCCCAGGTAAAGCCGCCGCCGAAGGCCTCCATCAGCACGAGCTGACCGCGCTCGATGCGACCGTCGCGCACGGCGGTGTCGAAGGCGAGCGGTACGGAGGCCGCCGAGGTGTTGCCGTGATCCTGCACGGTCAGGATGACTTTCTCCATCGGCAGTTCCAGGCGCTTGGCCGTGGCCTGGATGATGCGCAGGTTCGCCTGGTGCGGCACGAGCCAATCGAGATCGTTCTTGTCGATGCCGTTGCTCGTCAGTGCCTGTTCGGCTACGCCCCCCAGTGTCTTGACGGCAACCTTGAACACCTCGTTGCCCTTCATCATGATCTTCGCGTCTTCCTGCGCCGTCTTGCGCAGGTCCTTCGATGCGCCGTAGGGGTAGTACAGCAGGTCACGATACTGACCGTCGGCGCCCAGATGCGTCGAGATGATCCCCGCTTCCTCGGACGGTTCGAGCACGACGGCGCCGGCGCCGTCGCCGAACAGGACGCAGGTGCTGCGATCGCTCCAGTCGACGATCTTCGACAGCACCTCCGCGCCGATGACCAGCGCATGCTTCGATTCGCCCGTGCGGACGAACTTGTCCGCGGTCGACAGGGCGTACAGGAATCCGGTGCAGGCGGCCTCGAGGCTGAACGCCGGGCACGGCGGGATGCCCAGCCTGTGCTGCACGATGGTGCCGATGTTCGGGAACAGGACGTCGGGCGTCGTCGTGCCCACTATGACCAGGTCGACGTCGGCCGCGGTGATGCCAGCGGCGTCCAGGGCACGCTGTGCCGCGATGACGCACAGGTCGGAACAGGTCTGCTCGTCCGAGGCAATGTGTCGCCGCTCGACGCCGGTGCGCGTCCGGATCCACTCATCGCTCGTGTCGACCATCTTCTCGAGGTCTGCGTTGGTCAGGACACGTTCCGGCAAATAGCGGCCGGTGCCGGCGATGCGCGAATAGATCATGCGGCTTCCCGTTTCAGCAGGCTCCCGATCTGCCGCGGGACCTGGTTTCTTACTTCTACGAGCGCGGTCTCGATCGCGTGCTGGAAAGCGACAGAGTCTGCACTGCCGTGGCTCTTTATTACAATACCATTAAGCCCGACCAATGACGCACCGTTGTAGTTGCGCGAATCGGTGCGCACTCTGAGGCTCCTGAGCACCGGACTCGCGAGCAGCGCCTGCAGGCGGGCGAAGGCGTTCTGCGTGAACGCCCGCTTCAGGTAGTGCGACACGAGGCCGACGGTGCCTTCCATGGTCTTGAGCGCCACGTTTCCGGTGAAACCGTCGGTCACGACGACGTCGGCCTTGCCCGAGAAAATCTCGTTGCCCTCGATGTAGCCGACGTAGTTGAGGCTGCTGGCCTGCAGCAGCGCCGCCGCATCCTTCACCGTGTCGTGCCCCTTGGTGTCCTCGACACCGATATTCAACAGGGCGACGCGCGGGGCCTCCAGGCGGCGGATATCGCCCGTTACGATCGAGCCCATCACGGCGAACTGGAACAGCTGCTCGGCGCTGCACTCGGTATTGGCACCGAGGTCGAGCATGTGGATCGTGCCGCCGATCGCGGGCAGCTCGGCGAGGATCGCCGGGCGGTCGATGCCGGGCAGCATCTTGAGGACGAACTTGCGGGTCGCCATCAGCGCGCCGGTATTGCCCGCGCTCACGCAGGCCTCGGCGCGCCCCTCCTTGACGAGGTTGATCGCGACCCGCATCGACGAATCCTTTTTCTTGCGAACCGCATCGGCGGGCGATTCGGACATGCCGACGACCTCGCTGGCCGGCTGGATGCTGAGTCGCGGCTCAGCACCGACTACCGTTTTGACCAGGGACTCGAGAGTCGCCGGCTCTCCGACCAGGATCAGGTCGAGATGAGCGTGCCGGTCGAGGCAGGCTGCGGCGGCACGCACTACGACCTCGGCACCGAGGTCGCCGCTCATCGCATCGACAGCTATGACGGATTGCTTGCCCACGCAGGGTGTGTTCGCAGGGCCCCGGATTTTCGTTCAACCGGGAACAGCAGGAGAACCTGCCCGGCCCCGTGACGCCATGCCGGCAGCCGGCGACGCCGTCAGTCGTCGTCTAGGTCGTGAGTCGGCTGTTCGACGACCTGGTTGCCGCGGTAAAAACCGTCGGGCGACACGCGGTGACGCAGGTGCGTCTCCCCCGATGTCGGGTCCACCGACAGCGTCGGCTTCCTGAGCTTGTCGTGCGAGCGGCGCATGCCGCGCCGCGCCGGCGTCCTGCGACTCTTCTGAACAGCCATGTGCTTCTCCAGCGGTGGACGATGCCCGGCATCGCTGCCACCTTTCGATTGTCAAGTATTCGATCCAACGATCGATCGCCAGCTGCCGATTGGCGCTAGCCAATCGCGTTTGACGATCGCCAGTTGTCGATCGCGATTCGTCTGTTGCGCGGCCCGCTAGACGGACCGCCCGAGTTTCGATTTCAGATCGGCGAACGGACGCACCGTATCGCCGGTTTCGTTGCCGCCGTAGTCCGCCACCCGGCCGCATTGTTGCGCATCCCGGTGCATCGCCGCGAACGGCAGCGCCATGACGAGCATTTCCTCGACGACGTCGAGCGGGCGCAGCCGCTCATCGTCCAGTTCCCAGACCTCGAGTGCCTCGTCCACCGACACCGCGTCACGCGGGTCGAGCAGCAGCAGATCGACGTCGGCGACGAGTTCCACCTCGCAAAACCCCAGGCAACGCTGGCAGGTGGCCGGAACCTCCGTCTCCACGCGTCCGGTTACCCGGGGTAGCCTCTCTGTCGCGTCGGCCCAGTCGAATCTCAGGCTGATCCTGACCGGCCGCGCGCGGAAATCGCGTTGCTCGCCGCCGGCCGCCGCATGCTTCAGGTCGTCGTCGACGATCGCCGCGAGCCGCTCGAACGTCGCTAATTTCTCAACCGTTTCAATGGTTTGCCGTTTTCGCGCCAGCAGCTCGGGCGTCACGCGCGCCAGCAGTGGATTTGCCATGGCGGGCGCATGATAAGGACCCCCGGCTGCCCTGTCAAAGCCCGCGTACCTGCCAAAACCCTTTGCCTGTCGGGTATTTGCGCCGCCCACAGCGCTGGCGTTCGCAGCTGCGCCCGGTACACTGGCCTGTCCCGTCCGCGAGGTCGTCACCAGGCATGCAGAATCCCTCCGCCGCGCCGCTGATCCTCGCCTCATCGTCACGCTATCGCCGCCGGCAACTCGAGCGCTTCCTCGACAAGTTCGAGGTCGTTGCGCCGGGCATCGACGAATCGGCCATCGAGGCCGAGGAGCCCGCGGAGCTCGCGGCACGCCTCGCACGCAGCAAGGCCGAAGCGGTATCCGGCCAGCACCGCAATGCGGTCGTCATCGGCGCAGACCAGGTCGCCGTGCTCGA
>JBFJUJ010000101.1:0-9839 GCA_041624755.1 Woeseia sp. | reverse complement strand
GGTCGCGTCGCGCACGGTCGCCGGATCGCCGGGGAAGAACAGCACGTTCATCCCCGGGCGATTGACGAACTCGTCGTGCGTGTCGAGGCTGACAACGGGATAGCCGAACTCGCCGACGAGCCGGTCGATCAGCGGGCTGGGCTCGGGCAGGCGCGCGGCGACGCTCATCGGGACGTTCCGTCGACGGCCCCGAAGCGCGGCCGGCCGCTCTCGTAGTCGCCGATAGCGAGCGCGCCGGGCCCGGTCAGGTCGCTGTCCGTTGCCGGGGCACTGCGCGGCCGCGGGTGAACGCCCCAGCGTTCGAGCACCGAGCGGGCAAGGTCGAGCGCGGGTTCGATCTGCGCCTTCACGCTGTCGGTCAGGCTGCCGCCGTAGTCGTTGAGCAGCTCCGGCTGCACGCCGACGAGCGCGAGCTTCCCGGGGAAGTCGCCGGAGAGCTGCGCCGACGCGAGCACCTCCTGGAACCCGGCCTGGTGCATGCTGACTTTCTTGGCGCCCATGTAGCGCGGCACGCTGTCGCCCTCGATCAGCTTCAGCGTGGCCGGCGGCAGTCCGAAGTCGATCGCGTCGAAGATCAGCAGCCGGCGTGCGGAGCGCACCCAGGGCAGCAGGAAGATGCCCTGCGTGCCGCCATCCATGACGCAGACGTCGTCGTCGAAGGTATAGCGCTCGTTCAGCGCCTCGACGGCGCGGACGCCGAAGCCCTCGTCCGCGTACAGCAGGTTGCCGATGCCGAGGATCAGCGTGTGCCAGTCGTCGGTCTGGAGTCGCGAACCGGAAATCGCGTCCATTGGTCAGTCCCGGTAGGTGCGCCAGCCGCTGATCATCGTGCTGACGCTGCTCTGCATACGCATGATGTCCGCGCGAATCGCCATGTAGATGTGGATGATCGAGAACGCGATGAACAGCCACATGCCGAGGATGTGCCACATGCGCACGCTCTGCGAGCCGCCGAGCAGCGGGATCGCCCAGCCGAACCAGGTGTCCGCCCAGCTGCCGAGTCCCAGCCCCTCGCTGTAGAGCGCGAACCCGGTAATGATCATGAACAGGCCGAGAACCGTGTTGAACAGCCACATTGCTACGTGGGCCAGCGGATTGTGGCCGAGGCTGCGCGGCGTCTTGCCGCGCAGGAACAGGTAATACTTGATCTCCTCGTAGACGCTGCGCCACCAGGCGCCGCGCCAGAATGGAACATAGAGGATCTCCCGGGAATATTTATTGCCGACGAAGGCCCAGTAGATGCGCACGGCAAAGCCGATCGTGAAGACGTAGCCGGCGATGAAATGGATCAAGCGCAGGTTGCCCATCAGGAAGTGCTCGCTGGCCTCGCCGCCTATGCTCGGCAGCGGATTGGCGATCAGGTAGCCGGTGACCGCCAGCACGACGATCGACAGCGCGTGCACCCAGTGCCAGATCCTTACCGGCGCTTCGAAGACATAGACCGGCTCGCTGTGATCGCCGGGTTTCATGCTGTCCGCTGCGCGCGTTGCCATGGCGATTTCCTCAGCGAATCCTGACGTTGGCGAGCTCCTGCCCGTCCGGCGAGATCACGTGCGACGCGCAGGCGAGGCAGGGGTCGAAGCTGTGGATCGTCCGCAGGATCTCGAGCGGCTGCGCGGGATCAGCCATCGGCGTGCCGAGCAGCGCCGCCTCGTAGGCGCCGATGTTGCCCTCGGCGTCGCGCGGCGAGGCATTCCACGTCGTCGGCACGACGGCCTGGTAGTTCGCGATCTTCGCATCCTGCAGGTGCACCCAGTGGCCGAGCGCGCCGCGCGGCGCCTCGCCGAAGCCGACGCCCTTCGTGTCGGCTGGCCAGGTCGAGGGCTCCCATTTCGTCATGTTCGCCGTCGCCGTGTCGCCGGCCTTGATGTTGGCCATCATGCCGTCGAACACCTCGCGCATCTTGTGCGCGGACCAGGAGCATTCGAGGCCGCGCGCGGCGGTGCGGCCGAGCGTCGAGAACAGCGCCGCGACCGGCAGGTCCAGCGCGGCCAGCAGGCCGTCTACCTGCGCGCGGATGTCCTCCTGACCGCGCGCATAGGCGACCAGGTAGCGTGCCAGCGGCCCGACCTCCATCGCGTTGCCGCGCCAGCGCGGCGCCTTGAGCCAGGAATACTTCGCGTTCTCGTCGAGTGCCTCGATGTTGGTCTTCGTGCCCTTCGCGTTCGGTCCCAGCTCGAAGCGCGGTTCGGTTTCGCCGTCCCAGGGGTGGAGCCCGCCGTCCGGGGCGCCTGCGTACTCGTACCAGGAGTGCGTCACGAATTCCTGGATCTGCTCCGGGTCGCGCGGGTCGACGTCGTAGACCGTGGACAGGTCGCCGTTCAGGATCGCGCCGTTCGGCAGCATGAAGCTGTCGTTCGTGTAGTCGTTCGCGATCGCCGGGAACTCGCCGTAGGCCAGCACGTTCTTGCCGGACAGCCCGCCGCCGTAGGTCCAGTCCTTGTAGAACGACGCGATCGCGGTCAGGTCAGGGATGTAGACCTGGTCGACGAACTCGATCGAGCGGTTGATGATGTCCGACACCTGGTTGAGCCAGGCCATGTTGACCGCGCCGACGGCGCCGGTTTCGTTGACGTTGATCGAGCAGGGCATGCCGCCGACGAGCCAGTTCGGATGCGGGTTGCGGCCGCCGAAAATCGTGTGGATCTTGACGATGTCTTTCTGGAAGTCCAGCGCTTCCAGGTAGTGCGTCACCGCCATCAGGTTGGCCTCGGCCGGCAGCTTGTAGGCCGGGCTGCCCCAGTAGGCATTGGCGAACGGGCCGAGCTGGCCCGACTCGACGAAACGCTTGATGCGGTTCTGCACGTCCCGGAAGTAGCCCGGAGACGACTTCGGCCAGTTCGAAATGCTCTGCTGCAGCTCGGACGTCGCCCGCGGGTCGGCGTTCAGCGCGCTGACGACGTCGACCCAGTCGAGCGCGTGCAGATGATAGAAGTGCACGAGGTGGTCCTGCGTGTACTGCGCGAGCATCATCAGGTTACGGATCGAGTTGGCGTTGGCGGGGATGTCGATGCCGATCGCATCCTCGACGGCGCGGCAGGAGACCAGCGCATGCACGCCCGTGCAGACGCCGCAGATGCGCTCGGTAAACGCCCAGGCGTCGCGCGGGTCGCGTCCTTTGAGGATGACCTCGAGGCCGCGCCACATGTTGCCGGTGGAGACCGCGTTCGTGATCGTATTGTTCGCGTCGACATTCACCTCGATGCGCAGGTGTCCCTCGATGCGGCAGATCGGGTCGACGACGACGCGCTGGCCGGCATCGTCGAGCGTGAAGCCGTTCGGCGTGACGGTTCTAGTCATGGCTTGCCTCCCCGGACTTGTCGGACTTGCCGCGTCTCAGGTGCGAGACCGTGGACATGGCGGCATGCGCCGCGACGCCGACCGCCGCGGCGCCGGCAATCACGCCGCCGATCTGGTCGGCGGTCGCCTCCGCGCCGCCCATGACGCCGAAATTGGTGACGGCGCTGTAGAACGAACCCTTGTCCCAGAAATTATCCTCGGCGCAGCCCAGGCAGCCGTGGCCGGACTTCACCGGCCACGAGAGGCCGCCGTTCCATTCGAGGGTGGAGCAGGCGTTGTAGGTCGTCGGACCCTTGCAGCCGACCTTGTACAGGCAGTAGCCCTTGCGCGCGCCCTCGTCGTCGAAGGTTTCGACGAACTGGCCGGCGTCGAAGTGCGGCCGGCGATAGCACTTGTCGTGCAGCCGCTGGCTGTAGAACATCTTCGGCCGGCCCTGGCGATCGAGCTCGGGCAGCCGGTCGAAGGCGATCATGTAGGTGATGACGCCGGTCATGACCTCGGCGATCGGCGGGCAGCCGGGCACCTTGACGACCGGCTTGTCGGTGATGACCTTGTGTATCGGCGTCGCGCGCGTCGGGTTCGGCCGCGCCGCCTGCACGCAGCCCCAGGATGCGCAGGAGCCCCAGGCGATGATGGCCTTGCAGTGGTCCGCCATGTGCCGGAGCTTCTCGACGTAGGGCTTGCCGCCCTGGATGCAGTACATGCCGTCCTCGTTGAGCGGCGGGTTGCCCTCGCAGGCGAGGATGTACTGGCCGTCGTACTTGTCGATCGTCTGTTCCAGCAGTTCCTCCGCCTGGTGTCCGGCGGCGGCCATCAGCGTGTCGTCGTAATCGAGAGAGATCATCGACAGCACGACGTCGCCGGCGAGAGGGTTGCCCGAGCGGATGAAGGACTCGGTGCAGCAGGTGCATTCGAGACCGTGCAGCCAGATCACCGGCGTGCGTGGCTTGGTCTCCAGCGCGTGCGCGATCCGCCCGGCGAACTCGGGCCCGAGCCCGAGTCCCGCGGCGGTCAGGCTGCAGAACTTGAGGAAGCTGCGGCGCGTGATGCCGTGCCTCCGCATGACTTCGTAGAACGTCTCGTGGGCTTGCATGGAAACCCTCCCCGCTGTGCCGGCTGTCAGAGGTCGGTCGTGCTTCCCGCAGGCTTTTTTTTCACGTTCAGACGCATGCGCGCGCCTCGCCTGCTGATGCGAGCGCGTCTGCCGATGATGGGCCCGGCGAAATGCCGAGGCCATAGTGGTTCCTACCTACGTCCGGGACGGCGCCCGTTCCGCCCTGCCTCTATAATGTCGCTCGCGCCGCGGCGACGGCGCGGATTCGACAGGGCTTTCAGGAGGGACGCATGGCAGCGACGGACACGGGCGGCAACGGGAAAGTGATCGCAGTAACCGGGGCGACCGGTGCGCAGGGCGGCGGGCTGGTGAAAGCGATCCTGGACGATGCGGACGGCGGCTTCGCCGTTCGGGCGATAACGCGCAATGCGCAATCGGACAGGGCGCTCGCGCTCGCAGAGCAGGGAGCCGAGGTCGTGCAGGCAGATCTCGATGACGTCGAAAGCCTCGAGCGGGCGTTTTCGGGCGCTTACGGCGCCTACTGCGTGACCAACTTCTGGGAGCATTTCTCGCCCGAAAAGGAGCTGCAGCAGGCCCGGAATCTCGCCGCGGCGGCAAAGGCCGCCGGCCTCGAACACGTCATCTGGTCGACGCTCGAGGACACGCGCCGACTCGTGCCGCTGGACGACGACCGGATGCCGACGCTGATGGGCAAATACAAGGTGCCGCACTTCGATGCGAAGGGCGAGGCGGATCAGTTGTTTCGCGACGCCGGGGTGCCCACCACCTTCCTGCTGACGTCGTTCTACTGGGACAACTTCATTTATTTCGGCGCCGGGCCGCAGAAGGACCAGGACGGCAAGCTGGCGATCACGTTTCCGCTGGGGGATGCGAAGTTGCCCGGCATCGCCGCGGCCGACATCGGGCGCTGCGCCTACGGCATCTTCAGGGCTGGCAGGGAGTACATCGGCAAGACCATCGGCATTGCCGGAGAACATCTCACTGGCGAGGAAATGGCGGCCCGGCTCAGCGCCGCCCTCGGCGTTGCGGTCCGCTACAACGACGTGCCGCCGGACGTCTACCGCGGTCTCGGCTTCGACGGCGCCGAGGACCTGGGCAACATGTACCAGTACAAGCGCGATTTCAATGACGAATTCTGCAGGGCGCGCAACGTCGAGCAAGCCCGGGCGCTCAACCCGTCGCTGCAGTCGCTCGCCGACTGGCTCGGCGAGAACGCGGGAAAGATCCCGCTGTAGGCGGCGCCCGAATCGCGAAATCCGTACAATCGTAAATCGCAAGGTCACGCCGGGGACAGTCGGGCATGGGCAAGGAATACCGCGAGATCGACGAGAAAATTCGGCGCTGGATCGAGCGGCAGCGCCTGTTTTTCGTCTCGACGGCGCCGCTCGCCGGCGACGGCCGGATCAACTGCTCGCCGAAGGGCCTCGACGCGCTCCGCGTCCTCGGCCCGCGCCGGCTCGCCTACGCGGACACCGGCGGCAGCGGCATCGAGACCGTGGCGCACCTGAAGGAGAACGGGCGCATCGTCATCATGCTCTGCGCGTTCGAGGGGCCGCCGAAGATCTTCCGCTTCTATGGCCGCGGTCGCCCCGTCGAGCCGCACGACCCGGCCTTCCCGGAACTCGAGTCGCAGTTCTCCGGCCTGCCGTCCATCCGTAACATCATCGACATCGACGTCGACTGCATCCGCGACTCCTGCGGCTACGGCGTGCCGCTGTACGAATTCAAGCAGGAACGTGAATCGCTGCAGAACTGGTTCGACAGGAAGACCGGCGACGAGGTGCAGCAATACTTCGTCGACAACAATGCCGAGAGCCTCGACGGGCTCCCCGGGCTCGATGTGGACTCGATCCGCCCGGCAGGTTCGTAGCCGCAACTGTCGCTCCCGGCCGCGCCGGGCTGCTCCCGCTGCGTCACCCGGGCGACCGGTCGCCGGGCGAAAGTGGCTGCCTGCCACGTGCGCGTCGTCGTGGCGCGCTGCGCCCTGCCTTGACGATGCCCCGACCCTCGACTACACCTGAGAATAGCCACTCCATCATCCTTGCTCCCGGACCTGCAGTACCGGCGGTCCAGGCAGAGACGCGAACAAGAACTCTGCGGCCGAGAGCACGGCTGTGCCGGCTCGCCCGGCTTTCGCCTCGATCAGCAAGGAGATTCCCATGGCCGATTCCACCGATATCCGGGTATCCGGAGACACCGTCGACGACGAAGGACGCGACATCGACACCGGGCGACGTTCGCTGTTGAAGTTCGGCGCGCTGGCCGGCGCCGGCAGCTCGGTCGGGCTGCTGGCCGGTTCCTCGAGCGCCGCCGAGGTCGGTGCTGTCGATCTCGCCGCCGGCTACGACGCCCATCTCGGCATGGACCTGACGGAGGCGACGATCGCCGACCTGCAGACCATGATGGCGTCCGGACGCCTGACCGCCGTCGGGCTGTTGCGTTTCTACCAGCGTCGAATCCGGCAGATCGACGCGCGCGCCGGGCTCAACTCGGTGCTGGAACTGAACCCGGATGCGGCCGCGATCGCGCGGAGCCTCGACCGCGAGCGCCGTCGGCAGGGGCCGCGCGGCCCGCTGCACGGCATCCCCGTCATGCTGAAGGACAACATCGACACCGGCGACAGCATGATGACGACCGCCGGCTCGCTTGCGCTGTTCGGCCAGCCGGCCGTGCAGGACGCAACGGTCGCGGCGCGGCTGCGCGAGGCCGGCGCGGTCATCCTCGGCAAGCTCAATCTCAGCGAATGGGCCAACTTCCGCGGCTTCGGCTCCTCGAGCGGCTGGAGCGGAGTCGGCGGGCAGTGCAACAACCCGTACATCCTCGACCGCAATCCCTGCGGCTCGAGTTCCGGTACCGGGGCCGCCGTCTCGGCAAACCTGTGCGCCGCGGCGCTCGGCACCGAGACCGACGGCTCCATCGTGTGCCCGGCATCCGCCTGCGGCGTCGTCGGCATCAAGCCGACGGTCGGGCTGACGAGCCGCGCCGGCGTCGTACCGATCTCCGACACCCAGGACACGGTCGGCATCCACGGGCGCCGCGTCGCGGACGCGGCCGCAGTGCTCGGGCCGCTCACCGGCGTCGATCCGCGCGATGCGAAGACGGCGGCCAGTGCCGGCAATTTCTTCGGCGACTACATGCAATTCGCCGACCCGAACGGACTCGCCGGCAGCCGCATCGGCGTCGCACGCCAGTTCCAGCCGACGACCGAGGAGACCGACGAGATCTTCGAGCAGGCGGTCGAGGCGCTTAGGGCCGGCGGCGCCGACGTCGTCGACCCGGTCACGATCCCGTCCTTCGACCAGTTCAACGCGGACGACGCCGAGATCATCGTCCTCATCTTCGAGTTCAAGCGCGACCTGAACAACTACCTGGCAACACGGTCGGGCGTACCTGTGTCGACGGTCGCCGACGTCATCCGGTTCAATCTCGACAACTTCGACGCCGAACTGAAGTTCTTCGGCCAGCAGCTCTTCGAGCTCGCCGAAGCCGGGATCTTCAGCGAGCAGGACTACCTGGCCGCGCTCGAGCGCGGCCGGCGCCTCGCCGCCGACGAGGGCATCGACGCGACGCTCGCGGCGAACAACCTGGACGCGATCGTCGCGCCTACCGGCTCGCCGGCCTGGCCGAACGACATCATCACCGGCGATTCCTTCCAGTTCGGCACCTCGTCGTACGCCGCCGTCGCGGGCTACCCGCTGGTGACGGTGCCGGCCGGCTTCTCGTTCGGCCTGCCGGTCGGGATGACGTTCATCGGCACGGCCTGGAGCGAGCCGACGCTGATCCGCCTGGCCGCGGGCTTCGAGGCGGTCTCGCAGGTGCGGCGACCGCCGGAATTCCTGCCGACGTTCACCGGCGGCTTCCCGCCCGGCGACGGTCATCACCACTTCGGTGCCGTCGCGCCCTTGAGCGGTCGCGCACCGGCGAACGCCCGCCGGCGACAGGCAGCGCTGGAGCACTTCCGGACCGTGCGGCGACGGCCGGTGTTCCTGTAGCCGCCCGGATTCCGGGGTACGGTGTGCCCGAGCGACAGGTCGCACGGGCACCCGTCTTCCGCCGGCGCCCGATTATGTAAAATCACCTCGATGCCGCCGTGCCGGGCTGGCGGTCGGCCCCGCATCCGCGCAATACTCCTGCGCTGAACCAAGAAAAACGACGCGAACCATCGCGCGCGGGCCGCCTGACGCGGCGCTCCGTGACGATCCTCCGCCGGGAGCCCCCGATATGCCCTTGCGACCTGCCGTTCTGACCTGCTGGCTGTCCGTCCTCACGCTGTCCGCCTGCGGCGGCGGGGGCGGGGGCGGCGGCTCGGGCGGCGGCACGCAACCGCCGCCGCCGCCGCCACCCCCGAGCGGTGTGGTCGTCACGACGGCCAATGCGGCCGACGTCGTGACCGTGGGAGCCGGTCTCGTCGAGGCCGGGGTGCAGCTCACGCTCGCCGGCGTCAACCCGATCGTCGAGGTCCTGAACGACGGCGGGCTCAGCGTCAGCCGCGGCTGCGGCGGCGGGACGCTGAACGTCACGGTCGTCGACAATGACATGAACGGGGAGCTGTCCGCAGGCGATACGGTTGACGTGGACTACGTCGGCGCGTGTTTCTCCGGCCCGCTGAACGACGAGGCGACGGGCTCGATGCGCTTCGACGTCACCCGCTTCCGCAAGGAAACCGGCAACTCATTCCTGCTCGACGGCACGCTCAGCCTGCCGGGCTCTTTCGTCGTCGGGCAGCTCGACACCGTCTCGGTGAGCGCGACGCTCGACGTCTCGGTGATCGTCCGGCGGGGCGCGTTCGAGGTACTGGCGATAGCGATCCCGCCGGCCGGTGAATTCCGCGCCGACATCCGGGCGGGCGGCACGAGCACGATCGAACGCGCGACGACGCTCAGCGTCCGCCGGTTCGTGGAACCGAGCCTGCAGGGCGATCGCGCCTACACCGTGTCGGCGTCGGCAGGGATCGACAGCGGGCTGCTGGGCGGCGACATCGACTGCAGCACGGTGCCCGAGCTGTCCGGCCCGGATATCAACGACGACCCGGTCGCGGGCCGACTGACCTGCACCGGCAGCGGGAACAGCGCGGCCCGCATCGACAGCGAGCGCGCCGATACCGGCCTGCCGATCTCGGTGCAGGCCGACCCGGAAGGCGACGGCAGTTTCGTGAATGTCACGCTGCCGACCGGCCCCGCGCAGTGGAGCAACCTCATCGAGCGCGCGCTGTTCGCCGAGCGCATCGCGACCGTGAGCCTGCCGCCGCCTGCCGGGGATCCGCTGCTCGTGCCCGAATCGCTCGCGCTGGCAATCAATCAACTGGTCGACGCGCCGGCGACGAATCGCGTGATCGCGACCACGGACACAGGCGTCGTCGAGATCGATCCGGCGACGATGACGGTCACGCGGAGCATCCCGCTGGCCGGCTCGCCGGGAGCGCTCGCACTGTCGGACGACGAGTCGCTGCTGTGGGTGGCTCTTG
>JBFJUJ010000100.1:0-9876 GCA_041624755.1 Woeseia sp. | reverse complement strand
TTCATTTCCTCGAGCTTCGCGAGATTCCTGAGGCGCAGGTTGAGGATCGCCTCGGCCTGCCGGTCGGTCAGGTCGAAGCGCTTCATCAGCACGGCCTTCGGTTCGTCCTCCTCGCGGATGATGCGGATCACCTCGTCGATGTTCAGGTAGGCCACGAGCAGGCCGTCGAGTATGTGCAGCCGGTCCTCGACGATCTGCAGCCGGTGGGCCAGCCGTCGCTTGACGGTCTGCCTGCGGAACGTGAGCCATTCCCTGAGCAGGCCGGGCAGGTCGAAGGAACGCGGCCGCCCGTCGAGCGCGACGATATTCATGTTGACCCGCACGGTGCGCTCCAGCGACGTCGTCGCGAACAGGTGCGACATCAGTTCCTCTGCATCGACGCGGCGCGATTTCGGCGTGATGACCAGCCGAATCGGCTCCTCGTGGTCCGACTCGTCGCGCAGGTCATCGACCAGCGGCAGCTTCTTCGCACGCATCTGCGCAGCGATCTGCTCGAGCACCTTGCTGCCGGCGATCTGGTAGGGCAGCGTCGTTACGACGATGTCGCCGTTCTCCTGCTTCCAGCTCGCGCGCAGCCTCAGCGTACCGTTGCCGGTCTTGTAGATGTCGGCGATGTCACTGCGCGGCGAGGTCAGCTCTCCGCCGGTCGGGAAGTCGGGACCCTTGATGTGCTTCATCAGTTGCGCGACTGTCGCCTTCGGGTTGTCGAGCAGGTGCACGCAGGCGCTGACCACTTCGCGCAGGTTGTGCGGCGGCACGTCGGTCGACAGGCCGACGGCGATGCCCGACGTGCCGTTCAGCAGCAGGTTGGGCAGCCGCGCCGGCAGCACGACCGGCTCGTCGAGCGTGCCGTCGAAATTCGGCACCCAGTCGACGGTGCCCTGCCCCAGCTCCGCCAGCAGGCTTTTCGCGTAGGGCTTCAGCCGGGATTCCGTGTAACGCATCGCGGCGAAAGACTTCGGGTCGTCGCTCGAGCCCCAGTTGCCCTGCCCGTCGATGATCGCGTAGCGGTAGGAGAACTCCTGCGCCATCAGCACCATCGCCTCGTAGCAGGCGGCGTCGCCGTGAGGATGGAACTTGCCGATGACGTCGCCGACGGTGCGCGCCGACTTCTTCGGCTTGGATCCCGCCGACAGGCCCAGCTCGCTCATCGCGTAGGTGATGCGCCGCTGCACAGGCTTCAGGCCGTCACCGATCTGCGGCAGGGCCCGGTCGAGGATGACGTACATCGAGTAGTTCAGGTACGCCTTCTCCGTGTACTCGCGGAGCGGCTGCTGCTCGACGCCTTCGAGGTTCAGTTGGTTCTGCATAAGAATTAACCCGTCAGACTTCGGCGAGATTGCCCTTGGTCTCCAGCCAGCCGCGACGATCGGCGGAGCGCTTCTTCGCCAGCAGCATGTCCATCAGCTGGTCGGTCTTGTCCCTTGCATCGACGGTGAGCTGCACGAGCCTGCGCGTGTCGCGGTTCATCGTCGTTTCGCGGAGCTGCTGCGGGCTCATCTCGCCGAGGCCCTTGAAACGGGTCACGGTGACCTTGCCGCGCTTGCCCTCGGCCTCGATGCGATCGAGCACGCCCTGGCGCTCGTCCTCGTCGAGTGCGTAATGCACGTCCTTGCCGACGTCGATACGGTACAGCGGCGGCATCGCGACGTAGACGTGCCCGGCCAGCACGAGCTCGCGAAAATGCCTGAGGAACAGCGCGCACAGGAGCGTCGCGATGTGCAGGCCGTCGGAGTCGGCATCGGCGAGGATGCAGATCTTGTGGTAGCGCAGGCCGCCGATGTCGCTGCTGCCGGGGTCGACCCCGAGCGCGACGCTGATGTCGTGCACTTCCTGCGACGCGAGGATCTCGGCGGCGTCGACCTCCCAGGTATTCAGTATCTTGCCGCGGAGCGGCATGATCGCCTGGGTATTGCGATCGCGCGCCTGCTTCGCCGAGCCGCCGGCGGAATCGCCCTCGACGAGGAACAGCTCGCAGAGCTCGGGCTCCTGCGACGTGCAGTCGGCAAGCTTGCCCGGCAGCGCGGGGCCCGATACGACCTTCTTGCGCACGACTTTGCGCGCCGCCTTCATGCGGCGCTGCGCCTTCCCGATTGCGAGCTGGGCGATCTGGTCGCCGGACTCGGGATGCTGGTTGAGCCACAGCGCGAAACTGTCCTTGATGACGCCGGTGACGAAAGCAGCGGACTGCCGCGACGACAGGCGTTCCTTCGTCTGGCCCGAGAACTGCGGGTCCTCGAGCTTCGCGCTCAGGACGAAGCTGAGTCCGTCCCACACATCCTCGGGCGCGAGGCTGACGCCGCGCGGCAGCAGGCTGCGGAACTCGCAGAACTCGCGCAGGGCGTTGGTCAGCCCGGTCCGCAGGCCGGCCACGTGGGTGCCGCCCTGCGGCGTCGGAACGAGATTGACATAGCTCTCGGTCACGGACTGGCCGTCGCCGGTCAGCCAGACCAGCGCCCAGTCGACGGCCTCGTGCTTGCCGGCGAGCGCTCCGGAGAAGGGTTCCGCCGGCAGGTGCTCGCCGCCATCGATGGCCTCCAGCAGGTATTCCTCGAGACCGCCGGAGTAGCACCACTCGATGTTCTCTTTTGGCTGCTCGACCTTGAGCCTCACTGTCAGGCCCGGGCACAGCACCGCCTTCGCACGCAGCGCGTGCTTGAGCCGCGCCAGCGAGAACTTCGGCGAATCGAAATAGCCGGGGTCGGGCCAGAAGCGAATCGTCGTGCCGGTGTTCGCCTTGCCGACCGTGCCGACGACCTCGAGCTTGCCGCGCTTCCTGCCGCCGGCGAAGCTCAGGTTGTATTCCTTGCCGCCGCGACGGATCCAGACCTCGAGGTTCTTCGAGAGCGCGTTCACGACCGAGACGCCGACGCCGTGCAGGCCGCCCGAGTACTGGTAGTTGTCCTTGTTGAATTTGCCGCCGGCATGCAGTCGCGTGAGGATCAGTTCGACGCCCGGAATCTTCTCCTTCGGGTGGATATCGACCGGCATGCCGCGGCCGTCGTCGCTCACGGCGAGCGAGCCGTCCCTGAATACGGTGACCTCTATCTTCTTGCAGTGCCCGGCCAGCGCCTCGTCGACGCTGTTGTCGATGACTTCGTGCGCGAGATGATTCGGCCGCGACGTATCCGTGTACATGCCGGGCCGCCGGCGGACCGGCTCGAGGCCGGAGAGGACCTCGATGTCGGCCGCTTCGTATCGTTTACTCATTGGCGTCGGGTTGCCGCAAGCGATTGCACGGCGGGATTCTAGCTCGCATCCGTCACCGATGTCGCGGGCTCTTGCCCGGCTGTCGCCCGCACGGCGGTCTACCGGGGTTGGCGCGCCTCAGTCGAGATCGGCGACCAGCGCCCGGCGCACGTTGTCGGGCACCGGGCGCACGTCGACCTTCTTGATGGCGTAGGTACCGCCGTGTCCCGAGCAGCGCTCGATGGCCTGCACCTCGGTGTCCGGGACCATCGCGAGCAGGTCGCGGGTCTTGAGTCCCAGGTTCTGCACGCGCAGGTGGCACGGCACCTGGTAGGCGACCCGGCCGAGGGACTGGCGGAAGTCCGTCCTGAGCATGCCGTGCTTGTGACGCAGCATCAGGTACTCGAAGGGGTCGTACATCGCGTCGCGCACCCGGGCGAGGGCCTCGTCCCGCGGGTACATGAGCGGCAGTTCCTGCATGAACATCAGCGTGCAGGAGGGGATCGGCGTGACGATGTCCCAGCCGCGTTCCACCCAGCCAGCGAGTACCGGGACGTTTGCAGACTTCGCCCGGTCGACCGCGCCGAGATCACCGAGCTCGAGCTTCGGCATGCCGCAGCAGACCCCGGACTCCGCGAGGGCGACGGGAATGCCGTTGTGCTCGAAGACGGCGACCAGGTCCTCGGCGAGCGACGGCAGGTTGCGATTGCCGCAACAGCTGGTGAACAGGACGACGCGGCCACGTGTCTGGCCCGCGACCTCCGCGTCCTCACCGCCAGCGTCCCGCCGGCTGCCGAGGCGCTTGCGCGCGGTCCGCGAATGATATTAGGGGATCGGAGCATCGCGATGCACGCCGAGCGTCTTCTCCGGCAGTTGCGGCCGCTCGTACTGCGGCTGGTCGCGTTGACGGCCTGTACGACGACCGGTATCCCCGCGAAGCGCCCGACCTTGTCGTTGGCGCTCAGGATCCGGTCACGCCGGCTGGCGCCCTGCCTGCGAAAACGCGCGGCCCTGGCGCGCAGCATCAGGTGCGGGAAGTCGACGTTCCATTCGTGCGGCGGCACGTACGGGCACTTGCTCATGAAGCACATGTCGCAGAGTCAGCAGTGATCGACGACGTCCCGGTACACCTCGCGCGGCACGCCGTCGACTTCCATCGAGTCGGACTCGTCGACGGCGTCGAACAGCGTCGGAAACGCGTTGCACGGGCCGAAGCAGCGGCTACGACGGGATCGCCGCCCGGCCGGTCGGCACAGGCCATCACGTCCCGGCTTCAGTCGTCGAGCGTGTCCAGGGCTTTCTGGAGGCGATTGGCGTGGGAGCGCTCCGCCTTGGCCAGGGTCTCGAACCAGTCCGCGATCTCGTCGAAGTTCTCGTCGCGGGCGGTCTTCGCCATGCCGGGATACATGTCGGTGTATTCGTGCGTCTCGCTGGCGATGGCGGCCTTCAGGTTCTCGCTGGTCGCACCGATCGGCAGCCCCGTCGCCGGATCGCCGACTTCTTCGAGGTACTCGAGATGGCCGTGCGCGTGAGCGGTCTCGCCTTCGGCGGTGGAGCGGAACACGGCCGCAACGTCGTTATAGCCCTCGACGTCGGCCTTGGCGGCGAAATACAGGTAGCGGCGGTTGGCCTGCGATTCGCCGGCGAACGCCACCTTCAGGTTGTGTTCTGTCTTGCTTCCTTTCAGTGACATGTTGCTCGTCTCCCAATTCAAGGCCGTCGGACGGGGTTTAGACTGAGTCCAAGCAACGCGCTACTGTAGGGGCAGCGCCCGGGCTTGTCAACGCGACGCGCCTGCGTTGACCGTGCGTGGGCGCAGGCGTAGCGTAACGCGGCATATCGGCTCTCCGGCAGCTTTCACTACGGCATGGCAACGAAGAAAAAAGACCTCGATCTCGAGAAATCCCTGAGCCAGCTCGAAGCGCTGGTCGAGGAACTGGAAAGCGGCGACCTGCCGCTCGAGAAGGCGATGCAGAAATTCGAACAGGGCGTCAAGCTGACGCGAAGCTGCCAGAGCGCCCTGAAGGACGCCGAGCAGCGCGTCGAGGTCCTGCTGAAATCGGCGGGCGGCGAGAAGCTCGAGGATTTCCCGGTCGACGACGACGGCGACGACGCATCGTAGTCGCGGCGGACGGTCGCGTCAGCGGCGAATCCTCGCTGCGGTATTGCGGATGATCTTCAGGACGTCTGCGTACGCCCGTCGCCCTGCAGGCGGGTGATCAGCGAGCGCAGGAAGACCTTGTTGAAGCGCAGCTGGCACGACGAGGATACCTGCTCCATCAGCGTCGAGCTTACCCGCAGGATCGTCACCGGCCCCCGGGCCCGGATCGACGCGGTGCGTTTCGCGCCGCGCACGTAGCTGGTCTCGCCGAAGCAGTCGCCGTTCTCGAGTTCGCCGATCCTGTTGCCGTTGGCCTCGACGGACGCCTGCCCGGACACGATGATGTAGAAGCGATCGTCCATCTCGCCTTCGCGCACGATGTCGTCGCCGTCCCTGTACTCGTGCCAGTCGCTCGCGCGCAGCACTTCCCAGATCTCGGCATGCGAGAACTCGTGGAAGAAGGTCAGGTTGCGCAGCAGGTCGAAATGCTCCTGGTTGTCGAGACTGTCGTACTTGGCACGCAGGTCCTGGTAGACGCGGGTCAGGTCGGCCGCGAGAGAGTTGCCCGAGGGGCAGCGCTTTCCTGGGTCCTTCTGCATCGTCAGCGCGACGACATGCTCCAGTTCCTCGGGCAGATCATCGCGATAGGTGTGGATCGGCGCCGGCGTCGCATAGACGATCTGGTGCAGGAGCTTCGACAGGTTCTCCGCGCGGAACGGGCGGAAACCGGTCAGCAGCTCGTAGAGCACGGCGCCGAGCGAGTAGATATCGGAGCGCGGCGTCAGGTCCTCGGACTGCACCTGCTCCGGAGACATGTAGCTCGGCGAGCCGGCGATGCCTTCGATGCGGGAGACTTCCGAGTCGTTGCAGATAGCGATACCGAAGTCGATGATGCGCACGTCGTTGTCGATAGTGAGCATCACATTGGACGGCTTGATATCGCGATGGATGACGCCGCGACCGTGCGCGTAGTGCAGCGCCTTGGCGCACTTGTAGATGATCTCGACGACGTCGTCGACGCGCAGCAGGTTGTCGGGCCGGCAGTAGGCCGCGAGGGTCCGGGCACCCTGGATGTGTTCGGTGACGACGTAGTAGCTGCCGTCTTCCTCGCCCGCATCGTAGATCGGCAGGATGTTCGGGTGCTGCAGCATGCCCACCATGTGGGCCTCGTTGAAGAACATCTTGCGGGAGACCCGTGCCCTGTCCGGGTCCGAGTCCTCCTCGATGTTATACACCTTGATGGCTACGTCACGGCGGTAGTACGGGTCGTGAGACAGGAAGACGGTCCCGGTGCTGCCCTGCCCGACCTTGTTGATGATGACGTACTTGCCGATTTTCGACGGGACGTCGCTCGAGCGCTTCAGCGGAGTGACTTTGCCTGCCATACGGTTTCATCTTCTTCATGACATGAACCGAAGCGTTGCCGCCAGTATCAGCGCCGCATACAGCCCGGCTGCGAGGTCATCCAGCATAATTCCGGCTCCACCGTGCAGTCTGTGATCCAGGTCGCGAATCGGCCACGGTTTGACGATGTCGAAAAATCGAAACAGAACAAAGCCTAGCGCCCACCAGGCCGGCTCGGGCGGGGCGGCCAGCAGGACCCAGTAGACCGCCGCGATCTCGTCCCAGACGATGCCCGGATGATCGTGCACCCCCACGCGTCGCGCGGCTTCGCCGCAGAGCCAGAAGCCCAGGACGACGAGCGCGACGCCGAGCGCCATTCGCGGCAGCGGCGCCAGCGGCAGCGCGGCGAGCGCGAACCCGACGCCGACGAGGGTACCCACCGTGCCGGGCGCACGCGGGGCCAGGCCGCTGCCGAAACCGAAGGCCAGCAGCAGGACCGGGTCGCGTAGCACGCGGCGGCGCAGCTCGGCCCTTTTCATGGCTGCGGCCCCGTTGCGGCGAAGTGGCGATAGCCGCCCTGCGGGGACACGACGGCTTCGCCGTTCTGCGTAAGCACAAGGCCCGCCTCCGCGCGTGCCCGGCCGATGCGGGTTACCGGCGTGTCGCAGTCCCGCGCGGCGGCGAGAAAGGCCTCCTCCGCCGCCGCCGGCACGGCCAGACAGAGCTCGTAGTCGTCGCCGCCCGTGAGCGCAAGAGCGCGTGCGCGCTCCTCGCCGCGGGCGGCGACCAGGGTCGCGGAAAGCGGCAGGCGCTCGAGCTCCAGCGTCGCGCCGCAGCCCGATGCCGCGAGGACATGGCCGAGGTCCGCTGCAAGCCCGTCCGAGACGTCGATCGCGGCGCCGGCGATGCCCGCGACCGCCCGGCCCAGCGCGACTCGCGGCACCGGACGCCGGAAACGCGCTTCGAGAGCGACCTCGTCGCGGCCGCCCTGCAGCGACTCGAGACCGGCGGCCGCCTCGCCGAGCGTGCCGCTGACGTAGAGCAGGTCGCCGGGCCGGCAGCCCGAGCGCGTCAGCACGCGGGCCGGCGCGGCGTGACCGAGGAGCTGAACGCTGATGACCGTTTGCGCGCCGCGAGTCGTGTCGCCACCGACCAGCGCGACGCCGTGTTCGCCCGCCGCTCTGTAAAGCCCGTCGGCGAAGCCGGCCAGCCATTCCGTGTCCACCGCCGGCAGCGTCAGCGCGAGCGTCATCCACGCAGGCTCGGCGCCCATCGCGGCGATATCCGACAGGTTGACTGCGACGGCACGGTAGCCTACGTCCGCGGCGGCGAAATGCGCCGGGTAATGGACGCCGTCGACCAGCGTGTCGACCACCGCCACGAGCCGGCGATCGGCGGGCAGCTCGAGTACGGCACCGTCGTCGCCGACGCCGAGGACGACGCCGGCGCCGCCGTCACGGCTGAAATAACGCGCGATCAGCTCGAATTCGTCCATAGTCGGATCCGTTGCCGGCGCTTGGGCCGGGTTACCTGTACGACGCACGGCGGGCGCGAGAGCCGCTTGCCGGGCCGACGCGGCTCAGGCGCCGCGGGTTTCCGCCGGGCGCAGCGCTGGCGCGGCCCGGTCCAGCAGCGCGTTGATGTACTTGTGGCCGTCGGCGGCGCCGAAACGCTTGCTCAGGTTTACGGCCTCGTTGATGACGACGCGGAACGGAACGTCGACGCGATCCATGAGCTCGAATACACCGAGCAGCAGGATGCCGCGCTCGACGGGGTCGAGCTGCGCGAGCGGCCGGTCGGCATATTGCGCGATCGCTGCCTCGAGTTCCGCCTGTCGCTCGCAGACCCCTTCCAGTACCTCGTCGAAGAAGGACTGCTCGACCCGGCCGTACTCGGGCCGCTCGCGGAACTGCCGCAGCAATTCCTGATAATCGTGGCCGGCGAGCTGCATCTGGTAGAGCGCCTGCACCAGCAGCTCGCGCGCGCGCCCGCGCCGGCCCGGGGACTTGCTCACCTGTCGCCGCTCACGGTCGGATCGTCATGGTCGGATGCTCATCGTCGGCTGCGCGGGATCCGCTCTCATGGGGTACGAAGTCCTGTCGCCCGCGCCGCTGCGCGGTCAGCCCAGCTTGCGCAGCAGGCTGACCATCTCGATGACGGCGAGCGTGGCCTCCTCGCCCTTGTTGCCGGCCTTGGTGCCGGCACGTTCGATCGCCTGCTCGATCGTGTCGACCGTGAGGATGCCGAAGCCGACCGGGATGCCGTGCGCGCGGCCTGCGGCCGCGATGCCGGAGACGCATTCGCCCGCCACGTAGTCGAAATGCGGGGTGCCGCCGCGGATCACGGCGCCCAGTGCGATGATGCCGTCGGCGCGCCGGGACGACGCGACCGCGTCGACGGCGAGCGGCAGCTCGAAGGCGCCCGGCACGCGCACGAGCTCGATGTCGCCGTCCGCGGCCCCGTGCCGCCGCAGGCAGCCGAGCGCTCCGCGGATCAGCGAATCGACGATGAATTCATTGAAGCGCGATGCGACGAGCGTGAAGCGGACGTCGCGCGCCGCCAGTTCGCCTTCGGTGATCCTGATCTTTTCCATAGCCTTATCCCGGAATTCCTTTTCGCCGCACGGCGAGCTGCACGACGCTCACTGCTCGACGTATTCGGTGACTTCGAGGTCGAAGCCGGAAATCGCGTGCATCTGCTTGGGAGCCGACAGCACGCGCATGCGGTGCACGCCCAGGTCGCGCAGGATCTGCGCGCCGACGCCGTAGGTCCGCAGGACCGCGTCGCCCGAACGGCGCGCGCGCAGCTCGTCGTCAGCCTTCGCGAGATCGTGTACCGCGTCGATCAGCTCGCGCGAGGTCTCCTGGTCGCGCAGTACGATCACGACGCCCGCGTCCTCCCGGGAGATACGGGCGATCGCATCCGCCACCGGCCAGCCGAGGCGCGGGCTCGTGACACCGATGACGTCACCCAGCGTGTCCTGGATCTGCACCCGCACCAGCGGATCGCGTGACTCGCCGATTTCGCCCTTGACGAGGGCCAGGTGCACGGTGTGGTTGACGCGGTCGTCGTAGCAATAGAGGCGGAATTCGCCGTGCGCGGTCGTCACCTGCTGCTCCGCAATGCGGTCGATGAACTTTTCCTTCGCGAGCCGATAGCGGATCAGGTCCGCGATCGTACCGATCCGGACTCTGTGCTGGCGGGCGAACACCTCGAGATCGGGGCGGCGCGCCATGCTGCCG
>JBFJUJ010000099.1:0-9886 GCA_041624755.1 Woeseia sp. | reverse complement strand
CCCCAGTAGGACATCTGCCCCCACGGCAGCAAGTAGCCTGCGAAAGCCTCCGCCATGAGTACGAACAGGATGAGCATGCCGATCAGCCAGATCAGCTCGCGCGGTTTCTTGTACGAGCCGTACAGCATCGCGCGGAACATGTGCAGGTAGACGACGATAAAGAAGAACGAGGCGCCGGTGGAGTGCATGTAGCGGATCAGCCAGCCCCACTCGACGTCGCGCATGATGTACTCGACCGACGCGAAGGCCTCGTCCGCGTCGGGTTTGTAGTTCATGGTCAGGAAGATACCGGTCACGAGCTGGATCACCAGCACCACCATTGCGAGCACTCCGAACACGTACCAGACGTTGAAGTTCTTGGAAGCGTAGTACTCGGTGATGTGCGCTTTGAGCGTTTCGGTCATCGGGAAGCGGTCGTCGATCCACTTCATCAGACCGCCCTTCGGCGTTCCAATCTCTGATTCTATTCGTGCCATTTACGCAACTCCTGTATCGGCACCGATCATGATGATGTCATCGCGTATGAAGCGGTACGGGGGTACCCGCAGGTTGCTGGGCGCCGGTACGCCCTTGTAAACGCGGCCGGCGAGGTCGAAGCGCGAGCCGTGGCAGGGACAGAAGAAGCCGCCGTACCAGTTCTCGGAAGGCACGACCTCGAATTCCGGCAGCGGCGCACAGCCGAGATGGGTGCAGGAACCCTCGACGACGAGGAACTCCGGCCGTACGGAACGGTACTCGTTCGCGGCGTATTCCGGCTGCTGCGTGGCAACCTCGGACTGCGGATCCCGCAGCTGATCGGTGTGCTCCGTCAGCCGCTCCAGCATCTGGTCATCGCGGCGCAGCACGAAGACGAGCTTGCCGCGCCAGATCACCCGCACCATCGCGCCCGGCTCCAGCATGCCGACGCTGACCTCGACCGGCGCCCCGAGCGCCTGAGCGCGCGCGCTGGGTTTCAGCGATGCGAGAAACGGGACCGAGGCGAGCACCACGCCCGCGCCGCCGGTCACCGCCGTGGCAATGGTCAGAAAATGACGTCTGTTGCGATCAACCTCATCGGTCACGTCGTCGGTCATCGGGCGCTCCCTTGCTTCGGCCTCGGGCCGCGATTTTTTGCTTGATTCGAAAACTGGTAGATTTGCAGCAGCCCCGGGCCAGCGTCAGGATGACACCTCACCCGGAACCCGGTGCGGAACCAAGCCGGCATTATATACATTTCGTCGCGAATGTGGCTAGACACGGCGGCGGACGCAGCGGTTCCCGGACACCGGAAACGCTTTGTAACAGTTCGGTTTTTTTCCTGCCATACCGTTTTTTCTGGAGGCCCGTTGGCCCGTTTCAAGCCCGCACTGGTTTTTCTCCTGCAGTCGATCTGCATCGGGCTCGCCGCTGCGTTCGTCGTCGTGCTGCTGCGCCCCGAGCTGCTGCCGCTCGCCGGCAACCCCCGGCCGGCGACGAGCGCCGCTCCGGCGAGCTATGCGGACGCCGTCGACGTCAGCGCGCCGGCCGTCGCCAATATCTACACGCGGCGGCTGCTGCAGCTCGGCGCCGCCGCCGATCCCGGAGACCGCCTGCAGCTCAACACCAGCCTGGGCTCGGCCGTCGTCATCGACCCGCAGGGCTTCCTCGTGACCAACTACCACGTCATCGCGGATGCCGACGAGATCCGCGTGCAGCTCGCCGACGGCCGCATCGCCGACCCGCAGGTCGTGGGTTACGATGCGGAGACCGACCTTGCGCTGCTGAAGGTCGAGCTCGGCGTGCTGCCGGCAATTCCGCTCGGCCGCTCCAGCCAGCTTCGCATCGGCGACGTCGTACTGGCCATCGGCAACCCCTACGGCCTCACGAAGACCGTCACGCAGGGGATCGTCAGCGCCACGGGACGCGGGCTGCTCGGCCTCATGACGTTCGAGAACTTCATCCAGACCGATGCGGCCATCAACGAGGGCAATTCCGGCGGGGCGCTGATCAACAGCCTCGGTGAGCTCGTGGGCATCAATACCGCGGTGCTGGCCCAGGATGCCGGAACGGAGGGCATCAGTTTCGCCATTCCCGTCGATCTGGTGCGCGGCGTCGTCGACGCAATCCAGAGGGACGGCCGCGTAATCCGCGGCTGGGTGGGACTGGAGCCCGACGAACTCGGCCCCGCCGAGGCCGAGGCGCGTGGCCTCGAGCCCAACATCGGCATCCTGCTCGATACGGTTTTCGAAGGCGGGCCGGCTGCCGCCGCGGGACTGATGCCCGGCGACGTGATCCTGAGCATCAATGGCGAAGCGATTCGCAGTCGCCAGCAGGCGCTTTTGATCGTCGCCGGTCTCGAGCCCGGCGACACCGTCACCATGAACTGCTGGCGGAACGGTCAGCGCTTCGCGGTGCAGATCGAGGTCGCGGAGCGGCCGCAGGACTTCTGACGCCGTCCGCGGCGGCGTGCCGGGCCGCACGGATCGGCGGGAATTGTCCTTCCCACAGTGGCCTGGCGAGAACTCAGGCAATCGACGGCGCAGCCGCGCTAGTGCGGAACGCGCCGGATATCGGCACCGAGTTGCTGCAGCTTCTCCTCGATGCGCTCGTAGCCGCGATCGACGTGGTAGATGCGGTCGACGAGGGTATCCCCGTCTGCGGCCAACCCGGCCAGGACCAGCCCGGCAGAGGCGCGCAGGTCGGTCGCCATGACCGGCGCGGCGGTCAGTCGGTCCACGCCCGTGCACACGGCGGTGTTGCCTTCGATCCGGATATCGGCGCCCATACGCTGCAGCTCGAGCACGTGCTGGAAGCGATTCTCGAACACGGTCTCGGTCACGGTGCCGACGCCCTCTGCCATGGCATTCATCGCGCAGAACTGGGCCTGCATGTCGGTCGGGAAGGCCGGGTACGGCAGCGTGCGGACGTTGACGGCGCGCGGGCGCCGGCCTCCCATGTCGAGTTCGATCGAGTCGCCGTCGCAGCGGAGCTCCGCTCCGGCGTCGCGCAGCTTGATCAGTACGGCCTCGAGGAGGTCAGGGTCCGTGTGCGTCAGCCGCACCGACCCGCCCGTCATCGCGGCGGCGACGAGGTAGGTACCGGTCTCTATACGATCGGGGAGGACCGTGTGATCGACGCCGCCGAGTTCGTCGACGCCCCGCACGCGGATCGTGCTCGAGCCGGCGCCCTCGATCCGCGCGCCCATGCCGATCAGGAAACGCGCGAGGTCGAGCACCTCCGGTTCGCGCGCTGCATTCTCCAGAACGGTCTCGCCGTCGGCCAGTGTCGCCGCCATCATCAGGTTCTCGGTACCCGTGACCGTAACGGTATCGAAGGCGATGTGCGCGCCCCGCAGGCGGTGGGCGCGCGCGCGTATGAAGCCGTTCTCGACCGTGACCCGGGCGCCCATCGCACGCAGGCCCTCGACGTGCAGGTTTACCGGGCGCGCACCGATCGCGCAGCCGCCGGGCAGCGACACGTCGGCTTCGCCGAAGCGGGCGACGAGCGGACCCAGGACCAGGATCGATGCGCGCATCGTCTTGACCAGTTCGTAGGGCGCACGCCTCTCGCGCACGTCGGTCGCATCGACCTCGACATTCAGGCGCTCGTCGAAGGTGACGACGACACCCATTTTCTGCAGCAGCGTCAGGGTCGTCGCAACGTCCTTGAGCTGCGGCACGTTGCGGACCGTCACGGGCGCCGATGCCAGCAGCGTTCCGGCCAGGATGGGCAGCGCGGCGTTTTTCGCGCCCGAGATCCTGATCGTGCCGTTGAGCGGCGTGCCGCCCCTGATCCGCAGCTTGTCCAAGACCGGTCTTTAAGATCCGCGGGCCGCCCCGGCCGCGGACCATTCCTCGGGCGTGAACGTGCGAATCGACAGTGCGTGGATCTCGTTACCGACCAGCGTGCCCAGCGACCGGTAGACGAGCTGGTGGCGGGCGATGCTTCGCATGCCGGCGAACTGCGGCGCCACGACGACGGCCTCGAAATGCGTGTTGTCCGGGCTCTGGACCCGCACTTCCGCGCCCGGCAACTCCGCCGCGATCAGTCGCTTGATTTCACTGGGATCCATGAGGTTCTTCTCGGGACTCTTCCTGGGGGGGCCATACGACCTGCGGTCATGAGCGGCGCGGCCGGCGGCAACGTGACCGGCAAGTGTAGCAAATCGGCGCCGTGGTCCAACGGGCAGGGCCTATTGTGTATGATTAGCGGCCCGATTCGCCGGGCCGGCTGGGTCCGGTGCCGGGATCGGCACCCGGGCTCCTGAAGTCAACACGCGAATGCTTGGCAATATTGTTGAAGTCATTGCCGGCCTGCTGCTCCTTATCTGGGGTGCAGACCGCTTCGTCTACGGCGGCGCCGCGACCGCCCGCAATCTCGGTGTTGCGCCCCTGCTGATCGGCCTCACCGTCGTCGCCATCGCCACCTCCGCACCGGAAATCCTGGTCTCGATCGTGGCGGCCATGCGCGGGGAGCCGGAGCTCGCCATCGGCAACGCGATCGGGTCCAACACGGCCAACATCGGCCTGGTACTCGGCACCGTCGCGCTGCTGCGGCCGATCGAACTGACTTCGGCGACGCTGCGCCGCGAGATGCCGGCACTGCTCGCCGTTACCCTGCTGACGGTGTCGCTGTTCCTCGATTCCTTCCTGAGCCGGGTCGACGGCCTCGTGTTGCTCACCGGCCTGTTCATCGTGATGGTATGGCTGACACGCGTCGGCATCCGCTCGTCTGCGTCCGACCCGATGCGCAGCGATTACGAAGCCGAGATCCCCGAGAACGTGACGATGCGCGCCGCTATCACCTGGCTCGCGGTCGGGCTCGGTGCACTGCTGTTCGGCGCCGACCTGCTGGTGGACGGCGCGATCGAGATTGCACGCGAGCTCGGCGTTTCGGAGGTCGTCATCGGAATAACGCTGGTCGCCGTCGCGACGAGCCTGCCGGAACTGGCCGTCTCGCTGGTCAGCACCTTCAAGGGCGAATACGGGCTCGCGATCGGCAACATCGTCGGCTCGAATATCTTCAATCTGCTGGCCGTCATCGGCTGCGCGAGCGTCATCCAGCCGGCGGCCCTGCCGCCGAGTGTGCTGTCGCTGCACATCTTCGTGATGGTCGCCTTTACGCTGGTCCTTTTCGCCATTACCTACGAATACGACGGCGCCGGCCGGGTCAATCGCTTCGAGGGGCTGTGCCTGGCAGGCGCCTACGTTGCCTATATCGCCTACGTGACGGTGCAGAACGTATAAACTGGCCGGGATGCGGCAAACAGGATCGCGTGTGGAATCCAAACTGACAGCGGCACAGCAGCTGGACCTGGCCGAGCGCGTCCTCGAGATCGAATCACGCGCCGTCAGCCGCCTCGCCAGCCGCCTGGATCGCTCCTTTACCGAGGCCTGCACGCTGTGCCTCGAGACGGAGGGCCGCGTCGTGGTCACCGGCATGGGCAAATCCGGCCACATCGCGCGCAAGATTTCCGCCACGCTGGCGAGCACCGGCACCCCCGCGTTCTACATGCATCCCGCCGAAGCCAGCCATGGCGACCTCGGCATGATCACCTCGCAGGACCTGCTGATGGCGGTCTCCAACTCGGGCGAAACGCAGGAGATCGTCACGATACTGCCACTCGTCAAGCGCATGGGGGCCCGGCTGATCTCTCTGACCGGCAAGCCGTCGTCGACCCTTGCGCAAGCGGCCGACGTGCACCTGGACATCAGCGTCGAGGAGGAAGCCTGCCCGCTCAATCTCGCGCCTACCGCGAGTACGACAGCCACGCTCGCCATGGGCGACGCGCTCGCTGTCGCGCTGCTGGAGAGCCGCGGCTTCACTGCCGAGGACTTCGCCCGCTCGCATCCGAGCGGGGCACTCGGCAAGCGCCTGCTGCTGCGCGTGGCTGACGTCATGCACCGCGGCGAGGCGATCCCGGCCGTGGGGCCCGACGTGACACTCAGCGCAGGCCTGGTGGAAATGTCGCAGAAAGGACTCGGCATGACGGCGATCGTCGACGAAGAGCGGCGCGTCCTCGGGGTGTTCACGGACGGCGACCTGCGGCGCGCGCTCGACGGCGGCATCGACGTGCATCGCACGCCGATGTCCGCGGTCATGCACCGGGACTGCAAGGTAAGCGGTGCGGACCTGCTCGCGGCCGAGGCCGTGCACATGATGGAGGAACACAAGATCAACGGCCTCCTCGTTACCGATGCCGACGGCCGGCTCATCGGCGCACTCAACATCCACGACCTGTTCCGGGCGGGCGTGGTATGAGGCTTACAGAGCATCCGGCCGCCAGCTTCCGGCCGGGGGTGGCATGAACCTGGAGGAGCGCCTGGCGGCTGTCCGGCTGGCCGCGTTCGACGTCGACGGCGTGTTCACGGACGGCCGCTTCTACCTGTCCGACGAGGGCGTCGAGAGCAAGGCGTTCTGCACCCTGGACGGCTACGGGCTGCGCCGGCTGCTGGAAGCCGGGATCGAAGTCGCCGTCATCAGCGGACGCCGCTCGCGGGCCGTCGAGCAACGGATGGCGGAACTGGGAGTCCAACACGTCTACCTGGGCTGCAAGGACAAGGTGGGTGTATTCGATGAGTTGCTGCAGCAGCTCGGACTGCGGGCGGAGCAGAGCGCCTACACCGGCGACGACCTGCCCGACCTGCCGGTCCTCGAGCGCGCCGGCGTGGCGATCGCCGTCGCCAACGCTCATCCCGACGTGGTGGCAGCGTGCGCCTTCACGACCGACTGGCGCGGCGGTTTCGGCGCCGTCCGGGAGGTCTGCGACCGACTGCTGGCAGCCCGCCGGGCCACGGGCTGAACGTGCGTCGCCCGCAGCCGCGAGCGGCGCAGCCATGACGGGATTCGTGCCGCGCGCCGAAGGTCGCCGTCTCGGGCGGAGTGCCCGGCCGTGAGCGCACGCAACGTCGGCGGCTTCATCGTCCTGCTGGCGGCCGCACTGGCCAGCTGGTACCTGGCGAGTACGCTGCGCGAAGCTGCACCGCAACCGCAGCCGGCGGCTCGCAGCGAGCGCGGTTTCTACCTGCGGGACGCGCGCATCCTCGGCACCGGCGAGACCGGCCAGCTGATGTACCAGATCGAGGCCGATTACGCCGAGCAGCGCAGTGACGACCGCATCGCGTTCGACAACGTGCGCATTCGCTACTCGCCGGCGAGCGACGTGCCGTGGTCGATCAGCGCGGACCAGGCCGTGATCACCGGCAACCGGCAGACGCTGACGCTGGCCGGACACGTGCTCGCCGTCAGCGCCGAGGGCTTTTCCGGCAATGCAACCGAGATTCGCACCGACTGGCTGGAACTCGAGCCGGAGGACTACCGCGCCTACACGGACCGGCGCGTGCAGATCCGGATCGGCGAGCGCAGCCTGACGGCGACCGGCATGGAGGCGCTGCTGCGCGAAAACCGTGTCGAGCTGAAGTCGAACGTCAGCGGCAAGTTCCTGCCCTGATCGCGTAGAATACGGGTTGCCACCCCGAAAGCTGCCCCGCAAGCGACGTCTCACATCCATGCCGATTCGACCCACAACCTTCTGCCTGCTGACGCTGTCGGCGACGTTGCTCTGCGCCTCGGGCGGGACGCTCGCCCAGACCGGCGACCTGCGGCTGCCGATCTCGCTGGACGCCGACGCCACCGATTACGACGGCAAGAACTCGATGCTGATGTTCCGCGGGCTGCGCCTGACGCAGGGGCAGATCGGCGTCGAGGCGGACCACGGCCGCGCGAGCAAGCTCGACTTCGAGGACAGCGTCTGGCAATTCTCCGGCAACGTCAGGATCGACACCGGCGAGGGGCGAATCCGCTGCGAAACGGCCGACCTGCGCTTCGCCGGGCATCAGCTGAGCTTCGCGACGATCAAGGGTTCCCCGGCAACCTTCGAGCTGAGGCGTGTGAACAGCGACGAGCCGACCTACGCCGAAGCCGGCAAGCTGGAATACGACTTCGCCGCCGGCATCGTCGTATTCTCCGACCGCGCGACCATTACCGAAGGCGGCAACCGCATCTCCAGCAACTATCTCGTCTACAACATCGCCGAGCAGCGCATCAATGCCGAATCCGGCGGCGACGACGGCGAAAAGGTGAAGATCATCTACACCCCGGCGGCCAACGGCCTGCCGAAGGGAGTCGACGACGCAGAGCAGGCGGATGACGAGGATCGCGAGCCCGCGCCGCCGGAAGCGACGCCCGCCGACGAGGAAGACGAGGGTGACGCCGCCGAGCCGGTGGAACGCGACAACGACAGGGACGACAACGGCGCCGGCGTCCCGGACGGGCGGCCCGCCGCGGGGCGGGCGGGGGACGGAGCCGGCGGCACATGAGCATCCTCAGCGTGCAGGAGATTGCCAAGCGCTACAAGTTCCGTGAAGTCGTCAAGAACATCTCTCTCGAAATCTCGAGCGGCGAGGTCGTCGGCCTGCTGGGCCCGAACGGCGCCGGCAAGACCACCGCGTTCTACATGATCGTCGGCCTGATCTCCGCCGACCGCGGCCGCATACTGCTGGACGGCAAGGACCTGACGCCCCTGCCGATGCACCGGCGTGCGGCGCTGGGCCTCGGCTACCTGCCGCAGGAGGCGTCGATCTTCCGCAAGCTGACGGTGGAACAGAATGTCCTCGCGATCCTCGAGAATCGGGACGACCTCGACCGCGCCGGGCGGGAGCAGGAGCTGGACCAGCTGCTCGACGAATTGCACGTCGGCCACGTCCGCGGCAGCCTGGGGATCAGCCTGTCGGGCGGGGAACGGCGCCGGGTGGAGATCGCCCGGGCACTGGCGGCGAATCCACGCTTCGTGCTTCTGGACGAGCCCTTCGCCGGCGTCGATCCCATCTCGGTGCTGGACATCCAGCGCATCATCCGGCACCTGAGCGACCGCCGCATCGGTGTGTTGATTACCGACCACAACGTCAGGGAAACCTTAGGAATCTGCGGACGAGCCTATATACTGAACGATGGCAGCCTGATCGCTTCGGGCCCGCCCGAGGAAATTTTGTCGAATCAGCACGTCCGAGAAGTGTATCTCGGACAGGAGTTCAAACTCTGAGCAGAATGGCTGGAAAGACCACCGGCAAGGAACCGGCGAAAACATGTTGAAGCCGTCGCTGCAGCTCAAACTCGGCCAGACCCTGACGATGACGCCGCAGTTGCAACAGGCGATCCGCCTGCTGCAGCTGCCCGTCCTGGACCTGTCGGCGCAGATCCAGGACGCGCTCGAAGAAAACATCATGCTCGAGATGGAGGACCTGCCGGATACGCCGAAGACGACGGACGAGTCGACCGCCGAGGTCGAGACGATCAAGGCGGAGGAGGACTGGCAGTCGAGTTCCATGGACCGCATCCAGGACGGCGGCTGGAACGGCGAGGGCCGCTCGCACAACGAGTTCGCCGACCACAGCGGCGAGTCGCTGCGCGATCACCTGCTGTGGCAGCTCGAGCTCGAGCATTTCAGCCCGCGCGAGGCGTTGATCGGCGAGGCGCTGATCGACGCCATCAGCGACGAGGGCTACCTCACCGCGGATTTCGACGATATCCGCCTGTGCATCAGATCCGAGCAGCCGCTCGGCGACGATGAAATTGAACACACGCTTAAGAAAGTCCAGCGGCTGGACCCGGTCGGTGTCGGCGCACGGACGCTCTCGGAGTGTATCGTGCTGCAACTCCGGCAACTCGATGCCGCCACCGAAGGCCTGGATCTCGCGATCCGGCTCGCGACGGATCACCTCGACCTGATCGCCAGCCAGGAATACGCCGAGTTGAAGCGCATGCAGCGCGCCTCGGAGGGCGAGCTGGATGCCGCGCTGGCGCTGGTCCGCAGCTGCAACCCGAAGCCGGGGCTGGCCGTCAGCCCGGCCGCGCCCGAATACGTCGTGCCCGACGTGTTCGTGCGCAAGGTCGACGGCCGCTGGCAGGTCGAGATCAGTTCGACCGGCAT
>JBFJUJ010000098.1:0-9957 GCA_041624755.1 Woeseia sp. | reverse complement strand
GGCAGCACCGGCCGCCCGGTGCCGCTATTGACCGAGTACCTGCTCGCGCGCGCCGGCTCGCTGCCGCGGTCCGGGTAGGCGGCAGCGCACAGCGGGGTTCGGAGCGGCACGACATGGCGCGGGTCGATTTTTACGTGCTGTCGGCGGCGGGCGAGCAGGCCCGGCTGCGTTTCGCCTGCCGGCTGGCCGAGAAGGCCTACAAGCTGGACAACAAGGTACAGGTGCTCGCCGCCGACCACCGCCTGGCCGAGCAATTCGACGAACTCCTGTGGACCTGGCGAGACGGCAGCTTCGTGCCGCACGGCCTGGCGGGCAGGGACAGCACGACGCGGGCGCCGATCGTCATCGGCTGCGACACGGAGCTGCCGCCCGGCGAGTTCGACCTGCTGATCAACCTGAGCGACCGCATCCCCACGGACGTTGACGCTTTCCCGCGAGTCGCGGAGATTGTAACCTCCGATGAGGACACGCGGCAGCGCAGCCGCGCGCACTACGCGAGCTATCGCGACCAGGGCCACACGCTCGAGACCCACAAGCTCTGACGGAGCCGACATGGACACAGACGACGACATCCCGGTGCTGACCGACACGATCGCCGGTCGCAAGATCGGCGTCGCGCCGTCGCCGCAAGCGGAGCCCGGGGAACGGCAGGCGGTGGACCTCGACCGCCTGCAGGCGAAGATCTGCGCCTCGAGCCTGACGCTGGCCGAAGCGATGCTGCGCGACGCCTGCCAGGAAGCCGAGCACATGCTGTTGCAGCGGGTGATGACGCAGCTGCGCGCCGAGCTGCCGGCCATCGTCCGCGGCGTACTGAAAGAGCAGCTCGAAGACTAGCTGCCGAGCGGCGCCTGCGCCTGTCCCGTCAACGCGCGCCCGACGCGCCATCCGGCCCGAACATGGAAAAGAGCTACCGCCCCCGCGACATCGAGCAGCGCATTTACCGGCGCTGGGAAGAGCAAGGCTGGTTCGCGCCCTCCGGGGAGGGCGAACCCTACTGCATCGTGATCCCGCCGCCGAACGTGACCGGCACCCTGCACATGGGGCATGCGTTCCAGGACACGATCATGGATGCGCTGACCCGCTATCACCGCATGAGCGGCCGCAACACGCTGTGGCAGCCGGGCATGGATCATGCCGGCATCGCGACGCAGATGGTGGTCGAGCGCCAGCTCAACGCAGAGGGCAGTTCGCGCATCGCTGTCGGTCGTGAGGCCTTCGTCGAGCGCGTCTGGCAGTGGAAGGAGGAATCCGGGGGCCAGATCAGCCGGCAGCTTCGCCGCATGGGCGCGTCGGTCGACTGGAGCCGTGATCGCTTCACGATGGACGACGACCTGTCGGCCGCCGTCACGCGCGTCTTCGTCGACCTCTACGACGAGGGACTGATCTATCGCGGCAAGCGGCTCGTGAACTGGGATCCCGTCCTGCACACCGCGCTGTCGGATCTCGAGGTGCTGCAGGAGGAAGAGCCCGGACAGCTCTGGCATTTCCGCTATCCCCTCGCCAGCGGCGACGGCCACCTTACCGTGGCGACGACGCGTCCGGAGACCATGCTCGGCGACAGCGCGGTGGCCGTGCACCCTGACGACGAACGCTATTCCGACCTCGTGGGCAGGGAGATCGAGTTGCCGCTGGTCGGCCGCCGCATCCCGATCGTAGCAGACGACTATGTCGATCCGGAGTTCGGAACCGGCTGCGTCAAGATCACCCCGGCTCACGACTTCAACGACTACGAGGTGGGTCTGCGCCACGACCTGCCGCAGTACAACATTTTCGACCACAACGCCGCGATCAACGACTCGGCTCCGGAAGCCTATCGCGGACTCGACCGCTACGTGGCGCGCGACAGGGTCGTTGCGGACCTCGAGGCCCTTGGCCTGCTCGAGAAAGTCGAGGACTACCGGCGCACGGTGCCGCGCGGTGACCGCTCCGGCGAAATCGTCGAGCCTTACCTGACAGACCAGTGGTACGTGAAGATCAGGCCGCTGGCCGAACCGGCCATCGAGGCCGTCGAGTCAGGCCGCATCCGCTTCGTCCCGGAGAACTGGAGCAAGACGTACTTCGACTGGATGCACAAGATCCAGGACTGGTGCATCAGCCGCCAGCTCTGGTGGGGACACCGCATACCCGCGTGGTACGACGACGACGGCAACATCTACGTCGCCGAGAGCGAGGCCGCCGTGCGCGACCGCCACGGGCTCGCGGCCGATGTGCGTCTCGAGCAGGACGAGGACGTGCTGGACACCTGGTTCTCCTCGGCGCTGTGGCCGTTCAGCACGATGGGCTGGCCCGAACGGACGGAGGCGCTGAAGACCTTCTATCCGGGCAGCGTGCTCGTCACCGGCTTCGACATCATCTTCTTCTGGGTCGCGCGGATGATCATGATGGGTCTGAAGTTCGCCGGCGACGTCCCGTTCCGCGAGGTCTACATCCACGGCCTGATCCGCGACCAGGACGGCCAGAAAATGTCGAAATCGAAAGGCAACGTACTCGACCCGCTGGACCTGATCGACGGCGTGGACCTGGAAACGCTGCTCGACAAGCGCACGCGCGGACTGATGCAGCCGCACCTCAAACCGGCGATCGAAAAGGCGACGCGCAAGCAGTTCCCGCAGGGCATCGACGAATACGGCGCCGACGCCCTGCGTTTCACCTTCGCGGCGCTCGCGACAACCGGGCGCGACATCCGCTTCGACCTCGGTCGCATCGAGGGCTACAAGCACTTCTGCAACAAGCTGTGGAACGCCGCGCGCTACGTGCACATGAACACGGAATACGCGAGCACGGCGACGCCCGAACTCAGCGACGCGGATCGCTGGATACGCGCGCGGCTGCGGCGCACGATCGCGGCCGTCCACGAGCACTTCTCGCGCTATCGCCTCGACCTCGCGGCACAGGCGCTGTACGACTTCACCTGGCACGAGTTCTGCGACTGGTATCTCGAACTCTCGAAGCCCGTGCTGCAGGCGCACGAGGCGAGCGAGGAGCAGAAGGAGGGAGCGCGGCATACGCTGCTCGACGTGCTGGAAGCTCTGCTGCGCCTGCTGCATCCGATCGTGCCCTTCATCACGGAGGAGATCTGGCAGCAGACGAAGCTGCGCGTCGGCCTCGAGGGCGAGTCGGTGATGCTGAGACCGTTTCCGCAGCTCGACGATTTCGCGGCTGACGAAGCGGCGGAGCAGGATATCGACTGGGTCCGCGAATTCATTCTCGGCATCCGGCGCATCCGCGGCGAAATGGATATCCCGCCCGGCAAGGCACTGCCCGTGCTGCTCAGGAACGCTGACGTCGACGACCGCAAACGGCTCGAGCGCCACGAAGCCCTGCTCGCGCGCGTCGGCCGGGTCGAATCCGTGCGCGTTCTGGCTGGCGACGATGAAGCGCCTCCTTCAGCAACAGCACTGCTGGGCGACATGCAGCTGCTCGTGCCGATGCGGGGGCTGATCGACGTCGACGCCGAGCGGGCGCGGCTCGGCAAGCAGCGCGACAAGCTCTCGGCCGACCTCGCGAAATCCGAGAACAAGCTCGGCAATCGCAATTTCGTGAACAATGCGCCCGCCGACGTGGTCAGACAGGAACAGACGCGGGTGCAGGACTTCAAGCGTCAGCTCGCGCAGATCGGCGAACAGCTCGAGAGGCTCGACAGCCTGTCGTAACCTTTTGTAACCAGTCGGCGCCGGACTGAGGCCTGGTTCACAGAATGCGCCGCGCGCGGATGAAAACCGGGCTAGACTCGGCGACCATGCCGGCTGGCGGCAAGCGGAACAGGGTGAAATGACGATGCAGCGCGACAGCACGCTCGAACAACTGCCGTCGGGCGGGAGACACCTGCAAAGCGCGATCGACGATGCCGAACGCCTGCTCTCGAGCGTCATCCTCGGCAAGGACGGGGAGATCCGCCTCGCACTCACCTGCCTGCTCGCGCGCGGCCACCTCCTCATCGAAGACCTGCCCGGACTCGGCAAGACGATGCTGGCGCAGGCCCTGGCACGGGTCATGGGTCTCAGCTACCAGCGCATCCAGTTCACCAGCGACCTGCTGCCCGCCGACATCATCGGCGTCTCGATCTTCCGCCAGCAAAAGGGCGAATTCGAATTCCAGCAGGGGCCGATCTTCGCGCAGCTCGTGCTGGCCGACGAGGTCAACCGCGCGACGCCGAAGGCGCAGAGCGCGCTGCTCGAGGCGATGGAGGAGCAGCAGGTGTCCGTCGACGGGCGCACGCTGCCGCTGCCGCAGCCGTTCTTCGTCGTCGCGACGCAGAACCCGTCCAACCAGATCGGCACCTTCCCGCTGCCGGAGTCGCAGCTCGACCGCTTCCTGATGCGCCTGGAACTCGGCTATCCGAGCGAGGAGTTTGAACGTCGCATCATCACCGGCATCGATCGCCGCAGCATGCTGCCGCAGATCGAGCCGGCGATGTCGGCCGAGCAGCTGACGGCGCTGCAGCGTGCCGCCGCCGAGATCCACATGAGCGAACCGCTCGTCGACTACGTGCAGGCACTCGTGCGCTACACGCGCGAATCGCCGGACATCGAGACCGGCCTGTCGCCGCGGGCGGCGCTGGCCCTGGTCGCCGCGGCGCGCGCGCACGCATTGATCTGCAGGCGTCCGGGCGTGTTCCCGGACGACGTGCAGGACGTATTCGTCGCGGTTGCCGGTCACCGGCTGAAGCCGGCCAGCGGCTCGAGCTTCGTGCATCCCGGCGAACTGGGCCGACATGTCCTCGATTCCGTGGCAATTCCCTGAGGCCCTCAAGCCTCGCCGCTACCGCGAGCGGCTGACGGCGCGGGTCGCACGCTGGGCGCGCAAACGCCAGGGGCGTGATGCGCGGGTCACGACGCTCGCGTCGCGCCGCATCTACATCCTGCCGACCGCCGTCGGCCTGGTCTTCGCGCTGACGGCTTTCGCGATGCTGCTCGGCTCGATGAATTACAACAACAACCTCTCCTTCGTGCTGACCTTCATGCTGGCCGCACTCGGCTTCGTCGCGATGCACCAGTGCCAGCGCAACCTGGTCGGACTCGAGGTCAGCTTCGCCGGGGTCGAGCCGGTGCACGCCGGGCGTCCCGCCGAGTTCCGCATCGCGGTGCGCAACCGCTCGCGTACCCGCCGCTATCACGTGCAGCTCTACGCGGGCGACGTCGTCAGCGAGGTCGTCGACATCGCCGCCGGCGAGAGTCGCGTGCTGAGCCTCGAGCTGCCCTCGACGCGGCGCGGTCTCCTGGAGCTGCCGCGCTTCGGTATTCGCACGACCTTCCCGTTCGAGCTGTTCCGCGCCTGGAGCTGGCTGCACATGGACCTGTCGGCGCTGGTCTGGCCCGCGCAGGCAGCGCAGGCCCCGCCGCCACCGCCGGCGCTGACGGCGACCGGCCACCGCCAGCACGATGCCCGCGGGGAAGAGGATTTCGCCGGGCTGCGCAAGTACACGGCCGGGGACTCACCGCGGCGCATGGCCTGGAAAGCCTATGCGCGCAGCGGCGAGATGCTGTCGAAGCAGTTCGCCGGCGCGGACACCAGCAGCCAGTGGTTCGATTTCGACGACGTGCCGGCCGACGACCTGGAGATCCGCCTGTCGATCCTGACGCGCTGGATCGTCGACGCCGAGCGCGAGCAGCGGGACTACGGCCTGCGCCTGCGCGACGCGGAATTTCCGCCCGCGCACGGCGATGCCCAGCGCCAGCAGGTACTGGGCGCCCTTGCGCTGTTCGACGAGACGCGCGCGGACGGCGGGTCATGAGCCGGCGCAGCGGCACCGACGGCTCACTGCTCGCGAGCCTGCCGTGGACGCTCGCCGCGCTCGCCTTCGCGCTGCTGCCGCACCTGCCCTACCTCGCACCGTGGATCACCGTAGCCTTCCTGGTCTGTGCGGGCGGCCGCTGGCTGATCGAATTGAAGCGCTGGCGCCTGCCGCCGGCGTGGCTGCGGGTGCTGCTGTCGCTGGCCTGCTTCGTCGGCGTGCTCGCCTCCTACCAGTCCGTCAGCGGCGTCGGCCCGGGCTCGGCGCTGCTCGCGGTCATGGCCGCGCTCAAGCTGCTGGAGACGCGCCGCCGCCGCGACCAGTTCGTGCTGCTGTTCATCGCGATCTTCCTCGTCATGGCCTCGCTGCTGCGCGAGCAGTACCTCTGGTCCCTGCCCTACCTCTTGATCGGCGTGCTGATCACGATGGCTGCGTGGCTGCAGATGGCGGCGCGCGAAGATTGCGGCATTGGCGACAGCCTGCGCGTCAGTGCGCGCCTGATGGCTTACGGAGTGCCGTTGATGCTGGCGATGTGGCTGTTTTTCCCGCGCATCGCCACGCCGTTCTGGGCCGTACCGATCGACAACAGCGCCGCCACGACCGGCCTGTCGGACACGATGAACCCGGGCGACATCAGCTCGCTGTCGCAGTCCGACGCGGTCGCTTTCCGCGTGCAGTTCGACGGGGCCGCGCCCGAGCCGCGACAGCGCTACTGGCGAGGACTCGTGCTGCACCGCTTCAACGGCCGCAGCTGGAGCGGCCTCGAGCCGACGCCGGACTTCCGTGCGAGCGAGCGCATCGAGATCGGCACCGTGCCGGTCAGCTATACCGTCACGCTGGAGCCGACGCGCCAGCATTTCGTGTTCGCACTCGACATCCCGCTCAAGTGGTCTCTCGACAAGACCTTCATGGGCCCGCAGCAGCAGCTCATGCGCACGCAGCCGATCGACCAGCGCGTGATCTACGAGGCGGTCTCCTACACCGAGTTCTACATCGACCGCGATCTCGGGCGATTGCCGCTCAACTGGTACCGGCAGCTGCCGTCCGGCGGCAATGCGCGCACGCGCGAGCTCGCACGGCAGATGCGCGACGCGGCGGAGAGCGACGTCGACTTCATCGAGGCCGTCCTGCGGCGCTTCAACAGCCAGGACTACTACTACACGCTGCAGCCGCCCCTGCTGGGGCGGGACGCGGTCGACGAGTTCCTGTTCGAGACGCGGCGCGGCTTCTGCGAGCACTACGCCTCCGCATTCGCCGTCCTGATGCGCGCGGCCGGCATCCCGACGCGAGTCGTCCTCGGCTACCAGGGCGGCGAGATGAACCCGCTCGGCAATTACCTGATCGTCCGACAGTCGGATGCGCACGCCTGGAACGAGGTCTGGCTGGACGGGCAGGGCTGGGTGCGCGTCGACCCGACCGCGGCCGTAGCGCCCGAGCGCATCGAGTCGGGCATGTCCGGGGCGCTGATCGACGGCCTCGCCGCGAGCTGGGGCCTCGGCGCACCGGCCCGCTGGCTGCACCAGCTCACCCTCACCTGGGACGCGCTGAACGCCACCTGGAACGAATGGGTGCTGGGGTACGGTCCGGAGAACCAGAACCGCTTCATGAACTGGCTCGGCATGCAGGAGCCGAACTGGCGCAAGCTGATCTTCACGCTGCTCGGCGTGCTGCTTGCCCTGATCATGCTGGTCAGCCTGCTGCTCGCCTGGCGCTACCGGCCGCCGCCGCGCGATGTCGCGTCGCGCCTGTACGCGCGCTTCACGCGGCGCGCGGCGCTGCCGCCGCGGCGGGGCGAGACCGCGCTGCGCTATGCCGCGCGCCTGCGCGGCGCCGAGCCGACGCGCGCGGCGGGCATCGACGCGGTCACCCGTCACTACCTCGACGCCCGCTACGGGCCCGGCGGCGAGACGGCTATCGCGCGCCTGCGGACGGCGGTAGAGAGCTGGCGCGCGACAGCCTGAGTCGCCGGCGCGGGGTCCGCGAGCGCGGACGCCCGGGTATCCGGCTGCCGGCCGGCCTCAGGCACCGCGGAGTTCGGGCGGCTCGGCCACGCGCCACAGGAGCAGCGCGCCGCCGATGAACAGCGGCAGCAACGGCACGAGGATGAACTTCGGATCGTTCGACAGGAGCGCGCCGAGCCCGACCAGCGCCGGCCCGATTACGTGCGCGAGCTTCGTCAGCGTGTTGTAGAAGCCGAAGAACTCGCCCGACTTGTCGGCGGGAATCAGGCCCGCGTAAAGCGAGCGGCTCATGCCCTGCACGCCGCCCTGCACGGTGCCTACGGCGATCGCCATCAGGTAGAACTCGCGGACGTCGGTCAGGAACACGGCCCAGCAGGCGACGCCGATGTACACGGCGAGACCGAACAGCAGTGCGCGCTTCGGACCCGCGCGATGACCGAACCAGCCATACAGCAGGGTCGCCGGGAATCCCGCGAAATTGGTCACGAGTATGGCGGTGACGAGGTCGTCGGTACCGAAGCCGAGGCGCTGGCCGAAATTCACGGCCATGACGATGACGGTGAACACCGCGCCGATGTAGACGAAATACGCGGCGAGGAAGCGCATCGCTTCCCGGTGGCGGCGAATTTCGAGGAAGGTGCGCTGCAAAGCAGCGTAGGCGTCCCGGATGACGCCGCCGGCGGCGACGACCCGGTGGCGCCGTTCCCGCACGAGCAGCATCAGCGGCAGCACGAACGCGACCCACCAGCCGCCCGAAGACGCGAACACGAATTTCATGACGCCCTCGGTGTCGGCGAAGCCGAAGGACGACGGCGCGCGCAGCATGATGACGTGCAGCGTCAGCAGGACGGCGCTGCCGAAATAGCCGATCGCGAACCCGGTTGCCGACAACGCGCTGTAGTAGCGCGGTCGCGTCACGTCGATGATCAGCGAGTCGTAGAAGACGTTGGCGCCGTAGAAACCGATCGACGCCAGCATGAACAGCGCCAGCGCCGCCGGCCAGCCCCCCTCCCCGACCAGGCTCAGGGACGCGGTCGTGCCTGCGCCGAGCAGGACGAAGAGCAACAGGAAACGCTTGCGATAGCCGCCGCTGTCGGACACGGCGCCGAGCACCGGCGCCAGCAGGAACACGGCGAGGCTCGCCACTGAATTGACCGCAGCGAGCCGGGCAGTCACTTTCGCGCCGTCGTCACCCGCGCTCCAGAAATCGCCCAGGACGACGGGGAACAGCACGGCGAGCACGGACAGCGCGAAGGCCGAGCTGCCGCAGTCGTACAGCGCCCAGGCGACGGAACGGCGATCGAGGTAGTTCGACTTCAGGGGCGGCTACTCCGCGTTACGGTCGGACCGGCGACGCGCCGGGCGCCAGTCGGTTGAGCCTCGGCACACCGTGCAGCCCGCGACGCTCCCGTGCATCGGCTCGCTAGTACTCGCGCGTCGCCCGGAAACGGATGTCCGGCCAGCGTTCCTCGGTCAGCGTCAGGTTGACCTTGCTGGGCGCAATGTAAACGAGCGCGTCGCCGTGATCCAGCGCGAGATTGTCGTGCGCCTTGCGGCGGAATTCCTCGAGCATCTTCTCGTCGTCGCATTCGACCCAACGCGCGGTCGCGACCTTGACGTTCTCGAACTGGCAGTTGACCTTGTACTCGTCGGCGAGGCGGTGCGCGACGACGTCGAACTGCAGCTGCCCGACGGCGCCGAGGATCAGGTCGTTGTTGGAGAGCGGCTTGTAGAGCTGCGTGGCGCCCTCCTCGCAGAGCTGCGCGAGCCCCTTCTGCAGCGCCTTCAGGCGCAGCGGATCCTTGAGCACGGCACGGCGGAAGATCTCCGGCGCGAAACTCGGTATGCCGGCGAAGCGGATCGGCTCGCCCTGCGAGAAGCTGTCGCCGATGTTGATCGTGCCGTGATTGTGCAGTCCGATGATGTCGCCGGGATAGGCCGAATCGGTGTGCTGCCGGTCCGCGGCCATGAACGTGATCGCATCGGGAATCCTGATCTCCTTGCCGCTGCGCACGTGCAGGAGCTTCATGCCCTTCTGGAACTCGCCGGAGCAGATGCGCATGAAGGCGATGCGGTCGCGATGCCCCGGGTCCATGTTCGCCTGGATCTTGAACACGAAGCCGGTGAGCCGGTCCTCGTCGGATGACACCAGCCGCTGCTCGCTCTCGCGGCTCCTGGGCGGCGGCGCGTGCTCGACGAATTCGTCCAGCAGCTCGCGCACGCCGAAGTTCGAGATGGCCGAGCCGAAGAATACCGGCGTCT
>JBFJUJ010000097.1:0-10004 GCA_041624755.1 Woeseia sp. | reverse complement strand
CTCGCGGTCGCCGGCGTCAGCGACGTCGTCGAGATACCGCGCGGCGTCGCGGTCGTCGCCGACAGCTTCTGGGCCGCGAAGAAGGGCCGCGATGCGCTGACGGTCGAGTGGGACTTTGCGAACGCCGAGAACCGCGGCACGGCGCAGATGTTTGCCGACTACGAGGCGCTGGCGGCAGAGCCTGGCGCCGCGGTCGCGCAGGACGACGGCGACGCCGCCGCGGCGCTCGCGAGCAGCGGCAAGACCGTCCGGCGCGAATTCCGCTTCCCGTTCCTCGCCCACGCGACGATGGAGCCGATGGACTGCCTGGTCGAGATCGGGTCCGGGCGCTGCACGATCTGGACGGGTTCGCAGCTGCAGACCGTCGACCAGGCCGTCGCCGCGGGCATCCTCGGCCTGCAGCCGGAGCAGGTCGAGATCCACACGCACTTCGCCGGCGGCAGCTTCGGTCGGCGCGCGGTGCCGGACAGCGACTACGTGGCCGAGGCCGTGATGATCGCGAAGGCCATCGACGGCCGCGCGCCGGTGAAACTCGTCTGGACCCGCGAGGATGACATGCGCGCCGGGCGCTACCGGCCGATGAGCCATCACGTGATCGAAGGCGGCGTCGACGAGTCCGGCAACGTCGCGGCCTGGCGCCACAAGGTCACGATGCAGACCTTCCTGATCGGTACGCCGTTCGAGGGGCTGATAGAGAACGGCGTGGATGCGACGAGCGTCGAGGGTGCCCGCAACCTGCCGTACGCGATTCCCAACACGCGCGTCGAGCTTGCGCAGGCCGAAAACGGCGTGCCGACGCTGTGGTGGCGATCGGTCGGTCACACGCACAACGCCTTCGTGACGGAGACGTTCTTCGACGAACTCGCTGAGCTCGCCGGCCGGGATCCCTTCGAGCACCGTCGCGAGCTGCTGGCCGAGCATCCGCAGCACCTCGCGGTGCTCGAGCTCGCCGCCGAGAAGGCGGGCTGGGGCGAGCCGCTCGGTCCCGGCCGCGGGCGCGGCATCGCGGTCCACGAGTCCTTCGGCAGCTTCGTCGCCGAAGTCGTAGAGGTGACGGCGGCCGACGACGGCCGCTTCAGCGTCGACCGGGTCGTCTGCGCCGTCGACTGCGGTATCGCGATCAACCCGGACGTCATCGCCGCGCAGATGGAGGGCGGCATCGCCTACGGGCTGTCGGCGGCGCTCCGCGAGGAGGTGACGCTGGTCGACGGGGAGGTCCGGCAGACCAACTTCGATCGCTACCGCTCGCTGCGCATCGACGAGATGCCGGCGGTCGAGGTACACATCGTGCCGTCGTCGCGGCCGCCGACCGGTGTCGGTGAGCCGGGCGTCCCGCCGCTGGCGCCGGCGCTCGCCAATGCGCTGTTCGACGCGACCGGCCGGCGCATCTACCGGCTGCCGATCGGCGAGCAGCTCCGCGCCTGACGGCACGCTCCGCGCGGGCCAGGTCGGCCCGGCGGCGGAGAGCGAGCCTCGTCACCCGCCGGCGTGAAGCCGCAGGTGTCGGGCATCTTTACAGTACGCCGGCTCGCCGCCGGGCGGCTGACCGCAAGCTATTGATTCCCCGTCAGGTCCTGCGGCCCGGAACGATGATTGCATATCCCGCAGCGGAGTCTTCGCAAGCGGGAGCGGTCATGCGACACGTCAAGATAACCCTGGTAACTCTCATCCTCGCGGCGCCCGTGGCGGCACGGGCCGTGCCGATCGTCGACGTCGACAACGACAACGCTGACAGCGACAGCGCTGTGTTCATCGCCTCGGACCAGCAGCTCGCGCAGGTCTTCGAGGTCGGCCTGAACGGCCTGCTGACGATGATCGACATCCAGGTCTCTCGGCGTGGCCTCGGCGCGGGCGACCTGATCCTCGACCTGCTGCCGGTCATCGGCGGCCTGCCGGCGTCCGACCGGGCGGACAGCCTCGCCACCGTGACGATCAACGCGGGCGACGTATCGACGACGCGGGGCGATTTCCTCGGCGTCGACCTGTCCGCCTTCGGGATCGGCGTCGGCGTCGGCGACCTGCTCGCCGTCTCGCTGCGCGGCACGTCGGCGCTGGGTGACCTGACGGACGCTTTCCTGTGGTCCAGCGAGGTCCCGCGCGACTATGAACAGGGCTGGTTCCGCACCAATGACGCGTTAGGCTGGCGCGTCCTCTTCGACACGGATCTCGGCATCCGTACCGTCGTCGATACCGCCGACGTGCCTGAGCCCGGCACGCTGCTGCTGCTCGGCATCGGGCTCGCCGCGCTCGGGATGCGTCGGCGCAGGGCCGCCTGACCTGCTTCCGCGCGGCGGCCCGGTCTGCAGCGGGCCGCCGTTGGCCGGGCCCCTGCCCGATTGAGCCGACGATCGTCGACGGTACTGCCCGGATTCTCCTATTCTTCTATCCGCATGGCGGGGAACAGCTCCCGTATGCGGGTCTTGATGTCGGTATCGACGGGCTCCTGGTTCAGGAACTTCTCGAGTTCGTCCGCCGACCGGGGGCTACCAGGTCTTGACGCGGCGGTAGATGCTCGTCGTCCTGATCTGCCGGATGCCCCTGACTTTTTTCACGAAGTCGGCGTAGGCCCGGCTCGCCTGCAGTTCGTCGGTGAACTCGTTCAGGCTCACGAAGTCCGGCGCGGTGACGACCACGATGTGCGTCGTGCCCTCGCCGCCGGCGCGCATCTCCATGAGCCGGATCGAGCCCGGCGAATCCATCGCATCGACCAGCTTGCTGAATTCCTGCGCATAGGTCGCCGGGTCGCTCACCGACATGACGTACACCATCGCGTAGCCGTGGTTGTGCCAGCCGCTGCCCTTCGTGATGCGCTGGATGCCCATGGCGACGCTGACGAGGTCGAGCGCACCGCGGGACTTCTGCTGGTAGTCGCTCCAGGCCTTGCTCTCGAAGACCCGCCGATCGGTATCCTGAAGATCCTGGTAATCGTCGTAACTGATCACGAACACGTGCGACGTCGGGTTCGAGCCGTCGAAGACCGCCGCCCATAGCGAGCGCTGGCCGTCCCCCATTACGTTGGATGCCTGCAGCTCGTCCATGGCGAGCAGGAACGCGCCCGGATTGTGGACGTCGAGGCTGACGACGCGTTCGACCGGGTCGGCGACGGCGTGCGTGCCGGCAGCCAGCCAGAGCAGGGCGCTGCTCGCGAGCATAGCGGTCCGAAATCTGCGTTTCATGGTGATCCTCCCCCCGAGGTATCGATGCTGAATTCGTTATTGTTGCCTGCCCACCCGGCCTGCGTTCGGCGGACGCCCCTTCAGTATAGTCGGCCATCGCCGCCGCCGCGGGATCGGGACAAGCCGGGCGGCTGGCAGCGGCCATCCCGACCAGATGCGGAGCGGACCGGACGATTCGCATCTCCTGACCGGACTGCTTGACGGGATGCCGCAGTGCCGGAACCGCGTCGATACCGCTGACGACGTCGATTCGGTGCGCCGTGGCCGGGCCAATGGAAAGCCGCGGAGACACGCGTCCGCCCATTGCGGTGGTCCGCCGTACTTTCCTGCCCGGAACGCCGGGTAATTCCCGTTCGGCAGGCGCGGCGAACCGGCGGGCTCCGCAATGACGGTGCCGGACATGCCTGATCGCGATCCCGTTCGCTGTTCCTGTCGCGTCGGGAGCTATTCGCGGTCGGCGGTCATGCGCCCGTTAGTGGGATTGTTGAACCAGACCACGCCGGCCGAATCGGCATGTTCTGCGGCCGCTGCGGCCGACACCCGATCTTCTCCGGGCATACGCCGCTATACCCATGCGCCGCGAGGTTTCGCAGCGACGCGATGCCCGACGTCCGTTCCCCATGTCTCGTCCGCTGCGACCACGAAAGAAATCCCTTTGCTTTAGAATTATCCCGGTCGGGTTGACGATCGCCGGAGCGAGCGTTGTCGAGGCTTGGAGATTTCGTCGTCGAGGTGCACCGCCGCCGCGTATTTCGGGTAGCGGGCCTCTACATCGTCGCTGCCTGGGTCGCGCTGCAGGTTGCGGATCTGGCCCTCTCGAGCTTCGGGTTTCCCGAGACCGCCCTGCGTTACGTCTGGTTCGCCGCGTTCGCCGGGTTCCCCGTCGCAGTGATCTTCGGCTGGCGTTTCGACATCGTCGACGGACGCGTCCTGCGCGCGGAACCGGCCACGATTCCCGCCGAATTGAAGCTGCGCCGTGCCGACGTTCTCGTCCTGTGTGCCCTGGCGGCCGTTGCCGCAGCGACGATCTACGGCATTGGCCGAAACCTGTCCGTCGTCGGGTCACCGGCGCCCGACGTCGCCGGTCCGGCAGAGCTCGATCCGAAGTCGATTGCCGTGCTGCCGTTCGCGAATCTCAGTCGCGACCGCGACGACGCGGAGCTTCTCGCACTCGGTATCCAGGACGACCTGCTGACCCGGCTGTCGGGCGTCGGCGACCTGAAGGTCATCTCGAGGACCTCCGTCGAGCGCTATCGCGACAGCTCGTTTTCGCTGCCGGAGATCGGCCGTCAGCTCGGCGTAGGCAAGATCCTGGAGGGCAGCGTCCTGCAAGCCGGAGGCCAGATCCGCGTCAACGTCCAGCTCATCGACGCGAGTGACGATACGCACATCTGGGCAACTACCTACGACCAGAACATGACGGCCTCGAACCTGTTCGACATCCAGGCCAGCATCACGGATTCCATCACGCGGGAGCTGCGCGCGACGCTGACGCCGAAGGAGACGAATCGCCTCGAATCGATGCCGACGACCAGCCTCGACGCCTATACCGAGTATCTGACGGGCCGCCAGCGCGCCGACGTGGAGTCCATCGAGGCCCTGAGCGACGCCATCGAGCATTTCAAGTCGGCGATAGACCGCGATCCGCAGTTTGCGCTTGCACACGTCGCCCTGGCGGATGCCTACCTGACACTCGCCACAAATTTCCATGGCGGCCTGACGTCGCAGCAGGCGGTCGCGATGGCCGAGCCGCCTCTCGCACTGGCACTCGAGCTCGATCCCGATATCGGCCAGGCCTATGCGACGCTCGGGCTGTTGCGACAGCTGCAGGGCGACCCGGTCGCTGCGGAGGAAGCGTTCGCGACGGCGATCGCGCTGCGCCCCAGCTACTCGCGCGTGTTCCGACTGTATGCGCGGCTCGAGTGGCAACTCAATCGTCGCGAGCATGCACTCGAGCTGATCGGTCGGGCGCTGGAACTGGATCCCTTCTCGGCGCCGGTGAATTTCGACATGGCGCGCTACTACGATGTCACCGGGCAGTTCGACGATGCCATGGAACGATACCTGCAGGTCGTCGAGATCGAACCGGACCATGCCTTCGCCTATGTTTACATCGCCGCCATCCACTACCTCGTTTACGGCCGGGCGGACGAATCGCTGATCTGGTATCACAAGGCCGCGGCCCGGGATGCCCTGAGCCCCAGCCTGCACGCCGCGCCGGCCATCCCGTATCTCGAAATCGGCGATGCGGACAGCGCGAGGGCCTGGGTGCAGCGGGGCCTGGAACTCGGCGCCGACACCTTCTGGTCGCGGTGGACGAGCCTGCTGCTGAACCTGTACACGGGCGATGACGAGGCGTCGCTCAAGGATGCGCGACAGCTTCTCGATATCGCGCCGCGCTTCTGGGGCGCGCTGTTTCTCCTGAGGAACGCCGATCTCGCCGCGGGCAGGTACGAGGTGGCGCATTCACGCTACGCTAGAGCGTTCCGGGAACTCGTCGAGCCGGAACTGCCCGACGTCAATCCCTCCAATTACGCGGTCGCGGTAGACATGGCCCTGGTCCTGATGCGGCTCGGCGATCGGCAGCTCGCGAACGAACTGCTCGAGGGTTGCCTGGAAACGATCGAGGACCTGCCCCGATACGGCACTGACGGATACTGGATCTCCGACGTCCGCGTGTATGCCCTCCAGCAGCGTCGCGATCGGGCGCTCGCCGCGCTGCGCGAAGCGGTGGATGGCGGCTGGCGCACGCTGGCCTGGCTGTTCCTGGATCACGACCCGGCCCTGGACTCGATTCGTGATGAGCCGGAGTTCGAACGCCTGCGGCAGAAGGTAGCGCTCGACATGGAGACACAGGCCGCGCGCGTCCGCGAGCTGCGCGATAGCGGCGAATTGCCCGCGATGTAGTCGCCCCCGCGGGCTGCCGTCACGGCGCGACGCGCCAGCCGCAGCAGCGTGGCTCAGAAGTCCTGCGTCGCGACCTCGCCGGTGACGATGCTGACGCCGATGCCATCCTCGGGCTCGAACGTCGCGCCGTCGCAGGTGAACGCCGCTTCGTAGTCGCCGGGCAGCAGGAAGCCGATCGTGTAATGGTATTCGACGCTGCCGTCCTCGAGCATCTGCTCGTTGACCATCGCCGTCGCGACGGGGTCCTCGGGGTCGGCCGGCTCGCCGTCGTCGATGGCATTCGGCGTAACGCCGTCGTCGAACAGGTAGACCGACGGCTCGCAGTCGGCGGCCGTGGCCAGCAGCGGATCGACCCGGCCGGTCAGCGCGCCGACCTCGACGTTGTTGACGAGGCGCAGGTGCGGCTTCAGGATAACGTCCGGTGACAGCCCCGGCGGCGACGTGATCGATTTCGCGAGATCGAATTCAACGGTGAAGTTCGCCGTGGCATTGGCCGGCACGACGAAGCCGCTGGACAGCTTCAGGCCGGACTGATCGCCGCTCGGCACGTACAGGTTGTAGACACCGCCGTCGTCCATGACGATGTACGAGCCCTCGCCGTCGCAGAGCTCGCCGCCGGTATCTCCGGCGCCGCCGTTGCTGCCGCGGACGGCGTCCACCGCGAGCCTCAGCCACTGGTATTCACCCGCCGGCAGTTCCTCGCCGAGTAACAGCGGCGCGGCGTTCATCCCCTGGAAATCCAGCAGGTTCACCTTCTCGGCCGGGTCGAGATCGACCGTGGTCGACGGGCCTTCGCCCTTGAACTCGACGGCATCGAAAGAGATACAGACTTTCTGCGCGCTGTGTATCGGACCGTCGCTGACGCCGAGCGACAGGAAGCCGGTAGCGTCCGGGTCGGCGCCGCCGGAGCCGCTGCAGCCGGCGAGGGCCGTGAGCAGCAGGGGAACTACCGATGCCGTGACGGGTTTGCTTGAAGTCGTCATGTGCTTTCCTTAGATAACGGGTAGCGAATACGGCAGGCGAATGGACGCCTGTTTCCCGTCAGAACGACCGGCATCGTCCGGAGGTTCCGATTATTTGACATAATCATTCGAGATCGTGGGCCCCGGGCGGTCCGATATGTTAATTAGCTGCAACCTGACGGCCCCGGCTGTCGTTAATACTTACGAGGCAAGGGAATACCCTTAAAACATGCACAAGGTCGTGGAGATTCGTGGTCGCCACAGCGACTCCGGGCAGTTCGAGGCGCTGATTCGGCCGCACTTCGCGGCTCTGTACAACGCGGCGCACCGGCTGACGGCGATGCCGGCAGACGCCGAGGACCTGGTGCAGGAGGTCTGCATCAAGGCCTACCGTAATCGGGAAAGACTAAAGGGCATGGACTACCCGCGAGCCTGGCTGCTACGGACGCTGTACAACCGCTTCGTCGACGACCAGCGGGGACGGCAGCGCTCGCCGCAGGCGGCAGGAACCGAGTCCGACGAGACGACGGAACTGGCCGGGCCGGACGGCCTGCAGCCCGAACAGGAGACACAGCGAATCATGAACATCGAAGCCATACAGTTCGCGATGATGCGGCTGGGCAGTGATCAGCGCGCCCTGCTCGGCATGCACGATATCGACGGCCTGAGCCTCGCCGAGATCCAGTCGGTCACGGGCTTGCCCGAGGGCACGATCAAATCCAAGCTGCACCGCGCGCGGTGCAAGCTCGGCAAGCTGCTGCACCAGGAGGAGGACGGCGACGTGTCGTCGATCATCGACATGGGACGACGCCAGTGAACTGCGATGCCGCCCGCGGCAGCCTGGTGGCGGCGGGCGAGGGTACGCTCGGCGAACTCGCGCAGCGGCGCTTCGAGGCCCATCTCGCGGCCTGCGACGACTGCCGCGCCGCGGTTCGTGCGTACGCCGGCCTGCGAGCGCTCCGCGAGCAGGCCGCCGTCGAACCGCCGGCCGGCCTGTTCGAGCGCGTCGTGCGCCGCAGCGTGGAGCACGAGCCACCGGTAACGTCAGGCTCGCGTTTCTGGCTGGGGGCCGGAATCGGCGCCGCAGTGGCCGCATCGCTCATCGTGGCGCTGCTGACCGCCGGCGTACTGCCGGGTATCGCGCCGCAGACCGTGCCCGTTGCGGCACTGCAGCTGTCGCTCGGCGAGCCGCGCGACGTCAACATCGCCATCGATATGCTCGAGGACCTGCCCGGAGCCGAAATCAGCGTGGTTCTGAGCGGCGGTATCGAGCTCGACGGCTATGCGGGACGCCGCGAGCTGCGCTGGACGACGGACCTGAAGGCCGGCACCAACCGGCTGACGCTGCCGCTGGTCGCGGTCGGTGAGGGCGGCGGGCGCCTTCTCGTGCGAGTCGGCCACGGCGCCAGGGAACGCCGCTTCACGCTCGACGTCGAGGCGGCGACATGAGTTCGCTCGCAGGACGGTCGGTGGCCTCGCCGGAATCGGGCGACGGCCGCGGAACCGCTGCCAAGGTGGAGCGCGACATTGGACAATCGCGGTCGACGCGGCCCGCCGCCGCATCGATCCGGAAAGACCAGGACCGAGGTATGACCAGGACGCCACTACTCAGGATCGCCGTGTTGTCCACGGTGTTCGCTGCAGGCACCGCGTTTGCCCAGGAAGAAGCGGGCGAACTGGAAGCGACCATCCGCTTGATGACAGAGGCCGAAGCGGAGCTGCCGGAAGCCGTTACCCGGGAGATCGTCCTGCCGGCCAACGTGACTGTCGACGATGTCGCTGTCGAAGCCAGCGCGAAGGGCCTCGGCAAGGCCGACGACGCGCGCCAGGGTGGCCGCGAGCGAGGCCAGGGTGTAGCCGCCGAGGCGCGCGAGAACGCCTCGGCGGATGCCCGCGACAATGCCTCGGACATGGCCGAGGCGGCACGCGAGAATGCCGAGAATCGCTCGCGGGCCAACGAGAACCGGCCGGAGCGCCCCGAGCGGCCGGAAACGCCGAATCCGAACAACGGGCAATGAAGCCGGCGTCGTCGATCTGAGGTCCGCCGCGGGACCTGGCGCTCAGAATCGGCAGCAAACTCCCCTATACAATCGGGCGCTTCCAGTCTTTACGACGGGGTCCGTTTACATGACAGCGAGCGGTCGCTGCCTGCTCATCGCCGTCACCCTGCTCGCGTCCGCCAGCGTGCCGGCCGCGCGCGCGGCCGAACCGGCGACGGCATGGGCCGCGGCGAGCGAGGCCTATGCCGCCGGCAGCTACGATGACGCGCTGCGGCTGTTCCGGCAGGCGCGGGCCGCCGGGCAGGCCGGCCCGGCGATCGTCTACAACATCGCCGTCTGCGAATACCGGCTGCGGGACTACGCGGCTGCACGGGCGAGCTTCGCCGAACTCGACCAGCGCTTCCCGGCGATGCGCCCGCTGGCGCAATACAACCTCGGCCTCGTGGCCCTGAAGCTCGGAAACCGCGAGGAGGCGGCCGGGCACTTCCGCAGCAGCTACTTCCTGGCCGGCGACGACCTCAAGCTGCGCGCAATGGCGTCCACGATGCTGCGCCGGCTGGTAGGCGAGTCGTTGCCGGAGTCGGCGTGGCTGAGCTTCGTTTCGCTTCGCGGCGGCTACGACGACAACGTGATCCTGCAGGACGAGACCGGCGTCGCCTCGGACCTCGTCGCCGAGAGCCCGTTCGTGGAGGTTTTCGGCACGCTGAGCGGACCGTACCGTGGCCGCGACGACGGCAGCGGCGTCCGCTTCGACGGCGGCTTCCTGCTGCTGCGCTACGCCGACGTCGAAGAGTTCGACCAGAGTTACCTGTACGTCGGCGGCGCCTACCAATGGCGGCGCGGTCGCTGGGATGCGGATCTGACGGCGCATGCCGGCACGACCACGCTGGGCGGCGACGGCTTCGATCGCAGCCTGCGCATCGGCTCGCGCCTGACCTACCGCCTCGATGCCAGCCGCT
>JBFJUJ010000096.1:0-10025 GCA_041624755.1 Woeseia sp. | reverse complement strand
GTCACGTTTACGCGATCCCGGTCTCGCCTTTGCTCTGGCCATCGGCGCGCTGCTGAACGACCCGGCGAAAGTCCAGATCTAGAGCGGCCAGTTCTCGCTGCGGCAGCGCTTCGGCGTGAACGGCGCGAACAGGCCCATCATGGTGAGCGCAAAGCGTCCGCCGGTCGTCGGCCTGCCGGTCTCGACGATCGCCTTCAGGTTCTCGGTGATGAAGGTGCCGCCCTGGGTCATGTACTTCTCGGTCTTCGTGCCGGCCGGAACATTCTCGTTGATCAGCGTGAACTCCGTGCCGTCCTCCACCTCTTTCAGGCGGTAGTGCACCACGCACTCGGGGTCGTCGAAGTTCGTGAACCGGAAAGTGTGGGAGTAGCGATAGGGCGGTTCGAATTCCAGCACCTCGCCGACTACCGAGGTGTACTTGCCGTCTTTCGAACGCATGCGTACCGGCGCGCCCCTGCCGAGTTCGGTCGTGTGGCAGACCGAGTTGAAAAAGAACGGCAGCACCGCGTCGGTGCGCGTGAGCTCGGCCCACACCCTGTCGACAGGCGCGCGGATCACGATGCGGAAGTAGGCTTTCCCGGCGCGTTCTGCGTCGCCGCTCGGCATGGATGCGGCCGGCCGGGCCGCGGATGAATCACTCATGGTCTTCCCTCGTCGTCTTCCCCTTGTCTCACAGGGCCGCGTCACGCGGCGTCGTAGGCCTTCCTGAGCCAGGTCTTCAGTTCCGCGTCGACGTCGGATTTCTTCTCCAGGCGCACCCGGTGGCTCACCATCGCGTTGAAGCTCCCTGATTCCTCGAGGCGGCCCTTCGCCGGCACGCCCTTGAGATTGATGCCGACGTCGACCCGCGTCTTCGTGGACGGCTGGATCAGCGCAAACTGTTTCGAGCGCCGGTAGCTGACGCAGGTCTTCTTCGGCGCGATCTCGACGTCCTTGCCCAGGGACCTGACTATTTTCGTCACGGCGTCGTAGATCGGTTTGAGGTCCGCTTTCGCGCCCGAGTACTGAGCTGCGACCAGGTCATCGCCGCTGTCCGCCTTGCCTCCCGAGAGATGCTGCTGCGCTATCAGGTTGGCGAAGCCGTGACCGACGCCGTGGTCCTTCTTCAGCATCGCGACGATTTGCCCGTGTTTGTCGAGTTTCGCGGCCTTGACGATCTTCAGCCACTGCGGAAGGGACTTGCCGGTCTTTTCGGGCAGGTTGTCGATCATCGTCCGGAGCATCTTGTCGGGGTTCGTGGCCATCCTCGTCTCCTCTTCAGCGGGAACCTTCTTCGAGTTCGTATTTGAGCGCCGTCAGCTTGCCGGCCCACAGCGCGCTGTACTCCGTCGTCCAGCGCTCGTGAATCAGCTGGATCGGCACTGTGTTGAAGTACAGGCAGCGCTGCCGGCCCTTTTTCTCCGAGATCAGCAGGCCCGCCCGCTCCAGCACGTTGAGGTGCTTCATCACGGCGATGCGGCTGACGTCGAAATGCCGGCAGACGTCGGCGACGGAGCAGCCGGGGTCGTCGCCGACGATGTCCAGCATCGCGCGGCGTACGCCGGAGGCCAGTGCCTGGAATACCTTGTCCATCGACTCGGGCTTCATAGGTAACCGAAAGGTTACTTATTTTGCCCGGCCTGTCAAGCCCGGGCGGGCGGCCGGCCCGCTTCTGCTAGAGTGCCGCGGGTACCGGGCCGATCCTCCAGCGGAGGGGCGATGAGATACTGGCTGTTGACGGCGGCCTTGCTGCTCGCCGCCTCCTGCGGCGGCGACGCACCGCCGGGCGCGGACAATGCGCAGGTCAAGAACCGCGGCGCCGGCAAGGACAACTGGTGGGACGCGCTGCCGCGCAGAGCCTGGGCGTCCTACGAGAGCGTGCCGCAGGAGCAGGACTGGTTCGAGGTGTACCGCATCTCGCCCGGCGTGCACGCGATCTACGAGCCGGGCCAGTTCGAGGAGGTGATCTCCTTCCTGATCGAGGGCGAAGAGCGTGCCCTGCTGTTCGACACGGGGCTCGGCATCGGCGACATGCGGCGCGTCGTAAACGGCCTCACGGACCTGCCGGTCGCGGTGCTCAATTCGCACACGCATTACGACCACATCGGCGGCAACCACCAGTTCGACACGGTCTACGCTACCGCGACGGCATACACGCGACGGCGGGCGTCCGGCAGCTCGCCTGCGGAAGTCGCCGGATTCCTGAAGGAGGGCTGGGTGTGGAAGCCGCTGCCGGACGGCTTCGATGCCGCGCGCTTTCGCAGCCGTCCCTTCAGGATCACGGAAACGGTCGACGACGGCGACGTCATCGACCTCGGCGGACGAAAGCTGGAGGTGCTGCTGGTGCCCGGCCACGCGCCGGATGCGCTGTGCCTGCTGGATCGCGACAATCGCATCCTGTTCACCGGCGATACTTTCTACCTGGCCCCGCTGTATACGCACCTCGAGGGCTCGGACTTCGAGCAGTACGCGGATAGCGCCGCACGCCTTGCGAGCCTCGCCGACGCCTACGACCTGGCCTACACCGCGCACAACGTCCCGGCGGCAGACGGCGACTACATCGTCGCGATGGCCGACGCGTTCCGCGCGATCCGCGCCGGTTCCGCCGGCAGTTTCGCGGAGACCGACGGCAACCGCGAGTATTTCTTCGACGGCTTCTCGATCATCGTCGGCCGCCAGTCGGCGGAGTAGGCCTCAGACAGTGACGGCCGCGTCACGCAGCACCCGCGGCAGCGCATGCACGTCCGGGCAGTGCCGGGCCCTCAGGCCCTCGCGGCGGGCCGCCTCGACGTTTCTCTGACTGTCGTCGATGAACAGGACGTCGCCGGCGGCTCGGCCGGTCGCCTCGAGCACGTGGCGAAACGCGGCCGCGTCCGGCTTCATGAAGCCGGTCTCGTAAGACAGGAACAGCCGGCCGATGCGGCCGCCGAAATCGCGGTCGACGTCCTGCATCCGCCAGTGCAGTGCATTCGTGTTCGACAGGATCGCGCAGTCGATGTGAGCCGGTATGGCCTGCACCAGCGACGCCGTCGCCGCGGGAACGCGGTCGGGCCAGGCGGCGAAGCGTTCGAGAAAATCCTGCGTGGACAGCGGCAGCCCGAGCTCGGCGACGATGCGCCGCGCGAATTCCCGCGGACCGATCCGTCCCGTCTCGTGCGCCCGCACCGCCGGGGACAGGCCCCAGCGGTCGAAGAAATCGTCGCAATCCGCGACGCTGCCGAAAACCTCGCCGGCGTCGTGGAAGTCGAGCAGCACGCCGCCATAATCGAACAGGATCAGCCCGGGATGATTCGACATAACGCTCGACTGCCGCCATCGTCAACGCGCTATTTCGGGCGCAGGCCGCTGCCGGTGTCAACCCGCGGGCGCCCACCGCGTTGTCAGGGATAACAGCCAGCACACTTCGCTTGAAACAGGGAGTACCACCATGAACACAGGGACCAACCGCCTGAACGCCAGGGCCGTCGTCGCCACAGTGGCGCTCGGAATGACGGTCGCGAGCGGCGCGGCGTTCGCCGACCAGGGTGACCGCATCGAGGAACGCCTCGACGACCGGGGCGACCGCATCGAGGAACGCCTCGACAACCGCGGGGATCGCGTGGACGAGCGCCTGGACCGCAAGGGCGACCGCATCGACGAGCGCCTCGACCGTCGCGGCGACCGCGTGGACGAGCGCCTGGATCGCAAGGGCGACCGCATCGACGAGCGTCTCGATCGCCGCTCGGAGCGGGCCGAGGCCGCGGGCTACGAGCGAGCCGCCGAGCGCCTGGACCGCAAGGGCGATCGAATCGACAACCGCCTCGACCGCCGCGGCGACCGCGTCGACAATCGCCTCGATCGCAAGGGCGACCGCATCGACGACCGACTGGATCGTCGCGGCGATCGCGTCGACCGGCGCCTCGACAACCGCGGGCAGCGGATCGACAATCGTCTCGATCGTCGCGGCAAGCGCATCAACCAGCGCCGCTAGCAGAGCCCCGCCGGCCAGGCCGGCAACCCGCCAGCGCCGCGAGCGGCCTGGCGGGTTTTTTCATTCCGTATCTGCGTCTTCGTCCGGCAGCGGCTTCAGCAGGTCTTCCCAGCGCCGCGTGAGCTGGTCGCGCTTGTAGGTCGGCAGCCGGAACAGCCAGCCGTCGACGGCTGCGTTGATCGTCGCGGCGCGCTCGGCGGCCGGGACGGTATCCTCGCTGTCGTCCGCGGCTGGCGCGTCGCCGCCGTCGTCCTCCGCAGCGACTTCGTCGGCCGGCGGCGCGGATGCGGCCTCCGCATCGAAAGCGAACCACGACACGCCGTCGATCTCGTGGCGCCGCGCGGTGACGACCAGGCCGTCGGCGCTGCGGAAGACGGTTTCGACATCGTGCTCGCCTTCGCCCGCGGCACGCACGTCCTCGAGCGAGAGGCCGTTCAGCACGCCGGCGACGGCGTTGACGATGCTCGCGTAGCGCAGCTCGCGGCCGTCCGGGATGTCGGCCACGCGGTACTGCGCGTCGACGTCATCGCTGGCGGAAATGACGATCTTCTCGCCGTCCGCGTGCGTGATCGTCACCGACACGACATCGTCTGCGTCGACGTCGAGCAGGTCCTTGACGAGCCAGTCGGCGGCGGCCGCCGGCAGCTCGGGGTTGCCGTCGATCAGCCAGGTCTGCTCCGCGCCGTCGAGGCGCGCATAGCGATAGCTGCGCTGCGCGACGTTGCCGAGGATCACGGCCGTATCCACGCCGCCGTCACCACTCAGCACCACGCGCGTGCTGTCGTCGCCCGCGAGGCCGAGCTCGGCGTGCCGCTCCGGGTTCGCGGTCTTCGCCTCGAGCCGCGCCGCATCGGCGAGCGCCAGCAGGCCCGCGCGGAGCTTGCCGGTGTCGGCCGGGTATCCCTCCCGGTCGGCCACGGCCCAGCGCTCGCCGCGTCGCTCGAGCGTCGCCGACTCGTCGCCTGAGGCGATCGTCACCGAGGTGACGTCGTTGAGCCTTGCCTTCAGGTCCGGCAGCAGCAGGCCGGCGTCCGCCGGGTCGTAGTCGTTGTCGACCGTGTTGACGAGTACGACGCCGAGCAGCAGCGCGGCGGCGGCGATGGCGAGCATCTTCGTCGATCGCGGGTTCATGGCTGTTTGCTCCGGTTGCGGCGCCAGACGGCGGCCAGCACGAACACCGTCAGCAAGAGTGGTACGAGGCCGATGTTGATGACCTTGAGCCAGCTCCCGAGACGCTCGATGTTTCTGTCGAGATCGCGCTGCACGGCGCGCAGGTCGCGGCGGATCTGCGCCCGCTGGTCGATGAAGCGGTCGATCTCGCGCTGCTGCTCGTCGCTTAGCAGCAGGCTGCCCTGGTCCTCGCGGTTTGCCTGCAGCTCGGACAGGCGTCGCTCGGTCTCCGCGAGTTCGTCCTGCAGCTGCTGCTCGGTTTCGCGGTAGCGTGCCTCGGCGCGCACGCGCAGCTCTTCGACCCGGGTGAACGGCCGCGAGAAGGTCCCGCGGCTGCGCACGGCGATGAGGTCGGAGCTGCCGGACAGGTTCTCGAGCGCGTTGATGACGAACGCGCCGTTGCTCGCGAACGCATTGGCGAGCTGCTGGCCGAAGAAGCTCTGCACCTGCACCCACATGCGGTCGGCGAGCATGTCGACGTCGGCCACGACGATCAGGTTGACGGGCCCGGTCGACGAGGCGAGGTGGTCGCTTGCAGCATCATTCGCTTCTTCGCCGTCCCCGGTGCCGGGTCCGTCGCCCGACGAGTCCGCTTCTTCGCCGTCATCCTCACCGTCGTTCGCATCGCTGCTGCCCGGCGGTCCGTCCGGGAACGCGGAAGCGAGCGTGCCGCTCAGGCGCACGGCGATGACCTTCTCGCTGCCGCTCGGCACGAAGTCGTTCTGCAGGATGGACGGGTCGGGCAGGTAGCTGAAGCGCGCCGCGCTGGCCGTCGACGAGAACTCGCTGGTCGTCATCAAGGGCTCGAAGCTGAGTCCCGACTCGCCGACCGGCGCGAGGCTGCCGGCGAGCGCGAGGTTGATCGAGCCGAGGTCGGCCGTCGTCACGTCGGTATCGCTCAGCTGCCGCTCCGTGATGCCGAGGTAGCCGATATGGCGTATCGGCGCACCGCCCGGGCCGCCCGAGAGCTGCAGCGCGAGCTGCGCGTCGGTCACGACCTCGGCCGAGGCGAAGTCGAGGCCCCAGGCGTCGAACAAGGCCGGCAGGTCGGAGCCCAGGCCCTGCATCGGCATGCCGGGCGGCATGCCCTGCGGCGTCGGCGGCTGGTCGACGTTCGCGACCGGATCGACGAACACCAGCGCGCTGCCGCCGCGCATCAGGAACTGGTCGATCGCGTACAGCGTGCTCTCGCCCAGCGATTTCGGCTGGACGATCCACAGCAGGCTTATGTCCTCGTCGACCGCGTCGAACGACGTGCCGAGATCGCGGATCTCGAAAAGCTGGCGCGCCTGCGTGTAGATCATCCACGGTCGTTCGGCGCGGCCGCTCTGCGGGTCGAAGCCGCCGGTCATCGCCACGCCGGACACGAGCCCGATGACGTCGCGCTCGGGCTCGGCGAGCGTGCTGATCAGCCGCGCGATGTCGTACTCGAGGAACTCCTCCTTGTCCGGCTGGAAGAAGGCGATGATTTCCTCGTCGTCGACGCTGTTGGTACCGGCGAGGCCGAAGTAGACCGGGTCGGGCGAGCCCGGGAGCTGCACGCCCTGCAGGCCGAACTGGGCGGCGCGGTCCTCCTCCTCGGAGAACGGCTGCGGGTCAACGACCTGCAGCCGGATCCTGCCGTCGGCGACAGCGACGATTTCCTCGAGCAGCTCACGGACCCGCTGCGCGTAGCTGCGCAGCGACGGGATGTTCGCGGTGGCCTCGTCGGAATAGTAGAAGTACAGGTTCAGCGGCTCGTCGATGTTCTCGACGATGCGTTCCGTGCCCTCCGACAGCGTGTAGAGGTCGTTTTCCGTCAGGTCCAGCCGCGCGCCGCGCAGCAGCTCGTTGCTCAGGATGACCGCGGCGATGAAAGCCACGGCCAGCAGGGCGAGGCCGGAGGCGCTCAGGCGTCGTTGCGATTGCGTCGTCATGTCAGTCAGCCTGCTTCCATTGCAGCACGATGGTGTTGGCGTACAGGAACGCGCCGATCGTGAGGGCGAAGTACACGAGGTCGCGGAGATCGATGACACCCTTGCTCAGGCTGGCGAAGTGCGTCAGGAAGCTCAGCGAAGCGATGCCGTCCACCAGCGCCTGCGGGGCCCAGCCGGAGAACAGGTCGAGCACCAGCGGGAAACCGGACAGCAGGAAGCCGAAGCAGACCACGACCGTGAGGACGAAGGCGATGACCTGGTTGCGGGTCGTCGCGGAGATGCAGGAGCCGATCGCGAGGAACCCTCCGGCCATCAGCAGGCTGCCCAGGTAGGCGGCGATAATCGCGCCGTTGTCGGGATCGCCCAGGTAGTTGACCGTGATCCAGATCGGGAAAGTCAGCGCGAGGGCGATGCCGGTGAATGCCCACGCCGCGAGGTACTTGCCGAGCACGGCCTGCCACGGCGTGATCGGCAGCGTCATCAGCAGTTCGACGCTGCCGGTCTTGCGCTCCTCGGCCCACAGCCGCATCGCGATCGCAGGCACCAGGAACAGGTACAGCCACGGGTGGTAGTTGAAGAACGGGGCGAGGTCGGCCTGGCCGCGCTCGTAGAAGCCGCCGAGATAGAACGTGAACGTGCCCATCAGCACCAGGAAGATGACGATGAACACGTACGCGACCGGCGTCGCGAAATAGCTCTTGAGTTCACGCCGGAACAGGGCCTTGACGGCGTTTGCGCTGCTGCTCATGCCGCCGCCCCCCCGGTGATCTCGCGGAACACCTCGTCGAGCCGGCCCGCCTCGAGCTGCACGCTGGCGACCGGCCAGTCTTCGTTCGCCGCCAGGTCGGAGACCGCGCGCCAAGCGGCCGTGGCGTCGCCGCCGGGCCGGGCCAGCGCGGTCACTTCGCCGTGCTCGCGATCGGTCTCGGTACCGACGACCGAATCCAGCCCGGCGAGCGCGGCGGTGACCTCGTCCAGCCGGGCGGCATCGGCGAGCGTCAGGCGCACGGCATTGTGATAGCGCGAACGCGCGGCCAGCGCCGCCGGCGAGTCGTCGGCGAGGATCTTGCCGTGGGCGATGATGATGGCGCGGCTGCAGACGGCCTCGACCTCTTCGAGTATGTGCGTCGAGATGACGATCAGCTTGTCCTTCGACATCGAGTGGATCAGCTCGCGCACCTCGTGTTTCTGGTTCGGGTCGAGCCCGTCGGTGGGCTCGTCGAGGATCAGCACGTCCGGATCGTGCAGGATCGCCTGCGCGAGGCCGACACGGCGCTTGAAGCCCTTCGACAGCGTGTCGATCGACTGGTCGAGCACCGGGCCGAGGTGCAGCTGGCCGATGACTTCGTCGAGCCGGCGCGCGCGCGTCTCGCCCCCGAGTTCACGGACATCGGCGATGAAGTCGAGGAACGTGCGGGGCGTCATCTCCGGATAGCACGGCGCACCCTCCGGCAGGTAGCCGAGCCGCCGGCGCGCCGCGAGCGGCTCCTGCTCGACGTCGTGCCCGCAGACCGATACGCGTCCGCCCGAGGGCGTGACGAAGCCCGTAATCATTTTCATCGTCGTGGATTTGCCGGCCCCGTTGGGCCCGAGGAAGCCGAGGACCTCGCCCGGCTCGCAGCTGAAACTCAAGTCGTCGACCACCGGCCGGTGGTCGTAGACCTTGGTCAGGTTTTCTATCGTGATCATCGGTTTCCGTCGCGTAGCTTTCAGGATTCGGTCCGGCGCCCCCGCGGCGCGGCTGCACTTTGTAGCAAAAAGGATTTTCCCGATCAAGCCGGGAAAGCTATGGATAAATGCTGCGAATTCAAATACTCACGGTCGTCTGCGCCGAGCCGCCCACGGCCCGGGGCGCCGCCCCGGCGAACGCCCGCCGTGGCCGATTCTGGTACTGTTCGGCCTGCCGCCGGGCGCGGCGATTCTAACAACAACACGCCCCATACCACGCCGCGGGAGCCCATGCATGCAGGAACGCCTACAGTCCATCGACTCGCTGGTGCTGATGTTCTCGATCATCATCGTCGCGCAGCTCCTGCTCTACGTCATCCCGCAGGGGGAGTACGCGCGTCAGCCCTACCCGCAGAACCCCGACCGCTCGATGGTCGTCGCGGGGACCTATGAACGCCTGTCGGGAGACGACCGCGCCAGCGTGGCGCCGTGGTACTTCCTACAGGCCATCCCGAAGGGCTTCGCCGCGGCGCAGGACATCATTTTCCTCGTGTTCGTCGTCGGCGGCGTGATCGCGATACTGCGCGCGACGGGCGCGATCGACGCCATGCTGCACCGCGCCGTGGCGCGGCTGGGCGGCAGCCCGTGGATACTGATCGCCGGCTGCCTCGTCATGTTCAGCCTCGGCGCCTGGACCATCGGCATGGGCGAGGAGTACGTGCCGCTGATCCCGATCATCGTCTCGATGTCGCTCGCGATGCGCATGGACGCGATCGTCGGCATGAGCATGGTCTGGGTTCCCTACGGCATCGGCTGGGCCTGCGCCGGCACCAATCCCTTCGGCGTCATCATTGCACAGAACATCGCCGGCGTGCCGATAACGTCGGGCTGGGCGTTCCGGCTGCTGCTGATGGTCGGCTTCCTGGCGGTCGCCTTTCACCATATCTATCGCTACGCGATGCGCGTCAGGCGCGATCCGGAAGCCAGCCTGGTCGCGCACGTCGACCACACGACGGGCTTCGAGGCGCCCGAGGACGTCGCGCTGACGCCGGTGCGCATTATCGTCCTGGTGACGCTGCTTGCAGCGATCGTCGGTTTCGTCTTCGGCGCGGCGACCTGGGGCTGGTATATCGGCGAGCTGATGGCGGTGTTCATGGCCGCCGGCCTCGTCGCCGCGCTGCTGGCGCGCATGTCGCCGGGCGACACGAGCCGCACGTTCATCGCCGGCGCCGCCGACATGACCGCGGCCGCGCTGCTGATCGGCTTCGCGCGCACGATCGAGGTCGTGCTGTCCGACGGCCAGGTCATCGACACGGTGATCG
>JBFJUJ010000095.1:0-10035 GCA_041624755.1 Woeseia sp. | reverse complement strand
TGTCGGCCAGACTTCCGATCGATGCGCTGCGCGCCCATGTCGACGCGCTGATCGACCACCGCCTCGACGAACTGCAGGAGAACGCTTCGTGAGTACCCCCGTGATCATCCCGGCTGACGAGGCCCGACCGGCCTCACGTGATGTGAGCAGCTGCCGCGACGATTTCCCGGCGCTGGACCAGCAGGTCAACGGACATCCGCTCGTCTATCTCGACAGCGCCGCCTCGGCGCAGCAGCCCGCTGCCGTCATCGACGCCGTCGCGGAGTACCAGCGGCACGACCATGCCAACGTCCACCGCGGCGTGCACACGCTGAGCCACCGTGCGACCGATGCCTACGAGGGCGCGCGTGACGACGTCGCGCGCTTCATCAATGCCGCCAGCCGACGCGAAGTCGTCTATACGAGCGGAACCACGGAGTCGATCAACCTCGTAGCGCAGAGTTTCTGCCGGCCGCGGCTGTCGGCCGGCGATCGCATCGTGATCACGCATCTCGAGCACCATTCGAACATCGTTCCGTGGCAGCTCGTCTGCGAACAGACCGGGGCTGAACTGGTCGTAGCACCTATCGACGAGCGTGGCGACGTCCCCACCGATGCGCTCTGCGAACTGCTCGACGAGCGAGTCAGCCTGCTGGCGATCGCGCACGTTTCCAACGCGCTCGGCACCGTGCTGCCAGTCACGGAGCTTGTGCGCGCAGCTCATGACCGCGACATCCCGGTGCTCGTCGACGGAGCGCAGGCGGCGCCACACATGGCCATTGACGTCCAGGCGCTCGACGCGGACTTCTACGCGTTCTCCGGGCACAAGATGTTCGCGCCGACCGGCATCGGCGTGCTGTACGGCAAGGAGGACCTGCTCGAGGCGATGCCGCCGTGGCAGGGCGGCGGCGACATGATCCTCGAGGTCCGCTTCGAAGGCACGACCTGGAACGAGCTGCCGTACAAGTTCGAGGCGGGCACGCCGAACATCGCCGGCGCCGTCGGGCTCGGCGCGGCGGTACGTTACCTGCAGCAGATCGGCATGACGCGCATCGCCGCGTACGAGCAGGAGCTGCTGAGCTACCTGATGGAGCAGCTGCAGGCGAGGGACGGCGTCCGATTGTTCGGTACGGCGGACGTCAAGACCAGCGTGCAGTCCTTCCTCGTCGACGACATCCATCCGCACGACCTCGGCACGATCCTCGACCACCAGGGCGTGGCGATCCGCACGGGTCACCACTGCGCCATGCCGGTCATGGATTTCTTCGGCGTGCCCGGCACGGCGCGCGCGTCGCTGGCGCTCTACAACAACCGCGACGACATCGACCGCCTGGTAGCGGCGCTCGGCAAGGCGCAGGAGATGTTTGCCCCGTGAGCGTCGCCGCGCCACAAACGGACGAGCTGCGCGAGCTCTACCGCGAGCTGATCCTCGATCATGCCCGCAGCCCCCGGCATTTCGGCAAGCTGCCGGCCGCGACGCACCGCGCCGCCGGCGTCAATCCGCTCTGCGGTGACAAGCTCGAGCTCTACCTCGAGGTCGGAAACGACGGCCGCATCCGCGACACGAGCTTCGAGGGCTCCGGCTGCGCCATCTCTGTCGCCTCGGCGTCGCTGCTGACCGAGACTGTCATCGGGCTCGATAGCCGCGCTGCGCTGGAGGTCTTCGCGACGCTCACGGCGCGGCTCACGGGCCGCGACGAGGACGCCATCGAGGATACGCAGAACGGCGACGCGAGCGGCGTGCAGCTCGGCAAACTCCGCGCCCTCGAAGGCGTGCGCGAATTCCCGACGCGGGTCAAATGCGCAACGCTCGCATGGCACGCGCTGAATTCGGCCCTGCACCACGAGGCGCGGGCCGCGACTACCGAGTAGGCAGCAAAGCGATGTTCGGACACAGTAATGAGCCCTTCACGATGGAACGTGACGTCCAGGCGATCATTATCCCTGCCGGCGAGACCGTGACGTTGCCGGAAGGCACGACCGGGTTCATCACCCAGGCCCTGGGCGGCAGTTTCACCGTCTACGTCGAAGGCAACCTGTTCCGCATCGCCGGCCTCGATGCCGACGCGCTGGGCAAGGAACCGGTCGAGCCGCCCAAGGTGCCGGAGAACGCCACCGACAAGGATATCGAGGACGTGATCTGGCAGCAGCTCAAGACCTGCTACGACCCGGAGATCCCGATCAATATCGTCGACCTCGGCCTGATCTACCGCTGCGAGGTCAGGCCGCGCCCCGACGGCCAGCGCTCGGTCGAGATCGACATGACGCTGACCGCTCCCGGCTGTGGCATGGGCGACGTTCTGGTGCAGGACGCGCAGGAGAAGATCGCCATTATCCCGACGGTCACCGACGTCCGCGTGGAGCTGGTGTTCGACCCGCCGTGGAACCAGGCCATGATGTCGGACGAGGCCCGCTTGCAGACCGGCTTGATTTAGCGGAGCCCGCATCGATGAAGACGCTGACGATCCTGCGGCACGCGAAGTCGAGCTGGGACTCGCCCTCCCTGGCGGACAGCGAGCGCCCGCTGAACAAGCGCGGCGAACGCGATGCCCCGGTGATGGCCAGGCGGATCCAGGAATCGGGCATTCGTCCGTCGCTGATCCTGAGCAGCCCCGCGGTCCGGGCCTGGACGACGGCGCGTATCGTGGCGAAGGCGCTCGGCTACCCGCTGGAATTCCTGCAGCGCGAGAAGGATCTCTATCTCGCTTCCTGCAGCCAGCTCCTGTCCATCGTCGCGCGGCAGGACGAGGGCTTCAACAACCTCATGATCGTCGGGCACAACCCGGGGCTGACCGATCTCGTCAATTACCTGCTGCCGGGCACGACCGGAAACCTGCCGACCAGCGGCATCGTCTCGGTCAAGATCGGGAGCGACACCTGGGATCTGCGCGGCGACTGCGAGAAGACCCTGCTGCTGTACGATTACCCGAAGAAGAAGCAGAAGAAATAATCCGGGGACGGTTACCTTGATGTCCCCGTCGTGGCTTCAGCACTCGGGCACGTTGACGGCGAGCCCGCCTCGCGAGGTCTCCTTGTAGATCGACTGCATGTCGATGCCGGTCTGGCGCATCGTGCTGATGACCTGGTCGAGCGTCACCTTGTGGGTACCGTCGCCGTGCATGCCGAGGCGCGCGGCATTGATCGCCTTCAGCGCCCCCATCGCGTTGCGCTCGATGCAGGGAATCTGCACGAGGCCGCCGACCGGATCGCAGGTCAGCCCGAGGTTGTGCTCCATGCCGATCTCGGCCGCATTCTCGATCTGCCGGTTGCTGCCGCCCAGCGCGGCGACGAGCCCGCCGGCCGCCATCGAGCAGGCGACGCCGACCTCGCCCTGGCAGCCCATCTCGGCGCCGGAGATCGACGCCTTGACCTTGTAGAGAATGCCGATCGCGCCGGCCGTCAGCAGGAAACGATCGATGCCCTCCTCGTCCGACGTGGGCACCAGCCTGGAGTAGTAGTGCATGACGGCCGGGATGATTCCCGCCGCGCCGTTCGTCGGCGAGGTCACGACGCGACCGCCGGCGGCGTTTTCCTCGTTGACGGCGATGGCCCAGGCATTGATCCAGTCCATCGTGTCGAGGCCGCCGCCGTCGGCACGTTTCTTCAGGGACTGGTACAGCTTCGGCGCGCGCCGCGTTACCGCCATCCGGCCCGGCAGCACACCCTCGGTCTTCAGTCCGCGCTGCACGCAGCTCTTCATCGCGGCCCAGATTTCGTCCAGTCGTTCGCGAATCTCCTGCTCACTGCGCCAGTGGCGCTCGTTCTGGTACATCAGTTCGGCGATCGACAGGCGGTGCTCGTCTGCAAGCTTCAGCAGCTCGGCTCCCGTCGTGAACGGAAACGGCGGTTCGCCCTCCTGCGCGCTCGGTTCCGGCTCGTCGCCACGCACGACGAAGCCGCCGCCCAGCGAATACCAGTCCTCCTCCAGCAGCACGTTGCCCGCGGCATCCAGCGCACGAAAGCGCATGCCGTTCGTGTGGCGAGGAAGCTGGACCTCGTAGTCGAACGCAAGATCCGTCTCGGGATCCATCGTGAGCGGGCCCAGGCCCGGCACCTCGACGTGCTTGTCGTCGTGAATCCGGCGCAGCGTGGCGTCCATCGAATCCGGGTCGATCGTCGCCGGGTCGGCCCCGCCGAGGCCGAGCAGCACGGCCGAATCCGTGCCGTGGCCGCGCCCGGTGAACGCCAGCGAGCCGTACAGCCGGACCTCGAGCCCGGCCGCCTGTGGCGCCTGCGCGGACAGCGACTCGGCGAAGGCCTTCGCAGCCTTCATCGGACCCATGGTGTGCGAACTCGACGGACCGACGCCGATCTTGAAAATGTCGAACGTGCTGATGACCGGCATGGTGTCGAACCTCCCGCTCAGGAATCGCTGAGCGACAGCAGTCCCGCGTTACCGCCGACCGCTGCAATGTTGTTGCTGACCGCGTACTCGGTGCCGAAGCGCGGCAGGTAGTGCGGCCCGCCCGCTTTCGGTCCGGTGCCGGACAGGCCGCGGCCACCGAACGGCTGTGAACCGACGATGGCACCGATCATGTTGCGGTTGATATAAACATTGCCGGCACCCGACAATCGCACGAAGTCGCGCGCGCGCGCACCGATACGGCTGTGCAGCCCCATGGTCAGGCCGAAGCCGGTCGCATTGACCGCCGCGATCGTGTCGGCAAGATGGCGGCGGCGATAGCGCAGCACGTGCAGGACGGGGCCGAACACCTCGCGCTCGAGCAGGTCGAGGCTGTCGATCTCGACGGCGACCGGCGCGAAATACGTGCCCGATGCCGTGGCGAGCGGCAGCCGGCACTGCCGGATGATTTTCGCGGTCGACGAGATCGCCTCGACGTGCCGCTCCAGCCCGGCGCGCGCCTCCTCGTCGATGACGGGGCCGACATCCGTCGCCAGGTCGCCCGGATCGCCGATCGCGAGTTCGCCCATCGCCCCGTCGAGCAGCTCGATCACGCGCGGCGCGATGTCTTCCTGCAGGCACAGCACGCGCAGCGCCGAGCAGCGCTGCCCGGCCGCGTTGAACGCCGAGGACACGGTATCCAGCACGACCTGCTCCGGCAGCGCCGAGCTGTCCACGAACATGGCGTTCTGGCCGCCGGTCTCGGCGATGAGCACCGCGATCGGGCCGTCGCGGCCGGCAAGCTGGCTGTTGATGAGGCGCGCCGTCTCGGTGGAACCCGTGAAGGCGACGCCGGCGACGCGGGGATCGGCGACGGCGCGCCCGCCGATCGTGGGGCCGTCGCCCGGCAGGAAATGCAACACGTCGGGCGGCACGCCGGCCTCGTGCAACAGGCGCACGGCGCGATGCGCGATCAGCGGCGTCTGCTCGGCGGGCTTGGCCAGAACCGCGTTGCCGGCAGCGAGCGCGGCAGCGACCTGGCCGGTAAAGATTGCCAGCGGGAAATTCCACGGGCTGATGCAGACGAACACGCCGCGGCCGCGCAGCCCGAGCTCGTTGCTCTCGCCGGTAGGCCCCGGCAGCGCCTGCGTTTGCCCGTACAGGCGTCGCGCCTCGTTCGCGTAATAACGCAGGAAGTCGACCGCTTCGCGCAGCTCGGCGATCGCGTCGGGAACGGTCTTGCCCGCCTCGCGCACGCAAAGCGCGAGGAATTCCGCGGTGTCGCGTTCGTACAGGTCCGCGGCCCGCTCGAGGATGCCGGCACGCCGGTCGGCGCCAGCCTCGTCCCAGCCGCGCTGCGCGCCCGCCGCCAGCTCGAGCGCCCGCTCGACCGCGGCTCTGTCCGCCTGCACGCAGGTGCCGACGATATCGCCGAGATTGGCCGGGTTCACGGACGGCAGGGCTTCACCCGCAAGCACCTTGCCACCGACGATCGGCGCGGCCTCGCTGCGGCCGCGACCGGCGTCGTGCATCGACTCGAGCAGCGCGGCGCTCGCGGCCCGGTCGGCGAGGTTGTGGCCGCGGGAATTCCGCCGCTGCGGTCCGAACAGCTCGGCGGGTGCCGGGATCTGCGGATGCGGCTCGAAGTCGTGCTTCCGCGACGCCTGAATCGGATCGGCAACGATGTCCTCGATGGCGACCGATTCGTCGACGATGCGGTTGACGAAAGAGGTGTTCGCGCCGTTTTCGAGCAGGCGCCGGACGAGGTAGGGAAGCAGGTCCTTGTGACTGCCGACCGGCGCATAGACGCGGCACGGACGGTTGAATTTCTCCGCGCTGATGATCTCGGCATACAGCTCCTCGCCCATGCCGTGCAGTCGCTGGAACTCGAAATCGCTGCGCGAACCCGCGAAGTGCATCACGCTCGCCAGCGTGTGGGCGTTGTGCGTCGCGAACTGCGGGTAGAGCTGCTCGCCCGCGGCCAGCATCTGGCGCGCGCAGGCGAGGTAGGAGACATCGGTATGCGACTTGCGCGTGAATACCGGGTAGCTGGAAAGGCCCTGTTCCTGCGCGCGCTTGATCTCGGTGTCCCAGTAGGCGCCCTTGACGAGGCGCACCGGGATGCGCCGGCCGTGCTGGCCGGCCAGGCCGGCGACGAAGCTCAGCACGTCCGCGGCGCGCCGCTGGTAAGCCTGCACGGCAAGGCCGAGTCCGCGGTAATCGCCGAGCCGTCGGTCGCGGTAGACCGCGGCGAACACGTCGAGCGAAAGCTCGAGCCTTTCCGCCTCCTCGGCGTCGACCGTCAGGGCGATGCCGGCCGCGCGTGCCTTCTGCGTCAGCTCGGCCAGTACCGGGACCAGTTCCTCCATGACCCGCCGGTGCTGCGTGTAGTCATAGCGTGGGTGCAGCGCGGACAGCTTCACCGAGATGCTCGGTGCACTGAAGATGTCGCCCGGGTCCCCGGCGTGAGCCGCCGCGCGGCCGATCGTTTCGATCGCCTTGCCGTAGGCCTCGAAATAGCGCTCCGCGTCCCGGGCCGTCAGCGCCGCCTCCCCGAGCATGTCGTAGGAATAGCGGTATTGCGCCGCGTCGCCCTTTTTCGAGCGCCGGATCGCCTCGTCGATGTCGCGGCCCATGACGAACTGATGCCCCATGATGCGCATCGCCTGGCGCATCGCCGTACGCACGACGGGCTCGCCGGCCCGGCTCGCGAGCTTGCCGAGGTAGCCAGCCGGGTTGCGCCGCGCGTCCTCGTCGATCCTGAGCATCTGGCCGGTCAGCATGAGTCCCCAGGTCGACGCGTTGACGAACAGCGAATCGCTCGCTCCCAGGTGGTCCTCCCAGCGCGCCGCCGTGATCTTGTCCGCGATCAGCCGGTCGGCGGTGTCGGCGTCCGGGATGCGCAACAGGGCCTCGGCCACGCACATCAGCAGCACCCCCTCCTCGGACGACAGGTCGTATTGCTGCAGGAAGGCCTCGATGCCGCCTTCCTTCGCGGACCTGCGGCGGACGGCGTCGACCAGCGACAGCGCCGTCTCGCGAATCATGCGTCGCGTGGCTTTGCCGGCATCGGCGGCCTCGGCGAGTTCGGCAACCAGCGCGGCCTCGTCGGCGAGGTAGCGGCGGCTGATGGCGCCGGACGGATCCGTTGTGTCGACCTGCTGTGCGGGAATATCTCTCATACCAAAGACCCGTGGGGGTGCGGGCGCGGCCGGCGCGCGCTCGGTGGCCGACGGCAAGGCTTCCGGGGTCTGGCAGTGTAACGAGTTGCCACTGGCCTTGAAAGCGGGCGCACTTCAGCGTCCGCGGTTCCGCCGCCGCAGCAGGCGGCGCGTGTGCTTGTCCGGCCTGCCGTCCGTGCGCGGCATCTGCAGCCGGTCGTTTCGCAGGCTGTCGCTGAGTTCCCGGCGCCGCGCCGCCGACGCCTCGCTCTCCCGGAAATAGCCTTGCGCCTCACTCGCCGGGCCGCGCCGCGCCGGCACTCCCAGCACTTCGATCTCCCAGGTGAGGCGATCGCGCACGATGTCCAGCCGGTCACCCGCCGCCACTCGCTGGCCCGGGCGGGCGCGTTCACCGTTCACGCGCACGTGACCGCCGGCAACCGCCTTCGCCGCCAGCGAGCGGGTTTTGAAAAAGCGCGTGAACCACAGCCAGCGATCGATGCGCAGCGCACCGTCGGCCTGTTCGCTGGAGCCTGCCATCGACACCTCCTGCCGCTGCGGCGATCTGCCGCCGCCGGCGGTACGCTATACTCTGCGACCTTTCATCGGGGAGAGCAATGTCGTGGCAGCATCCATCCTCCGCCAGCTTGCCGAGCAGACCGAAGCGCTCAAGGACGAGGGCCTCTTCAAGCAGGAACGTGTCATTGCCGGCCCGCAGCAGGCGGATATCCGCGTGCGCACGGACGGCGGCGAGCGGGAGGTCATCAACCTCTGCGCCAACAACTATCTCGGCCTGGCGAACCATCCGGACCTGCTGGCCGCGGCGCATCGGGCGCTGGACGAGTACGGCTACGGCGTCGCGTCGGTGCGCTTCATCTGCGGCACGCAGACTATTCACAAGGAACTGGAGCAGCGCGTCAGCGAGTTCCTCGGGACGGAGGATACGATACTGTACCCGTCCTGCTTCGATGCCAACGGCGGCCTGTTCGAAACGCTGCTGGACGACCAGGACGCGGTGATCAGCGACGCGCTCAACCATGCCTCGATCATCGACGGCATCAGGCTCTGCAAGGCCAGGCGCTTCCGCTACCGGAATAACGATATGGAGGACCTCGAGGCGCAGCTCAAGCAGGCCGCGAGCGCCCGCCACCGCCTGATCGTGACCGACGGCGTTTTCTCGATGGACGGGACGATCGCAAACCTGCGCGACATCTGCGACCTCGCGGAGCGCTACGATGCCCTGACGATGATAGACGACTGCCATGCGACGGGCTTCCTCGGCGAGAACGGACGCGGTACGCACGAATACCGCGACGTCATGGGGCGCATCGACATCATCACCAGCACGCTCGGCAAGGCGCTCGGCGGCGCATCGGGCGGCTTCACCTCGGGACGCCGCGAGATCGTCGCCTGGCTCAGGCAGCGTTCGCGGCCCTACCTGTTTTCGAACTCGGTGGCGCCGGTCATCGCGGCTACCTCGATCGCGGTGCTGGATCTGCTGCAAAAGGATGCGAGCCTGCGCGACCGCTTGCGCGACAATGCGGCGTATTTCCGCAGCGAGCTTGCCAGCCTCGGATTCGAGCTGAAGCCGGGCGAGCATCCGATCGTGCCGGTCATGCTCGGCGACGCGAAACTCGCCACGGCGATGGCCGACAGGCTTCTCGATCACGGCATCTACGTCATCGGGTTTTCTTTCCCGGTGGTACCGAAGGGCGAGGCGCGCATTCGCACGCAGATGTCCGCCGGCCTCGGGCGCGCGCACCTCGACAAGGCCGTGCGGGCCTTCGCCGAGGTCGGACGCGAACTCGGCGTCATCGACTAGCATTACAGCTCAGGGATCACAGGCATGAAAGCACTGGTCAAGGCAGAACCCGAGCGCGGCATCTGGATGCAGGACATCGACAGGCCGGACGTGGGGCACAACGACGTCCTGATCCGGGTCCGGCGCGCCGCCATTTGCGGCACGGACATCCACATATTCCAGTGGGACGACTGGGCGAGCAAGACCATCCCGGTGCCGCTGGCCATCGGTCACGAGTTCTTCGGCGAGATAGCCGAGATCGGCAGCGAGGTCGTCGGCTTCGAGGTCGGCGACCGCGTCTCTGCCGAGGGACACATCACCTGCGGCGTATGCCGCAACTGCCGCGCCGGGCGGCGCCACCTGTGCATGAACACCCGCGGGGTCGGCGTCAACCGCGCCGGCGCGTTCGCCGAATACATCGCCGTACCGGCCTTCAACGTGTTCAAGCTGCCGGAAGCGATCGACGACGACATGGCCTCGATACTCGACCCGCTCGGCAACGCGGTCCACACCGCCCTGTCCTTCGACCTCGTCGGCGAGGACGTGCTGATCACCGGCGCGGGACCGATCGGCATCATGGCCGTGGCGATTGCCCGCTATGCCGGCGCGCGTCACGTCGTCATTACCGACGTCAATGACTTCCGCCTGTCGCTGGCGAAGAAGATGGGCGCGACGCGCGCGCTGAACGTGAAGAGCGAATCCATCGACGACACGATGCGCGAACTCGGCATGATCGAGGGATTCGACGTCGG
>JBFJUJ010000094.1:0-10057 GCA_041624755.1 Woeseia sp. | reverse complement strand
GCCGCTGTGCGGCGGCGCGCAGGCTATGATCCGCCTGACGCCAGCGACTCTGGCGGTCAGCACGCTCATGTGCGCGCTCGCGACCATCGGGTACTTGCCGCCCGGGATGTAGCAGCCGACGCTGTTCACCGGGATGTTCCTGTGGCCCAGCGTGACGCCCGGGAAGGTTTCCTCCTCGACGTCGACCAGCGCGGCCTTCTGGATCTCCGCGAACTTGCGGATCTGCGCCTGCGCAAACCGGATGTCGTCGATCGTCTGTTGCGGCAGGCGGGCGACGGCGGCCTCGATCTCCTCGTCGGACAGCCGGAAGCGCTCGGGCGACCACTTGTCGAACTTCTCCGACAGCTCGCGCACGGCGTCGTCGCCCCGGCTGCCGATGTCCGCGAGTATGCCCTCGACGGTCGTCTTCACTTTCGCTTCCATGTCGGCTGCGGCCTCGGCGCTGATGCCGGACTTGATAACCTTGATCACGGTCGGTTCCTCGAATAATGCGGGTGTGGATTCATGCGGCCAGCTCGGGCGGCTGCGGATGGTCGCCGCCGCGGACGACGTAGGCCTCGACCGGCTCGGCGTCGCGGTTGGCGAAGCGGCGGGGCACGTCGAGCGGCACCGTCAGCACGTCGCCGGGCCCCATGCGGACGTCGCCGTCGGGCAGGCTCACGGTCAGCCGGCCGCGGTGCATGAGGAGCACCTCTTCCTCGTGGCGCAGGTGCCGGGCGGTCTCGACGCCCGGCTCGATGACGACGTGGCGCAGGTGGAAACCGTGCGGCCAGGCCATGCGCCCGGCCGGCAGCCCCTCGGCGGCGCTGACGTCCCCGATGATCGGGTACTCGCGCAGCTGCGGCAGGAGCGGTGACGCCTGCGGCTGCAGGGCATCGTGTGGCACGACGCAGCCAGCCAGGTCCTTCCCGGTCAGGCGATCGTAGCGGGCGACGTCTTCGTCAGTCGTCGGCCGCATCGCGCGCTTGCCCTCCGGGATCGTTTCTCCGCGGGTCGTGTCGACGAGGCTGCCGTCTTCGAGCAGGATCAGGCCGTACTCCTTCGCGTTCTCGAACACGTACGGCGCCCAGGTCACGTGGCCGGGGTCGTCGCCGCCGAGCACGGCGAACAGGAAGCCGGTCCCGTCGCCGACGTTCTTGAAGCCGCGGAAAACGTGCACGGGAATCGATATCGTGTCGCCGGGCTCGAGCAGGACCTCGCCGTCTTCGCGGTTCGGCCCCAGCAGGAAGGCCCAGGTGCCGGAGTGGACGATGAACACCTCGGCGGTCTCGTGACTGTGCTGCGAGTTGACGCAGCCGGGCGGCTGGCGCGCGCCGCCGATATTGAAGCCGTGCGGAATGTCGATGTGGACGTACTGGTCCGGGTTCTCGGCGACCCCGGGGCCGATGATCGTGAAGTTCTCCTTCTCGGCGCTGCCGGGTGTCCGCGTGTCGATGAACGCGGTCGTGCACGGGCGGAGCTCTTCGTAGCGGACGTAGCGCTCGGCGAGCAGCGCCGCGTGGCGGTCGGCTTTCGGTACGGCCTGGGGCATGGGCGGGTGTCCGGGGTTCGTCGGCGGCTGCGGTCGGATTGCCAGTGGCGAATGTACTTCGAATGCAAATCGAATTCAAGAAAATCCGCAAATGGCAGCGCGAGGCGCCCAGCGCGGCAACAAAAACTTGGTATTTCCTTATGCATTCGAAGTACAATCCGCTTCGCCGCCGATCCTGCGCGCGGCCAACGAGGGGAGCATCATGGCTGCGCGTCGCACGGGCGCCTACGGGCCGGACGACGACATCGTCGATTTCATACTGGGCATCACGTTCGAGATCTGGGAGCAGCGCGGCGTCGAGCTGATCCACCAGTACTACGCCGCCGACTGCGTCGTCTGGGGCCTCGACGGCATCACCCGTGGCGCGGCCGCGGTCGTCGCCGGGACGGAGCAGACGCTCGCCGCGTTTCCGGATCGCCTGCTGCTGGCCGAGCACGTGATCTGGTCGGGCAACCGCGCCGACGGCTATTACACGTCCCATCGACTGCTCAGCATGGCGACGAACGAAGGTCCGACGGTGTACGGCCCGGCGACCGGCGTCCGCATACGCATGACCAACATCGCCGACTGCGTCATCGAGCACGGCGTCATCACCCGGGAATGGCTGGTGCGCGACAACATGACGCTCGCGACCCAGCTCGGCGCCGAGCCGCTCGCGGCCGCGCGCGACATGGCGCGAGCGCGCACGGCGGAGCACCAGGGCTGGCTCGACGCGGAGGTCGAGCGCGTCGCCCGGGTCCGCGTGCCGGACGACGTCGAGCGGCCCGTAAACCCGCGCGAGGACCCGACCGCGTTCGCCTGGCGCGTGCTCGCGAGCTGCTGGAGCGGCGACAAGGAGATTTTCGACACGACCCACGCACCTTACAGCGTGCTGCACCGCTCGCCGATGCGGCACTATTCCGGTCGCGACGCGGTATTCGCCTACTACCAGTCGCTGCGCGCAATAATGGGCGACGTGCGCTTCAGCGTCGATCACGTCGCGACGCAGTCGTTCTCGGACAACGGTATCGACATCGCGGTCCGCTGGACGGCAACCGGCCGGCACGCGGGTGAGGTCATGGGCGTGGCGCCGACCGGCAGGCCGCTCTTTATCATGGGCGTGACGCACTGGCGCTGCATCGCCGGCCGCATCGCGATCGAGATGACCGTGTTCGACGACCTCGCGGTGCTGAGCCAGGCGATGACGAAATAGGTTGGTTCCAATGCGACGCATCGTCGACGCACATCACCATCTCTGGGATCTCGGCGTCTGCCGCTATCCCTGGCTCCAGGCCCGCGGCGTGCGGCGTTTCTTCGGGGACCCGACGCCGATCCAGAAGAACTACCTCGTCGCCGACCTGCGGGCCGATGCGGAGGGCTACGAGCTCGAATCCTCGATCCACGTCCAGGTCGGCGTCGCGCCGGGCGACGAGCTCAGCGAGACCGCCTGGCTGCAGTCGGTCGCCGAGGCCTGCGGCCTGCCCGGGGCCATCGTCGCGTACTGCGAGCTCGAGCAGCCCGACGCGATGGCGAATCTGCAGGCGCAGCTCCGCTACCCCCGCGTCCGCGGCGTGCGCCAGATCCTCGGCCGGTCGGACGACGAGGACCGCCGGACCGGCAGCGGCAGACTGCCGGACAGCGCAGCCTGGCGCGAAAACCTGGCCGCGCTCGGCGAGCTCGGCTTGTCCTTTGACCTGCAGCTCGTGCCGTCGCAGGTCCCGCGGGTTGCGGAGGTGCTCGCCGCTGCGGCGAACACGCCGGTCGCGCTGTGCCACTGCGGCTCGCCGTGGGACCAGACGCCCGCCGGCCTGGCCTCGTGGCGCGAAGGCCTCGAACTGCTCGCGAGCCTGCCGCAGGTCAGCTGCAAGATCTCGGGGCTCGGCATGTTCGATCACGGCTGGACGACCGCGTCGATACGGCCGATCGTCGAATCCTGCATCGACGTCTTCGGCGCCGACCGCTGCATGTTCGGCTCGAATTTCCCGGTGGACAAGCTGCACGCGAGCTACGGGCGCATCTGGGAAGCGTTCGAGGCGCTGACCGCGGGCCTCTGCGAGGCGGAGCGCGCGCGCCTGTTCGGCGGCACGGCGCGGGAGTTCTACCGGATCGACGCCGCGAGCTGAGCAGCGCCCGCGAGCAGCATCGACTGGTCGGAGCCGAGCAGGAACAGGCTGGCGCCGGCTTCTCGCCACTTCGGCAGCTCGTCCAGGTCCGGCGTGAACATGCCGACCGCGGTGCCGACGCTCGCGCAGGCGAGGCAGATATCCTGCACCGTCGCGACTACCTCGTCGTCGGATACGCCTTTCTGCATCGCGACGGCGAGGTCGACGCGGCCGACGAACAGGCAGTCGACGCCGTCGACCTCGGCGATCTGCGCCACGTGCTGAAGCGCCGGGATATCCTCGATCTGCAGGATGACCGAGGTCTGTTCGCGGCTGTCGGCAAGGTGGTCGGCCATCGATTTACGGCTGTACCCGGCCGCTCGCGGCGAGCCCGCATAGCCGCGGCCGCCGTCGCCGAAATGCGCGGCCCTGACGATCGCCGCCGCCTGCTCCGGGCTCGTCACGTGCGGCACCACGATGCCGGAGGCGCCGCTGTCGAGCGCATTGCGGATGGACGTCGGCGTGTCGTCCGCAAGCCGCACGAGGCTCGGCATGCCCGCGGCGCGCAGCGCGCCGATGCACAGGTCGAGCTCCAGTCGCCCGAACGGCGCATGCTCGCAGTCGATGGCGATCGCGTCGAGCGCCGACAGGCCCAGCACCTCGGCGACGATCGGCGACGGCGACTTCATGAAAGTGCCCATCAGCGCTTCCCGGCCGGTCAGCCTTTCGCGGAAGGATTCGATACGCTCGCTCATGCCCTGTCCCCGGTTCGCGCTCGCGCCGGTCTGCGCCACAGCCGCTCGCTGGCGATCGCGGCGCCCTCTGCCATGCTGCCGAGCTTCGCATAGACGATATCCGGATCGACAGCGCCGAAGCCGGCGAACGTCGAGAACCCGCAGTCGGTGCCCGCGATGACGCGTTCCCGCCCGACGATGTCGGCGAAGCGGCAGATCCGTTCCGCGACCAGCTCCGGGTGCTCGACGAAATTGGTCGTCGAATCGAGCACGCCCGGCACGAGGATCAGGTCGTCCGGCAGCTCGGCCTCGGCGAAGACGCGCCATTCGTGCGCATGCCGCGGATTCGAGGCCTCGAACAGCAGCGCGCCGACCCGCGCCTCGAGCGCGATCGGCAGCACGAGCTCCATCGGCGCGTCGTGATGATGCGGGCCCTCGTAGTTGCCCCAGCAGACGTGCAGCCGCACGCGGTCTTTCGGGATCCCGGCCAGCGCGTGGTTCAGCGCACGCACGTGCAGCGCGGCCTGCGCCCGGTACTCCTCGTCGGAGCGACCCTTGAACAGCATGTGCCTGCCCAGGCCGAGATCCGGCGAATCGAGCTGCAGCACGAGGCCCGCGTCGACGATCGCCTTGTACTCGGCGGCCATCGCGTCGGCGAGGGCGAACAGGTAGGCCTCGTGGGATTCGTAGTGCCGGTTCGGCTGGAACAGCGCGATGACGCCGGGCGAGGCCGAGTTCATGAAGCCCTCGAGCGGCGCGTGCTTCGCCATCGCGGCCCGCATGTTGTCGATGTCGTCCCTGACCGGGCCCATGTCCTTGACCGCGATGTCGCCGACGCAGCAGGGCCGCCGGTAGGTCGGCGTGCCGCCGGAGCGCGCCTGGCGCTCGAGGAAGCCCGGGAATTCCTCGAGGTCGCTCGGCGGCTCGCGCTCACTGTCGCCGTCGAAGCCCGAGATGCGGTCCTTGATGTAGGTGGCGTAGCTGATCTTGCTCATCTCGCCGTCGCTGACGACGTCGACGCCCGCCGCGACCTGCTTCGCGACCACGTCGTCCACGGCGCGGCGGATGATCGCGGCGGCGCCCTCGACCGTCTCGCCCTTCTCGAGGGCGAACACGGTGTCCGTGACGGCCGCGGACCGCGGCAGGCTGCCGACGTGCGTCGTGAGGATGCGCTCAGAACTCGTTTTCACGACCTGCTCCGGCGAGCGAACAGCCGCTCGAGTTCGCGGGTGACGATCGCCGGTTGCTCGAGCGTCGCGAGGTGGCCGCAGTCGGGGACGATGCAGAGTTCTGCCCGCGGGATTTCCTGCGCCATCGTCCGGTGGTACCCGGGCGGGCAGAGCCTGTCCTCGTCGCCGCACAGCACCAGCGTCGGGCAGTCGATACCGCCGAGCGTCGGTACGCTGTCGACACGGTCGCGCAGCGCGAGCGACTGGCGGCGGAATACCTCCGGACCGAGATCCAGCGCCATGTCGAGGATTGTGCCGAGCAGCTTCTCGTCGTCACGGTGCGACTCCGCCAGGTACAGCGGCTTCAGCGATTCGATCGCCAGCTCGCGAAGCCCGCCGGCGAGCGCCGTCTCGATCTGCGCCAGCCGCAGCGAGCGCCGTTCCGGCGACTCGGCATGCGGGTTCGTGTCCAGGAGCGCGAGATGCGTTACGCGCTCCGGCGCCTGGCGCCAGATCTCGAAGGCGAGGATGCCGCCCATGGACAGCCCGGCGAGACCGAAGCGCCGCGGCGCGCGCGCGAGCGTCGCCGATGCCAGGTCGGCGAAGCTGGCTGCCGAGGTCGTGTCGGCGTACGACACGGCCTGCGGCAGGTGCGCGGCCTGGTGTGCCCAGAGGCGCTCGTCGCACATCATGCCCGGCGCCAGCACGACATGCTCCGCGGCCACGGCGCGCCGTCACGAACGGTCCGCCGACAGGCGTGCCGAGCTGCCGCGGACCGGGATGCCGGAGAACGCGCGTTTCTCCGGCGACAGCTCCGGGTTCTCGATGCGCTCGAGCAGCATCGACGCCGCGGACTCGGTCATGCGCTGCACCGGCTGGCGCACCGTCGTGACGTCGTAGGCCGCGTAGCGGGCCGGGCCGACGCCGTCGAAACCCACGATCGAGATGTCGCCCGGCACCTGCAGCCCGCAGGCCTGCCGTGCTTCGTCGATGCAGCCGATCGCCATGACGTCGTTGGCGGCGATGACCGCATCCGGCGGGCTGCCGCGCCGCTCGACGAGCTCCGCGAAGCAGCGCCTGCCGGTCTCGTAGCCGAAGTCGCCGCTGACCGTGGTCACGTCGCTGATGCCCTTCTCGGCTAGTTCGTTCAGCGCGCCCATCTTGCGTTCGATGCTGACGACGGAATCCGCCGGGCCCTCGACGATGCCGAAGGAGCGGTGGCCTGCGGCGACGAGCTCGTCGACGAGCCAGCGCTCGCCTTCTTCCTGGTCGCAGCGCACGGAGCTGACGAGCTGGTCGCGGGAACTGCGGTTGTAGAACACGACGGGGATGTGCGCGCCGGCGATGGTCCTGAGCTGCTCCGGCGTGAACAGCGCGGCCGTCAGGATGCCGTCGACGCGATACTGCAGCATCTGTTCGAGCACGGTTGCCGTGTCGCTTTCGCGCTCCAGCGCGAACAGCAGCACGCGCACGCCGTGCTCGGAGAAGCGCTGTGTAAGCTGCACGAGCACTTCCGGGTAATAGAGATTGGTCAGCTTGGAGATGACCACGGCGACCATGTTGGAGCGCTGCGTGATGAGGCCGCGCGCGATCGCGTTCGGGCGGTAGCCCAGCTTGTCCGCTGCGGCCATCACGCGTTCGCGCATCGCCTTGGACGCGCTCGCGCCGTCCTGGAAGACGCGCGAGACCGCCGACTGCGAGACGCCGGCCAGTTCCGCGACGTCGTAGGAGGTCGCGCGCCGGCGGCCGGGCTTGTCGCCCTTGTCCTGGCCCTTGGCCGGTTTGTTCATTGGCTTCTCATTGCCTCGTCAGGGACCTGCCCGGCGCCCGGCAGGGTCTCGCCTGTGGCCGGCGCGGAGCGCGCGGCTTCCAATTCGGGCCGATGGTAGGCAGTATTGCATCCGAATGCAATTCGGAGATTCGGATGACCGCAGCGCTCGACGGCCAGCTCGCCCTCGTGACCGGGGCCGGGCGCGGCATCGGCCGCGCCTGCGCGGAGGGCCTCGCGGCGGCCGGCGCCGATGTGATTGCCGTGGCCCGTTCGACGAGCGATCTCGACACGCTGCGCGCGCATGAATCCGGCCGCATCGACGGCTGGACGGCGGACGTCACCGACGATGCCTTCATCGACCGCGTCGCGGCGCTCGAGGGCCTCAGCATCCTCGTCAACAACGCCGGCGGCAACCGTCCGCAGGCTTTCGTCGACGTCGACACCGAGTCCCTCGACTTCGTCCTCGGGCTGAACGTGCGCGCGGCGTTCCGCGTCGCCCAGGCTGCCGCTCGCGCGATGCTGCGGCAGCGCATCGCCGGCTCGATCGTGAACATGTCCTCGCAGATGGGGCACGTCGGTTCGCCGAAGCGCAGCGTGTACTGCATGACCAAGCACGCGATCGAGGGCCTGACGAAGGCGATGGCCGTCGAGCTCGCGCCGCAGGGCATCCGCGTCAACGCGGTGGCGCCAACGTTCGTCGAGACGCCGATGACGAAGCCGATGCTGGATGACCCCGAGTTCCGCGACTTCGTCCTGCGGATGATCCCCCTCGGCAGGTTCGCGTCGCTGGCTGACGTCGCTGCCGCGGTCCTGTATCTCGTCTCCCCCGCCGCCGGCAGCGTCACCGGGCACAGCCTGCGAGTCGACGGCGGCTGGACGGCGCACTGAGCGCAGAGGTAACGCAGATGGCGGAATTCGGAACACTGAACTGGACGATACTGGTCGTCTACATCCTGGCGAACCTGCTCCTCGGCTGGGTGCTGAGCAAGCGCGTCGACACGGCCGAGGACTTCTACCTCGGGCGGCGCACGACGCCGTGGTGGGCCATCGGCATCTCCGTCATCGCCACCTACGTCAGCGCGCTGTCTTTCCTGGGCGGCCCGGCATGGACCTACGCGGAAAGCCTCGCCGTCGTCGCCATACACCTGAACTACCCGATCGTGATTTTCTTCGTGATCACGCTGTTCCTGCCGTTCTTCTTCAACAGCGGCGTCGCGTCGATCTACGACTACATGGAGCGGCGCTTCGGCCCGACCTCCCGCATAGTGATCTCGGCCGTGTTCCTGGTGTCACAGGCGCTGACCTCGGCAGCGATCCTGTACGCGACCTCGCTGGTCATCCAGTTCATCACCGGCATCGACGTGAAGGCGGCGATCGTCATCGTGACCGTCGTTGCGCTCGTCTACACGATGATGGGCGGCATCACCGCGGTGATCTGGACGGACGTCATCCAGGCCGGCGTGCTGTTCGTCGGCGCGACGATCATCTTCGTGGCGCTGCTTTCGGAGCTGCCGCTGCCCCTCGGCGAGCTGCTCGCCGAGCTCAAGGCACAGGGCAAGACCAATCCGCTGGAGTGGTCGCTCGACCTGTCGCTCGAGGCCACCGTCTGGTCCGGCGTCATCGCGATGTCGATCTTCCACATCACCGTCTACGGCGCCAACCAGATGATGGTGCAGCGCACGCTCGCGGCGAAGAACATCGGCGATGCCAAGAAGTCCTTCCTGCTGATGGGCTTCGCGGCCTTCTTCATCTATTTCCTGTTCTTCGTGCTGGGCATCCTGTTCTACGGCTACTACGGCGGCCGCGAATTCGACAACGGCAACACGATTATCCTGACCTTCGCCGCCGACTACGGCCTGCCGGGACTGATGGGCATCATCGCCGCGGCAATCGTCGCCGCGTCGATGTCGTCGCTCGACTCCTCGTTCAACTCGCTGGCGACGATCTCGACTGTCGATTTCTACGAGAAGTACTTCCGGCCAGGCAATACCCCGGAACACTATCTCAAGGTGTCCCGAGGCTTCACCGTGTTCTGGGCGCTGTTCATTATCGTCCCCGCCTTCATCTACTCGACGAGCGAGGGCTCCGTGCTGCAGACGCTGTCGCAGATCGGCTCGTATTTCGTCGGCGCCAAGCTGTCGATGTACGGCCTCGGCTTCTTCTCGAAGCAGACCACCGAGAAGGGGCTGCTGGTCGGCGTTGCCGTCGGCTTCGTCATGATCTGGTACCTCGCGACGCAGACCGACATCGCCTGGCCCTGGTTCTGCCTGTTCGGCGGCGGCGTCAATATCGTCGTCTCGATCGCTGCGAGCCGGCTGATCGACGGCCCGCAGGCCGACTGGTCCGAGTACTCGATCAAGGGGCAACAGCGGAAATTCCGCGACCAGGGGCTGCCGGAGAAGGACGGGGGCTGGTACCTCGTGCCCGGCAAGGTCGACAAGGTCAGCTACCTGCTGCTGGTGTTCTTCGCGCTGACCATGCTGTTCCTTTACCTGTTCGAAGTGCTGATCTGATGCGCAGCGTGCTGCTGCTCGCGGCGTGCGCGGTCCTCACCGGCGGGCGTGTCGCCATCGCCGATGCGCACACGGCGGTACCGCGGAGCGCCCCGCCGGCCCCGCCGCTGTCGATCGGCGAACTCCGCGACGCGCGCTTCGAGTCGCGGCTCGCCTACGAGCGCGACCTCGACGACGGTGCGAGCTTCAGCGCCTGGCTCGCTTCCTACCGGCACACCGGGCTCGTGCTGTACGCGATGGTGGCCGTACCGAAAGCCG
>JBFJUJ010000093.1:0-10102 GCA_041624755.1 Woeseia sp. | reverse complement strand
GGGCGCTCGGCGTCGGCAAGGTGAAATTCTCGGGCCAGGTGCTGCCGAGCGCGAAGCTCGTTACTTATCGGCTGAGCATCAAGCGCATGATCACCCGCAAGCTCTCGCTGGCGATTGCCGACGGCACGGTCGCAGTCGACGGCCGCGAGATCTACACGGCGGAGGACCTGCGGGTCGGGCTGTTCACGTCGACCGACGATTTCTGACCGGAAGCCGGACCGGTGATCATCGTGGCGGCCGGCGCCGCCGTCCGCGGGCCCGTTGACTCCATTCCCGCGATCCCGCGCCGGGGCCTGCTTATGTAGAATGACCGCACGGCACTCGCGCCGCCCGGCCGGCGGAAACGGGCTGCCGGAGCGTTCGCGAGCATTATTGGGACAGGTTTACGCCGGGGCCATCGCGCCCGGCAATACGGACTGACGAAGGAGCATCATGCGGCGAGTCGTAATTTCCGGACTGGGCGTCGTTTCCTGCCTCGGCAACGACAAGGCGGCCGTGCTCGAGTCGCTGGAGAACGGCCGCTCGGGCATCCGCTTCAACGAGAAATTCGCGGAGCTCAAGCTGCGCAGCCAGGTCTCCGGCAGCATCGAGCTGGACATCGCGGAGCACATCGACCGCAAGGTTCGCCGCTTCATGGGCGATGCCGCGGCGTATTCCTACATCGCGATGCAGCAGGCCATCGACGACGCCGGCCTGACGGACGAGCAGGTGTCGAACCCGCGTACCGGCCTCATCGCCGGTTCCGGCGGCGCCTCGAGCGCCAACATCGTGCTGAGCGCCGACACGCTGCGCGAGAAAGGCGTGAAACGCATCGGCCCGTACATGGTGCCGCGCACGATGGGCAGCACGGTGTCGGCCTGTCTCGCGACGCCGTTTCGCATCAAGGGCGTCAACTACTCGATCACGTCGGCCTGCGCGACCAGCCTGCACTGCATCGGCGCTGCGATGGAGCAGATCCAGCTCGGCAAGCAGGATGTCGTCTTCGCCGGCGGTGGCGAGGAGGAGGACTGGACCCTGGCGGCGCTGTTCGACGCGATGGGTGCGCTGTCGACGAAGTACAACGATGCGCCGGAGACGGCGTCGCGTCCTTACGACGCATCGCGCGACGGCTTCGTCATCGCCGCCGGCGCCGGCATGGTCGTCGTCGAGGCGCTCGAGCATGCCGAGGCCCGCGGCGCCGACATCTACGCCGAGATCGTCGGCTACGGCGCGACCTCGGACGGCTACGACATGGTGGCGCCGTCCGGCGAGGGCGCCGTGCGCTGCATGCGCATGGCCGTCGAGACCGCCGGCCTGCCGATCGACTACGTCAACACGCACGGGACCAGCACGCCGGTCGGCGACACCACCGAACTCGGCGCCATGCGCGAAGTGTTCGGTGACGACGTGCCGCGCTTCTCCTCGAGCAAGTCGATGTGCGGGCACTCGCTCGGCGCGACCGGCGTGCAGGAGACCATCCACTGCCTGCTCATGCTCGAGAACGATTTCATCGCGCCGTCGATCAACGTCAGTGAGCGCGATCCCGAACTCGGCGACCTGCCGCTCGTCACCGCGACCGAGAAAGGCGCCGGGCTGCGCACCGCGATGACCAACAGTTTCGGCTTCGGCGGCACCAACGCGACCCTCGTCCTGCGTCGCGGCTGAAATCCTGACTCGGTCCCGCAACGCGTGACAATCACATGGAGACGATAAGCATGGAGACAATAAGCGAGCACCGCTCGTTCGGCGGCACGGTCGGTTTCTACCGTCACGTCTCGGCCGTCAATCACTGCGACATGCGGTTTTCCGTGTTCGTCCCGCCGCAGGCCGGGAGCGGCAAGGTGCCGGTGCTGACCTGGCTCTCCGGGCTGACCTGCACCGAAGAGACCTTCATGATCAAGGGCGGCGCCCAGCGCCTCGCGGCGGAACTCGGCCTGATGCTGGTTGCGCCCGATACCAGCCCGCGCGGCGACGATGTGCCCGACGACCCGGAGGGCGCCTACGATTTCGGGCTCGGCGCCGGTTTCTACCTTAACGCCACGGAGGAGCCGTGGAGCCGTCACTATCACATGTATGACTACGTCACCCGCGAGCTGCCGGGCATCGTGTTTGACGCGTTCCCGGGCGATCGCGCGCGGCAGGGCATCTTCGGCCATTCGATGGGCGGGCACGGCGCGCTGACCGTCGGGCTGAAGAACCCGCAGACTTTCCGCTCGATTTCCGCCTTTGCACCGATCTGCAACCCGATGAACTGCCCGTGGGGCCACAAGGCGTTCGCCAACTACCTGGGCGACGACCGGGAAACCTGGCGGGACTACGATGCGGTCGAGCTGGTCGCTGCCGTCGAGCGGCCGCCGGCCGCTCGCATCCTCGTCGACCAGGGGACGTCCGACGAATTCCTCGAGCAGGAGCTGCGACCGGAACTCCTGGAGGCGGCCTGCAGGTCGCGCGGCGTCGATCTCGAACTGCGCCGTCACGACGGTTACGATCACGGCTATTACTTCATCTCCACCTTCATGGCCGACCACCTGCGACACCACGCGCGCCTGCTAGTGCCACCAGGCTAGGCCCCGGCAACCTGCCTCGCCGTGAACGAATTGCTGATGCTCGCGCTCGCGATGCTCGTGACCGGCGCGTTCAGCGGGGTGCTGGCCGGGATGTTCGGCATCGGCGGCGGCATCGTGATCGTGCCGGCGCTGGACTTCGCGCTGTCTTTCTTCGACACCGATCCGGCGATTCGCATGCACGTTGCCGTCGCGACGTCGCTTGCGACGATTATCCCGACGTCGATCTCGTCGGCCCGCGCCCATCATCGTCGCGGCGCCGTGGATCTCGACGTTGTCCGCCGCTGGGCGCCGCTCGTGCTGCTCGGCGCGTTGGCCGGCGCCTGGCTCGCCTCGCGCGTGCACAGCGACGTGCTCGCGGCAGTGTTCGCGATCATGGCGCTGCTGATGGGTGTGAAGATGCTGCTGCCGCTCGACGGCAGGACGCTCGCGGACGGCGTGCCGCAGGGTCCGGCGACAACAGTAGTGCCGTTCGCGATCGGCGGGGTCTCCAGCATGATGGGCATCGGCGGCGGCACGCTGAGCGTCGCGGCGCTGACGCTCTGCAGCCAGCCGATACACCGCGCCGTCGGTACGGCGGCGCTGTTCGGGCTGGTCATCAGCCTGCCCGGCACCGCAGGCTTCGTCGCTCTCGGCTACGGCGATCCGCGCCTGCCGCCCGCGAGCCTGGGCTTCGTCAACCTCATCGGCTTCGCGCTGATCGCGCCGACGACCTGGCTGGCCGCTCCGGCGGGCGCGGCGCTGGCGCATCGGCTGTCGCAGCGGCAACTGAGCGCGGCGTTCGGCCTGTTCCTGGTCTTCGTGTCCGTGAGGATGCTGGCACGCCTGGGCTGACTAGGTAGATTCCCGTATGGTCTGGCGCTTCGGTGGCACGCTCTTATTGAACATTCGACTGTCGGCCGGCATGGATGGGCGCCGAGCATGAAACTGTCTTCCCGAGCCGCCGAGCAGATCGTGAGTTCCGCCAGCGACGCCATGCTGGTCGTGGCCGGTAGCGGACGCATCCTGCTTGTCAATCCCCAGGCCGAGCACCTTTTCGGCTACCGGCGCGATGAGCTGATCGGCGAGCCCGTCGAGGTCCTGCTGCCAGACGCCGCGCGCGCCGATCACGAGCGCTTCCGCGAACACTACCGCGGCAGGCCGCACGCAAGGCCGCTGGTCTCCGGCCTCGATATCCGCGGCCGGCGCAAGAACGGCGAGACCTTCGAGGCCGAGGTGTCGCTGACCCCGATCGAGGATGAGGGCGAGCTGCTGATCGCCAGCACCATCCGCGATGTCAGCGAGCGCGAGCCGTCCGAGGCGTATTTCCGCCAGCTCCTGAAACTTGCCCCGGACGCGATGATCATCCTCGACGACGAAGGACGAATCTCTATCGTCAGTGACCAGGTAGAGAAGATGTTCGGCTACTCCCGGGAGGAACTCACCGGCCGGCCGATCGAGATCCTGTTGCCGGCCCGGCTGCGTCAGCGCCATCGCGAGCACCGCGAGGGCTTCGCGCGCGAGCCGAAAGTGCGGCCGATGGGAATCGGCCTCGACCTGCGGGCGCGACGCAAGGACGGCTCGGAGTTCGCCGTCGAGATCAGCCTGAGCCCTATCCAGTCTGCCAGCGGGAATTTCGTGTCCAGCGTCATTCGCGACGTGTCCGACCGCAAGCAAATGGAGGCGGAGCTGATCGCCGCACGCAAGGAGGCGGAGCGTGCGCACAAAGCGAATACCGCGTTCCTCGCGGCCGCGAGCCACGACCTGCGCCAGCCGGTGCAGGCGCTGCGCCTGCTCAACGGCGCGCTCAAGCGCACCGTGACCGACGAGCTGGCACGCGAGATGATCGACAGCCAGCAGTACTCGCTGGACGCGATGAGCAACCTGCTCAATTCGCTGCTCGATATCAGCCGCCTCGATTCCGGCACCATCGAAGCGGATATCGAGGAATTCCCGGTGCGCCGGCTCGTCGACCGCTTGTCCGCCGAGTTTGCGCGGCAGGCACGGCAGAAGCGGCTCGTGTTCGTTACCGAGCCGAACGGCACGATCATCCGCAGCGATCCGAACCTGCTCGCCGAGATTATCCAGAACCTCGTTTCCAATGCCATCCGTTATACGGAGCAGGGACAGGTGTCGCTGACGCTGCGCATCGTCGGCGACATGCTGAGCATCGACGTCTGCGACACGGGCATCGGCATACCGGGCGACCAGCTGGACGAGATCTTCAAGGAATTCAGGCAGATCGAGAGACCGGGCGCCGCGTCGGAGGGCTTCGGCCTCGGCCTCGCGATCGTGCGCCGGCTCGCCGACCTGCTCGACCACCGTATCGAGGTGAGCTCGGAGCTGGGCAAGGGGTCCTGTTTTTCTGTCATCGTCCCCATCGTCGAATTCGGCGAGGAAGAGCATGTTGCGGTCCCGGACAATAAACGGGCGCGAGCTTCCGGCGACGGCAACGTCGTGCTCGTGATCGAGGACGATATACAGGTGTCTTCCGCATGGTCCCTGCTGCTGAAAAGCGACGGCTATCACGTCGTCACGGCGGACTCGGCGGACGCCGCGGTCGCGGCGTCGCAGAACCTGGAAGCGCCGCCGGCCGTCATCATCTCCGACTATCACCTGCGCGGCGAGCAGAACGGCGTCGACGCGGTCGAGGCCGTGCGCGCGCACTTCGGCCGGGACATGCCCGCATTTATCGTCAGCGGCGACACCTCGAGCGTCGTCGACGATGCCAAGCGCCTGAACAACTGCGTGCTGATGAGCAAGCCCGTGCACTCCGAGGAACTGCTCGCCCTGACCCAGTCCTCGGCGAAAAGCGGCCGGGTACCTGAAACGTAGCGATCGCGTCGCGGTCTCCCGGCAGGACCGGTACGTATCGCTACGTATGGTTCCGCCCGGAGCGTATGTCAGGGTAGAGGTCTCGAACACATTGTGCCAACCAGGGATGCCCGGGCTGAACGTCAAGGCGCGACAACTTGCGATCGGCGCCGGCCTCGTGCTGCTGCTGCAGCTCGCGCCACGTTTACAGGCCGCGGAATTCCTGGCGGAAGAGGCCGGGCCGGGTGCCGCCGTCGTATCCCGCGAGCAGCAGGCCCGGGCCGACGACTCCACGGACCCGGTTCGCGGGCATCCGACGCCCGAAGTCGCGCCGCTCGAAGAGATCGTCGTCGTGGCGAGCAAGGAGCCGCGATCGATACGCGACGTGGCGGCCAACGTCAGCGTGCTGTCGCGTGAAGACCTGGACGCGGGCCTCGCCGCGACGCTGTCCGACGTATTCCGCTACACGCCGGGTATCGACGTCGAGCAGGCCGGAACGCGCTTCGGCGCCGAGAGCATCGCTATCCGGGGCATCGGCGGCAACCGCGTCGCGGTGCTTGTCGACGGCGTGCCGCTCGCCGACCAGTTCGACGTCGGCAGCTTCTCCAACGCGACGCGCGATTTCCTGAGCACCGGGTTCGTCGAACGCATCGAGGTCCTGCACGGGCCTGCGTCCGCACTCTACGGCAGCGCCGCCATCGGCGGTGTGGTATCGACCGTGACGCCCGACCCGGCGCTCGTCGCCGGGGCATCGGGAATGGGCGGACGCCTGCGCTCGGTGTGGAGCGGCGCCGACGACGGCCGGAACCATGCGCTGCTCGTCGCTTCCCGCAGCGGGCGATACGGCCTGCTGGTGGGCGGCAGCCTGCACGAGGGCAGCGAGGAGGAGTCGGCGGCCGCGGCTGAAGCCCTGGATTACCGTGACGTCGAACGGCGCGCCGGCCTCGTCAAGGTCGTGGCTGACCTGGACAGCGGGGCGACGCTGCGCGTCGGTGTCATTCACCAGGATGCGGCGGTCCGCTCCGACCTGAATTCCATGCTCGGCAGCGGCCGTTTCCGCAGCACGACCGCGCTCAAAGGCGACGACGAGTACCGCATGCTGATGCTGAACGCTGCCGTCGACTTCGGGAGCCCGGGCGGACGCATCGACAGCGGTCGGCTGCAGGCCTATTACCAGGCGTCACGCAGCGCGCAGGCGACGCTGGACGAGCGTGCCGCGGCGCGGCGCCCGGTGTCCATCGACCGCTTTTTCCGTTTCGAGCAGGCGATTCGCGGCGTCGAGCTGAACCTGTATCGTGCGGTCACGACGGGCGGACTCGAGCACCGCCTCGGTCTCGGTCTCGAGCACCGCGAGCGCTTCACCGAGGAGTACCGGGATGGTGCCGAACTGGACCTGGAGAGCGGCGCCGTCAGCTCCGTGATCCTCGGCGAGGCATTTCCATTGCGCGACTTCCCGCGCAGCCGCTCACGCGAATCGGGCGTGTTCGTCATGGACAGCGTGGAGGCCGGCGAGCTGTCGGTGACGGCTGCACTTCGCGCCGACCGCTACGAACTCGATCCGCGCCCCGACGCGATGTACCTGGAGGACTATCCGTTCGCCGACCCGGTGGCGATCACCGCATCCGAGCTCTCGCCGAAGCTGGGGCTGACATGGCGACCGGCGGATGCGCTGGACGTCTACGCCCAGTACACCCACGGCTTCCGGGCGCCGCCCTACGAGGATGCGAACATCGGTCTCGACATACCGTTCCTGAATGTCCGCGCCGTGCCGAACCCTGACCTGCGCTCGGAGAGTTCGGACGGGGTCGAGATCGGCCTGCGCTGGCGCGCGCGCGGGCTCAAGCTGAACGCCGGCTGGTTCCGCACTGACTACGACGATTTCATCGCCTCGCGCGTGCGCATCGGTACGGACCCGGACAGCGGCCGCGTCCTGTTCCAGGCGAGGAACATCGAGCGAGCCAGGATCAGCGGCTTCGAGGCGGGCTTAAGCTGGCAGGTCGCGGGCGCTTTCGGCGAGTTCGCGGTCGACGGCTCGCTGTACGCGGCCGACGGCGACAACCGCGATTCGGGCCAGCCGCTCGAGTCCGTCGGCCCGCCGCAGGCGACAGTCGCCGTCGGCTGGGAGGCGCCGGACCGTCGCCGCAGCGCGCGCCTGCAGCTCACGGCGACGGCCGCCTGGGACGAACGGGACGACAGCGGTGGGGCGGCGTTCGAGCCGCCCGGATACGCGCTTCTCGATATTTTCCTGACGCAACGCATCGGCGAGCGCCTGACGCTGGCCGCCGCGCTGCGCAACGCAACGGACCGGACCTGGTGGCACTGGTCGGCCGTGCGCGCCCTCGCACCCGGCGATCCGCTGCTCGACTACGTCGCCCAGCCGGGGCGCAATGCTGCGCTGAGCGTCAGGCTGGACTGGTAACAACATCCGCATAATCGGAAGGAGCTCGACATGTACACGTCTACCAGGAGCAAGCGGCAGCGGTCATCGACCCGGGGTTGGCAGTTCTTCGTCTCGTGCTGCCTGCTGCTGTCGGTCATCGTCGCCCCGCCAGCGGTCGCGCAGTCCGACACCGCCGTGCACGACGCCGAGACGCGGCAGGGGCAGGCGCTCGCCGAGATCATGGAGCGCGGCAAGAGCGTGTATCTCGGCAACTGCGCGGCCTGCCACCAGCCCGATGGCAGCGGCCTTCCCGGGGCGTTCCCGCCGCTTGCCGCTTCGGATTACCTGGCCGGCGAGCGCAAGCAGGTGCTGGCCGCCGCGCTGTTCGGTCTTTCCGGGCCGATAACCGTCAACGGCAAGGAATACGACGGCGTCATGCCGAGCATGGGATATCTCCCGGACGAGGATCTCGCGGCCGCGCTGACCTACGTGCTGTCGTCCTGGGGCAACGACTACGCGGCGGTCAGCGTCGCCGAGGTCTCGGCGCTGCGCGCGGAGCTCGGCCAGGCCGATCGGGCCGCCGGCGAGCGGCATACCGGGGCGACCGAGGGCGAGTTGCGCTACAAGGGCGCGCCGTCGGCGATCCCGCCCGGCGAGACGCGCGCGATGATGAGCGCCGAGGGCGCCCAGCTGACCGAGGACGAGTACACGCTCGCGACGCAGCTCTACTTCGAACGCTGCGCCGGCTGCCACGGCGTGCTGCGCAAGGGCGCGACCGGCAAGCCGCTGACGCCGGATATCACGATCGAGAAGGGCGTCGATTACCTGAAGGCACTGATCACCTACGGCTCGCCCGCCGGCATGCCGAACTGGGGCAGTTCGGGTGAGCTGACCGCGGAACAGATCGACGTCATGGCCCGCTTCCTGCAGCAGGAGCCGCCGGCGCCGCCGGAATTCGGCATGGAGGACATGCGCGCGACCTGGCGGCTGATGGTTGCGCCCGACGACCGTCCGGAGCGGCCGCAGCACGACCGCAACATCGACAACTTCTTCGCGGTTACGCTGCGCGATGCCGGGCAGGTCGCCATCATCGACGGCGACACGAAAGAGGTCGTCAGCATCCTGCCGACCGGCTACGCCGTGCACATCTCGCGCCCGAGCGCGTCGGGCCGCTACGTGTTCACGATCGGCCGGGATGCCAAGGTGGACATGATCGACCTGTGGATGAGCCCGCCGGCGATCGTCGCCGAGATCAAGGTCGGTCTCGAGGCACGCTCCGTCGAGACGTCGAAATACCGTGGCTACGAGGACCGCTTCGCGATCGCGGGATCCTACTGGCCGCCGCAGTACACGATCATGGACGGGGACACGCTGGAGCCGCTGAAGATCGTGTCGACGCGCGGCATGACCGTCGATACCCAGGAGTATCATCCCGAGCCGCGCGTCGCGGCGATCGTCGCGTCGCACGAACATCCCGAGTTCATCGTCAACGTCAAGGAGACGGGGCACATCCTGCTGGTCAACTATGAAGACGTCGACGCGCTCTCCGTCACCGACATCGAGGCGGCGCGCTTCCTGCACGACGGCGGCTGGGACCGCAGCAAGCGCTACTTCCTGACGGCGGCCAACCAGTCCGACAAGATCGCCGTGGTCGACTCGCGGGCGCGGAAGCTCGCGGCGCTCGTCGACGTCGAGAAGATCCCGCACCCGGGGCGGGGTGCAAACCTCGACGATCCGGAGCACGGCCCCGTCTGGGTGACCAGTGCGCTCGGTAACGCCAACGTGACGTTCCTCGGCACGGATCCCGAAGGCCACCCCGGCAAGGCGTGGAAAGTCGTGCGCATACTCGACGGCATGGGCGGCGGCTCGCTGTTCGTCAAGTCGCACCCCACTTCACGCAACCTGTGGGTCGATGCGCCGCTTAACCCCGACGAGTCGATATCGCAGAGTGTCGCCGTGTTCGATGTCGACAACCTGGACGCCGGCTTCGAGAAGCTGCCGATCGCGGAGTGGGCGGACCTCGGCCCGGGCCCGAAGCGCGTCGTGCAGCCCGAGTACAACATGGCGGGCGACGAAGTCTGGTTCTCGGTGTGGAGCGGCAAGGAGGAGGAATCCGCGCTCGTCGTCGTCGACGACCGGACCCGGCGCCTCAAGGCCGTCATCAAGGGGCCGGAGATCGTCACGCCGACCGGCAAGTTCAATATCCACAACACCGTAAACGATGTGTACTGAACCCGGCGGGCCGGCGCCGCGGCGCCGGCCCGCCGGTGCGCGGGCTGCGGCGGCGGTCGTGGCCGGCCTGGCCGCGCTGCCGTTGATCGATGCCGCGCTGGCACAGGATGAGCCGCCGCCCGCCGGCTGGGCCGAGGCGATCATGGGCGGCAAG
>JBFJUJ010000092.1:0-10127 GCA_041624755.1 Woeseia sp. | reverse complement strand
CGAGACAACAATGCGCACCACGACCAGCTAATCACGGCCTTCACGCTCGGCGCCAGCGAACCCCAGGTGATTGCGAGCGACGTCGTCTGGACCGCCGAGTTTGCGAAGAAGGGCTGGGTCCGGGACCTGACCGAGCCTTTTTACGACGCTTACGACCGCGATTCCCTCCTGGCAGCGGCGCTGGCGTCGGCGACCTGGCGGCTGCGGATCTGGGGCGTGCCCTGGTATACCGACGCGAGCATGCTTTTCTACCGGCGCGACCTGCTGGAGGCGAACGGCTTCGAGTACCCGCCGCGGACCTGGGACGAGCTTGCCGTCATGGCGCGGGACATCATGCAGGACTCGGGGATTCGCCACGGCTTCGTCTTCCAGGGGGCCGACTACGAGGGCGGCACCGCGAACGCCGTGGAATACATCTGGGGCGCCGGCGGCGAGGTCATGCGCGGTGAGCTGCGAGTAACGAGCCCGATCGGCGTCGGCGTGACCGAGATGGACGAGATCACCGTCAACAGCAGGCAGGCGGCTGCCGGGCTCGACGCGGCACGACGGCTTATCGCCGACGGCATCGCTCCCGGGGCGGTAGCGATGTTCCGCGAACGGGAAGCGCTCGATGCGTTCCTTGCCGGGGACGCTGTCTTCCTGCGCAGCTGGCCATACGTGCAGGGGATACTCGCGCAGTCGTCGTTCATGCCGGCGCAGGTCGGCGTGAGCTGGCTGCCCGCCGCGTCCGGCCAGCATGTCGGTTACAGCTGCCTCGGCGGCTGGAACCTGATGGTGAACGCTCGCGCGGCTGCCGATGAGCGCGAGGCGTCGTGGGAATTCATCCGCTACCTGACCGCGCCTGCGCAGCAGAAGCGGCTGGCGCTCGGTGCCGGCCTGCTGCCGGTGCGGAAAGCGCTGTACGAGAACCCGGAAATCGTGCGGAAGCTGCCGGTCGCCGCGCTCGCCCGTGACTCGATGTCGTCGAGGATACGCGTGCGGCCCATGTCCCCCTTCTATTCCGAGCTGTCGTCGCGCATCGCGGAGGCCTTTCATCGCGTCCTGCAGGGAGAGATCACGGGCACCGAGGCAGTCGCGGCACTCGAGGAGGACTTGCGGGCCATCGCTGCGCGCAATCGCTGACACCGCGGGTTGGCATGTCCGGAGGAGATTGCAGGCCTCGCTGCCGGCGAGCGCTGCTATGCTTGGGAAACCGGTAGCCGCAGTAGGGGAGAGGCGAACATGACATTGCAGCCTTACCTGTATTTCGACGGCAGCTGCGCCGAAGCCTTCGACTTCTACAAGTCGGTTTTCGGCGGCGAGTTCTCGAGCCACAACAGCTACGCCGACGCTCCTCCCGAGATGGGCGTACCGGACAGCGACAGGGACAGGATCATGCACATCAGCCTGCCTATCGGCGAGAGCACGCTGATGGGCAGCGACACCTGCGCGAGCTTCGGCCCGCCGCGGACTCGCGGCGACAACTTCGCCGTCTCCTATACCCCGGCGACACGCGAGGAAGCGGACCGCGTCTTTCCGAAGCTGATGGAAGGCGGAAGAATCGACATGCCCCTGCAGGACACGTTCTGGGGCGCCTACTTCGGCCAGGGAACGGACAGGTTCGGCATCGAATGGATGATCAACGTCGACGACAAGCCGGAGTGAAGCCGGTCACGGTACGACGCGGGGCGGGTTCTTTCATGTCAATACTCGGTAAGAGCTTCATCGCCGCCGGTTTCCTGCTGGCGGCTCTGCAGCCGGCCTGCTCCGGTGATACCAACGAGATTGCGAGTGTGCTCGCGAGCCCGTCCCGCAGCGACGCGGACCGCGAGCGCGACGCCCGCGACAGGCCCGGGCGGGTGCTGGCGTTCGCGGGGTTCGGCAAGGGCATGGTGGTCGCCGATGTCTTCGGCGGCGGCGGCTATTACGCCGAGATCCTGTCGGGCGTCCTGGGCGACGAGGGGCGCGTGCTGCTGGTTAACAACGCGCCGTACGACGACTACGTCAAGGACCAACTGACCGCGCGCCTCGCCGACGATCGCCTGCCGAACGTCGACTACCTGCTGGTACCGAACGAAGCGCTCGGGCTCGGCGAAAACCGTCTCGACGGCGCCATGATCATCATGAGTTATCACGACCTGTTCTACGACGATCCCGACGGCGGCTGGCCGGCGGTCGGCCACGACCAGTTCATCGACCAGATCGTCAGCGCGCTGAAGCCGGGGGGACGATTCCTGATCGTCGATCACGCCGCCGCGGACGGGTCCGGCAGCGCGGAGACCGAGCGGCTGCACCGCATCGACGAGCAGTTCACCATCGACACGCTGCGCGGGCGCGGCCTCGAATTCGTCGGCTCGATCCCCGACCTGCGCAACACCGACGACGATCGCAGCGCGAGCGTATTCGACCCCGCCATCCGTGGCAGGACCGACCGCTTCGTGCACCTGTACCGGAAGGCGCCGGACTAGGGAGACACTGCACGGCTCATGCAGCCCGCGCCGCCCGCCTCGTGCGACCGACGCCGCATTGTCTTTCGCCTCCGGTCAGTTGTTCGGCGCGTCGTCCAGTATCCACTGGCGGATCTCGTCGATGACCGCCTGGTCGAGGAACGGGCCGCCCTGCGGCATCCGGGAGCCGGTGATGTTCGGCCCGCCCTCGAGCTTCCTGATCAGGTAGCTGTCGTCCGGCATGCCGGGCTCGACCCGGTCCAGCCCGCTCGGCTGCAGGCTCGGGACGTTGACCAGCGCGTTGAAGCTGGCCGAGGCGCTCGACAGGTTCATCCCGGAAGGCAGCGTATTGCCGGTCGGCCCGGAATGGCAGCCGGAGCAGATTGGCCCGAACACCTGCGCCTGGATCTGCGACAGCGTCACCGGCGTGCCGTTCTGCACCGTGACCGTTACCCCTGCCGACACCCCGGTATTGCCGGCCGCGTCGTCGGCCTCGGCCGTCAGCGTCACCTGCCCGTCAGTCACGGTCGTCGTGTCCCAGTCGAACGTAAACGGTGACGTGGTGTCGCTGCCGATCAGCGCGCCGTCGGCCAGGAAGCGCACGACGGTGACCCCCTGGTCGTCACTCGCGTCGGCCGCGAGCGCCACGATGCCGCTGACCGTGGCGCCGGGCGAGACGAGAGCGACCGTCGGCGCCTGGTCGTCGAACTGCGCGGCATCGGGCGGCACGACCTGGCCGCGGATCTCCCCGCCGGACTGGTCCGGTGTAGCGATCTGCGCGTACAGCCGGCCGGCACGGTAGGCCGAGAACGTCGCGGCATCGAGGCGCTCGCTCTGGCCCGACCACTGGTCGAACCGGCCCTCTGTCTGCGCCAGCGCGAGGACCTCGGCGCCGTTGTCGCCGACGCCGCCCTCGTGGACACCCGCCGACGTCGCGTCGTCGACGCCCTCTGCATTGACCCAGACGACGAGCCCGCGGGTCGCGAGGTTCGCCGTCGTCGCCACGGTGCCGCTCGCCGCGGTCGCGACGGGCGGCACGACCTGGTCGCCGTCCATCGCGCCGAAGACGACCCGGATGTCGCGCGGCGCGACCTGGCCGCGGATCTCGCCGGGCGGGTTGTCGGGCGTGTGCAGGTTCACGTACAGCTCTCCGGCCAGGTAGGACGCGAGGCCGGCGTCGTCGAACTGCGCCTCCACGACCGACCAGCGCTGCATGTCCAGTGGATCCTGCTGCAGGCCGATGACGACGCCGCCATTCTGCCCCGCGTAGCCGCGGTGGATGTGCGAAGCCGTCGCCGTCGACGCATCGCTGGTGTTCAGGTGCAGCGTGACCGCGCCGGTCTCGCGATTGACCGTGCTCGCCGCGGTGCCGCTCGCCGTGGTAGAGACCGCCGGCACCTCCTCGCTGCCGCTGAGCGTCGTGAACAGCACCTCGACCGGCGGCGGCGCGACCTGCCCGCGGATCTCGCCGCCGGGGTTCGCCTGCGTGTGCACGTTGACGTACCAGCGGCCGCTCGCGAACGCGTCGAGCTGCCCGGCGTCGAGCGTCACGTCGATTGCCGACCAGCGCGCCTCGTTGCCGGAATCCCGGGCCAGCCCGATATCGACGCCGCCGTTGGTGCCCGCGTAGCCGTCGTGCAGGTGGGCTGCAAAGGCGTTGTCGACACCGGTCGTATTGACGTGCGCGACGAGCCGGGCGGCCGCAGGGTCGACCGTGACGGCGAACGTGCCGCCGGCAGTCGTCGTCACGGCCGGCACTTCCTGGCTGCCGGCGAGGCGGCCGAACGCGAAGCGGATGCCGTCGGGGATGACCTGGCCACGGATCTCGCCGCCGGAATAGGCCGTGCTGTGCACGTTGACGTAAGTGGCCCCGGCGAGCAGCGCGTCGAGCTGCGCGGCGTCGAGCATCGCCTCCTCGACGAACCAGTGCGCCGGGTTACTGCCGTCCTGCGTAAGGCCCACTTCGACACCGCCATTGACGCCGGCGAACGCGCCGTGCAGGTGCGCCGCGACGGCGGCGTCGAGGCGCTCGGTATTCGCGTGCACCGTCAGCAGCCCCGCCGCCTCGTCGAGCGTCAGCGATGCGACGCCCGAGGCCCGGGTGTCGACGGCCGGCACCTCCTGTTCGCCGCCGAGCTCGGTGACGATGACGGTCACGCCCTCGGGCAGGATCTGCCCGCGGATCTCGCCGGCCGGGTTCGCCGGGCTGTGGATGTTGACGTACAGGCGACCGGCCGCGAAGGCCTCGAGGCCCGCCGCGTTCAGCGTCGCGTCCTCGACGAACCAGCGGCCGCTGTCCATCGGGTCCTTCGCGAGCCCTGCCGTGACCGGCCCGTTGTCGCCGGCGTAGGCCTCGTGCACATGCGCGACCGTCGCATCGTCGAGAGCCGCGACGCGGGCCTGCACGACGAGCGCGCCGCTGGCCAGGTCGAGCGTGATCGCGGCCCGGCCGCCGGCGACGGAATTCACCCGCGGCACCGAGTTGGAGCCATCGAGGTCGGTAAAGCGCAGGACGAAGTTCTCGGGGAGGATCTGGCCGCGCAGCTCGCCCGGCGGGAACGCCGCCGAGTGCACGTTGACGTACAGGGCGCCGGCCAGCAGTCGGTCGACGCCGGCGGGGTCGAGGGAGGAGCCGGCCGGGATCGCGAACAGGGCGGCGTTGCCCGCATCCTGCTCGAAGGGCACCAGCACGGGACCGTTCGTGCCGGCGAAGCCGTCGTGAACGTGGGCCGCCGTCGCCGTGATCCCGGTGACGGTCAGGTCGCCCGACACGGCGCCCGTCGCGAGGTTGACCGTCAGGTCGGCCGTCGCGGATCCCTGCGAGTCGTTGGGAGTCACCTCTTCCCGGCCGCTCGCCGTGACCGCGAACGGGACCACGTTCCTGACCGTGACGGTCAGCTCCGCGGACTGCCCGACGTTGCCGGCCGCGTCGACGGCATCGGCACGCAGCACGTGATCGCCCTCCGTTTCCGCGGAGGTGTCCCAGTCGATCGAGAACGGAGGCACCGCATCGACGCCGAGCTGGACGCCGTCGACGAAAAATCGAACTTCGCTCACGCCGACGTTGTCGCTTGCGCTGACGGACAGCGTCACGACGCGATTGACCGTGGCGCCGGCGGGAGCCTGCACTGCCCCGACCGTCGGGGCCGTCGTGTCGGGCGGCGGCGGCGGGGGTGAACTCGATCCGGACCGGCTGCTGCAGCCGGCGAAACAAAGGGCGATGAGGCAAATCCAGGCGGCCGATGCGCTACTCGTGCTTTTCATGGGATGATTCCTGCCAGCGGTTATTGGAAACGTGTTCGGGCAATTCAGAGAAGCATCGTCTGCCTGCGGGCAGAGACCCCCTTTCCCGGTGAGTGCGCGGCTTATGGCAAATGGTTCATCGGCCGGCCGGCCGGAGCATGGATCGGAGAGTTCGCCGCCGCGCGGCTGGCCCGCGGTCTTCGTGCTCGCCTTGCTCGCCCCGCAGGCAGAAGCGATGCCGGACGGACTGAGCGGCATCGTCACGCTCACGAGCCAGTACATCTATCGCGGCCTCGCCGTGTCCGACGGCGATCCCGCGGCCCAGCTCGGGCTGGACTACGAACACGAAAGCGGCATGTTCGGCGGGGTCTGGGCGAGCAGCATCGACATCGCCAGCCGGTTCTCGGAACGCGATACCGAACTCGATTTCTACCTCGGTTATCACTTCGCGCCCGAGGGGCCGCTGGCGCTGACCGCCACCGTGATCCGCTACACCTACCCGGGCCAGACGGGGCCGATCGATTACGACTACGGCGAAGCGCTGTTCTCGGCGACGCTCTACGACAGCCTGTCCCTGGAGATCGGTTTCGCGCGCGAGCTGTACGGGCTCGGCGGCAACGGCCGCCACTGGGAGCTGCGCTACGACCGCCCCGTCGAGAGTGCGTGGGTGATCAGCGCGGGACTCGGGCGAAACGACCTGACGGACTACGGCGGATACCGCTACCTGCACTGGGACCTGGGCGCCTCGGCGCGCTACCAGCGCCTGACCTTCGATCTCCGCTGGTACGACAACGAGCGCCCGGGCGCGGGCATCGGCGGACAGTCCGCGGGTTCCGCGCTCGTCCTCGCCTTGTCGGCAGCTTTCTGAGTCGCGGCCGGCGCCGGTCGCGACGTATCCGGGCTAGCGCGCCCGGGCCGTCGCGGGATCGTCGCGGCAGCCGGTCGCGTCCAGCAGCCGCGCGAGCGCGCGGCAGGCATTGACGGACCTGCCGTCGGCAGGCCGGCTGGCGACCAGCAGCTCCGCGACGTCGCTGCCGCCCAGGCGCGGTTGCCGGGCAACCAGCAGTGCGGCAATGCCGGACACGTGGGCGGCCGACAGCGAACTGCCGGAGGCGTAGTCGAAGCCGCCGCCGGGTACCGGGACCAGGATCTCGTCGCCGGGTGCGTTGACCGGCGTCGGCACCGTCGCCGCATCGGGGCTGCCGTCGGCGGCGACGACGATGACGCCCGGTACCCCGGAAGGGAAGCCGGCCGCGCCGGCTGCCGGCGCAGCGGCAACGACGACGATGTTGCGCTCGAGTGCAAGCCCGACGAGGCGACCGAGCAACGGATCCGGCGGTCCGCCGAAGCTCAGGTTGATGACGTCGGCAGCGGATTCGACGGCGTAGGCCAGGGCCTTGGCCAGCGTGAAGCTGTCGCAGATGGCCCGCGGTCGGCCGCTGACGTACCAGCACGCTTTCAGTACGCTGACCGTGGCGGACGGGGCGATGCCGACGATGCCGATGCCGTTGTCGGACGACGCGCCGATAACCCCGGCGACCGCGGTGCCGTGTGCATCGGCAGAAAAGCCTGCGCCGTCGCTGGTGACGAAGTCGCGGTAGCTCGCGATCTGCGTGCGCAGGTCCGGATGCATGAGATCGGCGCCGGTGTCGATGATGCTGATGCGCACGCCGTCGCCGCGCGACCAGGCATGCGCCTGCGCGAGCTCCAGCGTCTCGAGGTTGTGCTGCAGGCCCGCGTACGGATCGGCGGCGGCGACGCCGGGCGTCCCCGTGACCTCGAAGCGGTTCAGGCGCTGCGCCGATTCGACTTCGGGCCTCGCCCGCAGGCGGTCGAGCAGTTCCTCGACCGAGTCGTTCCCGCCGACCGCGTAGACCTGGCAGTACACCTTCAGCGGAAGAATGGGCCAGTCGTCGACCATGCGCAGGTCGAAGTCGCGCGCGATGCGCCGGGCGGCCCGCTTGACCGTCAGCGAGACGAGGTAGGGCGAGGACCGCCGGCCGTAGCCGGGTCGCACCGGACCCGGCCGGGCCGCGTTGCTCATGCCGGGATCGGACAGGGTGACGAGGATGCGCTCGGGCCCCTCGTCAGCGCTGTCAGCCGCGGCCGCGGCGGCGCCTGCCAGGAGCGCCAGTGCCAGCATGACGGGGACGCAGCGCATCACGGCTCCGCGGTCGCCGCCGGCTGTGCGAACAGGACACCCGGCCTGCCGAGCAGCCTGGCTGCCAGCGCGTCGGCATCTTCCCCGCCTGCAGGCGGGGTGATGCGCAGCAGGGCGACGCCGCGCTCCGACGGGCCCTCGACGATCGCGAGCGCGAGGCCGTCGATCAGCCGCGCCGTCGCGGCAGCGTCGAGGTCCGGGTCGAACACCACGCGCAGGTAGTCCCCGGCCGGCAGCGCCTGCGGGGTCGTCAGCGTGGTGTATTCGTCGGTAGCAGGTTGCGGCCACAAGAGGACCGTCAGCAACGCGACGAGCAGCAGCGACTGGGCCGCGAAGGCGAGCCGCCACGGGCGGGCGAGACTGTCGCGCAGCCCGGCGACCAGCTGCCCGAAGCGACCATCCCTTTCGACCAGGGCATCGATGCGCGCGTTGATGCGGCGCATGTCGGGCGCCGGGACCCCGGCCGGGTCTGCGGACTCCGAGAACGACTCCCGCAGGCGCTCCAGTTCGACGAGATCCCGGCGGCAGACGACGCAGCTCCTCGCGTGTGCATCGACGAGACGTCGCTCATCGGCGGCAAGGGTGTCGTTGACCAGCCACGGCAGCAGCTCCTGCGCCTGCGCATGCGGCATGCCTTCATCCCTTTTCACGAGTCTTCTCCTTGTCGACGCCCGCGAGCACCGGCAGCAGGTATTTCAGGCGGCGCCGGGCGTGGAACATCCTCGTCTTGACGGTGTTGACCGGGCAATCCGCGATCGCCGCAATCTCCCGGTAGGAGAAGCCGCTGAAGTAGGTCAGCTCGACGACCTGCCGATGGTCCGGGCTCAGCTCCCTGAGCGCGGCCCGCAGCAGGTCGCGATGCCGTGGCGGCCGATCCGCGACCGCTTCGGCCTCGGCGCCGCGATCGAGCTGCGCCTCGTAGCGGCTTTCCTTCCTGGCCGCGGTCATGGCCTTGCGGTAGGCGATGCCGAAAATCCAGCTCGACACGGCGGAGTCGCCGCGGAATTTCCGCGCGTCCTTCCAGACGACGAACATCACGTCGTCCAGCACCTCCTCGGCGAGCGCGCCGTTGGCGAGGAAGCGGCGCAGGTAGCCATGCAGCCGCGGATGGTAGCGGTGATAGAGTTCGGTGAATGCACGACGATCGCGACGCCCGACCGCCTCGAGGAGGGTCCGCTCCCCGGGCGCTGTCTGCCGAACGGCCTTGTCTCCGGATTCCGGGGGCGTCATCGCCGAGTCCACACGTCTGTTCCCTGATTATAGGTCTGCGCGCGCGCGGAAAAGGTTCATTTCCGGGCTGCGGCGGGAAGCGGCGATGCCGGGCCTTGAACCAATCGCCGGCGCCGCGCGACCTACCCGGCAAGGAATCACGTCCGACAGGGACCGTTGCGCGAATGCCCGTTTCACACCGTCCACGGATTGCCCGCCGAGTGCTGCGTGCCCGCCTGCCACTGCTGCTGCTGTCGGGTGCCCTCGCCGCGTCCGGCTGCACGGCCGGCGACGGCGAGGGCCTGAACATCGCCGGCCGCCCGTTGAGCGAGGGCGGCGACCTGCCGCTCGCACCGACTCTCGCGTCGATCCAGGCGAACGTCTTCGATCCCTTCTGCGTCGTCTGTCACGCGGGCGCCAACGCGCCGCAGGGGCTGCGCCTCGACGCCGCGAGCAGCTTCACGAGCCTGGTCTCGGTCCGGAGCCGCCAGGACGGTTCGCTCCTGCTCGTTGCTCCGGGGGAGCCGGACCGGAGCTACCTGGTCAGGAAGCTCGAAGGCACCGCGTCCGAGGGCGAGCAGATGCCGCTCGGCGGACCGTCGCTGCCGCAGTCGACGATCGACTTCGTCCGCCAGTGGATCACGGAAGGCGCATCGCCCGGCGGCGCCGCCCCGGACGACCGGCCGCCGGTCGTCGTCTCGCTGACGCCGATGCCGGGAAGCACGACGGCCGATTTCCCGGTGGAGATCGCGGCGGGTTTCGACCAGGCCATCGATGCGTCGACGATCAACGCGCTGACGTTCACGCTCCTCGGCAGCGGCGGCGACGGCAGCTTCGATGACGGCAACGAGGTCATCGTGGACGCGGCATCGGTTGCCCTCGCGACGGCGAATCCGCGACTCGCGCTGATGAACCTGTCCGGGGTGACCGCAGTCGAGGACCGCTACCGGGTCACGCTGCGGGGCTCCGGCCCGAACCGGATTCTCGGCGAGAACGCGCTGGCGCTCGACGGTGAGTTCGCCGGCAGCCTGCCGTCCGGCGACGGTCGCGAGGGTGGCGATTTCGTCGCGGAGTTCGACGTGCAGGGT
>JBFJUJ010000091.1:0-10136 GCA_041624755.1 Woeseia sp. | reverse complement strand
GCGTTCGCCGCGGAGCGCGACAGCCGCGTCGAGGCGCGCTGGGTCGAGGGCGCTTTCTCCGTGCGCAAGGGTCGCGTCGACTACGCGTTCTACGCCAAGCGCGCCGGGGGCAGCGCCGTGACGGCGGCGTCGGCTGCCAGCGTATGGCGCGTGGTCTCGGCTATCGGCGGCAGCAACCGCTACTACTATCTCGACTGGCTGTGGACGCTGCGCGAGGTGCTCGACTGGCTCGTGGGCGGCCCGGGGCTTAAACGCGGCCGACGCGATAGAGAGCGGCTGCGCGTCGGCGACCACGTCGACTCCTGGGAGGTCATCGGCGTCGAGTCCGAGCGTCGCCTGACGCTCGCCTTCGGCATGCGCGCGCCCGGCGCCGGCGTGCTGGAATTCGACATCGCGCCGGAATCGGGTAACGCGACCCGCGTCACGGCGACGGCCTACTGGCATCCGGCCGGCGCGCTCGGCCTGGCGTACTGGTACGCGCTCGAGCCCGCCCATCGCGTGATCTTCAAGGGACTCACGCGGGAGATCTGCCGGCGGGCCGAGGCGCTCGAGGCCTCGGCCCGGAGCGCGGCACCGCCGGCCGCCGAGCGGATGACGAACAATCGGTAACGGCGCGCAGCCACGCGGGCGTCGCCGGATGCACGCGCACTCCAAGCTGGCCGCGCGTCGTCGTTCCGTCAGACGCCGTGCCTACAGCAGCTCGAAGGCCCGCGCGAGGAACACCGCCATCTGCGCCCGCGTGACGACCGCGGACGGGCAATAGCGGCCGCCGCCGCAGCCGCCCGTGATGCCCTCGGCCGCGAGCTGCTCGATCCAGCGGGCAGCCCAGTACCCGGTAGCCACGTCGCTGAAAATGCCGGTCGCCGGCGGCGGCGAGTAAGCGGCGCCGTATTTCGCGCGCAGCAGGAATACCGCCATCTGGTCGCGCCTGACCTGCGCCGCGGGGCAGTAGTTGCCCCCGCCGCAGCCCGACGTGATGCCGTCGGCGTAGAGCTGCTCGATGAAGTCCGCCGCGAAATCGGCCGGGCCGACGTCGGCGAAGGGTATCCCTGTCGCCGGCGGCGGCTGGTAGTCGCCGCCGCGCATCGCACGCTCGAGGAACACCGCCATGTGCGAGCGGATCATCGCGTCGTCGGGGCAGTAGTTGCCCGGGCTGCAGCTGCTGCTGATGCCGCTGGCCGCGAGTGCCTCGATGAAGGCGAACGCCCAGTAGCTCTCGGGCACGTCCGCGTAGGCGGTCGCCGGCTCGTTCGGCAGCGACGGGTCCGCCTGCAGCCAGTCCCAGGCGGCGCCTATCGCGGCGACGGCCGCATCGCGGGTCAGGCTGTCGATTTCGCCCGCCGGACACACGGCGTCGAGGCAGACACCGAGCTCGAGCGCGTGCTCGCCGCCCCAGACGATCTGCACCTGGCTCGCCTGCCCGCAGTCGTAGCTCGTCAACGGGTCGGCCACGGTCGTCGGCAGGACGCTGCCGTCGATGGCGCCGCAGAGATTCAATGCCTGCGTGTAGGGCACCAGCGAGTCCGCGCTGCCCTGCACGACGTGCACCGGCGCGGGCTCGCCGGCAAACTGGTGGTTCAGCGAGTTGTCGACCAGGAAGTCGCGCAGCTCGCGCTTCAGGCAGCCGAGCAGGGCCGGCGGCGGTGCCAGCAGGTCGATCTGCCCGAGCTCGAGCCCCAGGTCGGCGGCGCAGCGCGCGACGTAGGCCGGCGGGTTCGCTGCGTCGACGGCGGACAGGTCGAAAACGGCATCCGGGATCGTGTCGGCCCAGTCGTCGCGAATACGCGCCACCGTGAAATCCTGGGGCGCGATCTGCTCCAGCCGGACCTCGCTGTCGCCGTTGCGCGCGCCGAAGAAACGCGCCAGCGAGCGCAGCCCGAAGTCGCGGTACGCTTCGTACGGCCCGCCGACGGGCACCGCGCCGGCCAGGAACTCGAGCGCGTCAGTCGGGCCGTAGAAGACCAGCGCGCTGCGCACGTCGTCCGGACGATGCGCCGCGAGCCAGGCCGCGAGATGGCCGCCGGCCGACTGGCCGTAGATGCTGACGGCGCCTTCAGCCGCGCCGAGCGCGGCGCCGTTCGCGAGCACCCAGTCGAGCGCGCTGGCGGCGTCCGCGGTCACCTCGCGCCAGCTCGCGCCGTTGCATTCGACGTTGCCGTCGCTCGTATCGACCAGGCGATAGAACGGCGCGAACACGATGAAGCCGCGCTCGGTGAGCTGCGACAGGCCCGACTCGAGGCCGAAGAACGAGAAGCCGCGGCTGCGCCACGTGCCGCCGTGCAGCGCGATCAGCGGCACGAGCCCGTCCGCCGTGACGTCGCTCTTGTAGACGCGCATCTCCAGCTCGCAGCTCCCGCTGCCGCGCGGCAGTCCCTCGATGGTCTTGTAGCGGAAGCGCTTCATGTAGGGCTGGCGATTGCCCGCGATCGACAGCACGCCGACATCGAGCTCCGTGCCGGGAATCGTCGTCCACGGGCGGCTCGGCACACCGGGCAGCGGATCGTTCGGTTGGCTGTCGTCGGCCACCCAGGCTGCGGCGTTGCCGAGCAGGGTCTCCGCCTCGGCGCCGAAGCGCTCGGCGCAGAAGGCCTCGTTGTCGGTCGCTTCGTAGGCCAGCTCGTCGAGGCACAGCGAGTCGCTGAAGAAGGGTCCGGCGGACGGCGCCGCGACATCCGCCGCTTCGCAGTCCTGGCCGTTCAACCGGTAGATCGGCGTCGCGGCGAGCGGCGTCCGGAACGCCGCGAGCAGCACGTCGCAGCTCGCCTGCGCGCCGAGCTCCGCGAGGTACAGCTCGCGCTCGGGGCCGGTAAGCGTCGCGAGCGTCAGCAGGATCTCGACGCCGCGCTCGTCGATGATGTCTAGCACGACGTCCGGGATGCCGTACTGCGCGAGGAGCTGCCGCACCGAGGCCCGGTCCTCGTCGTCGATGTCGAGGAAGAAAATACTCGGTCCGTTGAAGGCCTCGATCGTCGGGTCGGGATCGCCGTTCGCGTCGCGCCCGTCGAGGCGGAAATTGAGTGCCACGATCTCGTCCGCGATCTGCTGCTCGCTGTTCTCGCTGATGTCCTCGAGCAGCCGGTCCTCGAAGATGTTGAGGACGAGGTCCGTCAGCGAGATCAAGCCGAAGTCGTGCCGCAGCGAGCCGTTGCCGACGACGGACTGCCCGGTAAGCGTCGCCTGCTTGTCGACGACGATGGCGAGCTGCTCCGCGTCGAAGGTCGGCGTGAGCTGCAGCGCCAGCTCGAGGGTGATGTCGAACGGCAGCGTGATGCCGATGTCACCGTGATCCGTGTCGATCTTGATGCAGTCGCCGACGAACGGTATGTCCTGCCCCCAGCGCACCCAGGCGCTGGTGTCCGCGCTGACGGTGCCGGCGAGGTTCGCCTGCAGGTTGACGGAGCGGATGGTGTCGAGACTGACCGTCAGGCTGGAGCTCTCGTCGATGATCACCGTCGCCGTCGTCGCGTCGGTATGCACCTCGTACGGCCGGTAGAAATCGCAGTCGGTCTCGATGATCTCGGTCATCGCCTCGAGCGGCAGGTTGTCGAGCACCAGGCCGGCGTCGACGTCGAATCCCAGCGCATCGAGCTCGTTGCGGATCAGGCCGATGAGCCAGTCCTCGATCACCCGGTCCGGTGCCTCGCCGGACTCGTCTGATTGCTGCCGGATCTCGGAGAACGGGATCACGTAGGTCTGTGCGCGAGTCGGCAGAGCGACGATCGTCGCGATGACCAGAAGCGCGCAGCTGAATATAAGCCGTATCGTCATTGTTCTTATCCCCCCACACACGGTCGCGAGCCGCGTCGACCTAACTCTAGCACGCCCGGGCGGCACCGGCGGCGACCGCCGGGCGACGCGCGCCGGCCAGCCGTGGTTGCCAGGTTGATTGTTCGCTAGCGCGCCGAAGGCCGGAGCGAAGCTGGGACCCGGGAGGGCTTTCAAGGGACGCTGTAAATACGTCCCTGTACGCTCCGGGCTCGGCATCCTTGCCTCGCACGGCCCTGAAAAGCCCTCCCGGGTCCCACCTTCGCCAACCTCTGCGGCCAGAGATCGTGAAGCAGCTGCCCGCAGATCCGGGCTATTCGGCCTTGTAGACGACGCCCTGCTTCATGACGAAGCGCACGTCTTCCATGACCGCGATGTCCCGGAGCGGGTTGCCCGGCACGGCGATGAGGTCGGCCCGCAAGCCTGCGGCGACGCGGCCGCGGTCCTCGACGCCGAGCAGGTCGGCGGCGAAGATCGTGCCCATCTGCAGCGCATACGCGGCGGGAATTCCCTTCGCCACCAGCGCGGCGAACTCGCGCCCGTTGTCGCCGTGCGGGTAGACCCCCGAATCGCTGCCGAGCGCCATCTTGACGCCGGCCTCGTAGGCCATCTCGAGGCTCCGGTCGACGAGCGGCTTCAGGTATTCGTTCTTGGCCACGGTGGCCGCCGGGGTGTCGGGCGGCAGCTCCAGGCCGTTGATGTACAGGTTGGGCACGAGGTAGGTACCGCGTTCCTTCATCAGCTCGATGGAGGCCTCGGACAGGATCGAGCCGTGCTCGATCGAGGCAACGCCCGCTCGTACTGCGGCGTTGATGCCGTCCGTGCCGTGCGCGTGCGCCGCGACCCTGAGGCCATGCCGGGTGGCTTCGGCCACGATCGCCTCGAGCTCCGCGAGCGAATACTGCTGAGCGCCGACGGGCGCGTTGTTCGAAAACGAGAATACGCCCGCCGTCGCGCATACCTTGATGACGCGCACGCCGTGCTTGGCCTGGTAGCGCACTGCCTTGATCACCTCGTCGACGCCGTCGGCGATCCCGGCCTTCGGCCCGAGCTCGTGAATGCCGGGCGCGAAGCCGGTGATGTCGCAGTGGCCGCCCGTGATCGAGATGAAATGCCCGGCCGGCCAGACGTCCGGCCCCGGCACGAAGCCGCGGTCGATGGCCCGCATCAGCGCGACGTCCGGGAAACCCGGCAGCGCGCCGAGATCGCGGATCGTCGTGAAGCCTGCCATCAGCGTCCGCTCCGCGAAGACGACGCCGCGGATGCCCCAGTCCGCCGCGGTCTCGTAGACCGGGATCGTGACCCAGTCATTGCCCGTGAACCAGTCGCCGTTGATGTGCGTGTGCATGTCGAGCAGGCCGGGCAGTAGCGTGCGGTCGCCCAGCGCGATGACCTCGGCGCCGGCCGGCACGGAGCGCGGGTTGACCGCCTGGATGACGCCGTCGGCGACGACGACGCGCACCGGGCCGGTGATCTCGCCGCTCGCGGCGTCGAACAGGCGCTCGGCGGTAATAACGAGGGTCTCGGCCGACGATGCCCGCGGCAGCAGGGCCAGAACGACGAGCAGGCACAGCAGGGCGGTGGACTTGGTGAACGGCATCGGGCTTCTCCAGGACGATCGCTCCGGGCGAGCGCGTCTTCTTACCGCCAACATAGCACGGTGGTCTGCGGCGCGAATCGGCGCGCCGCCGTTGACAAGGGCGCGCAATGCGCCCGCAATAGCGGCTATGGATTCCGAGGAACGCCCGAAGGCGGACACGCTGAAGCCGCTGGCCACGCTGTGGCCGTTCATCCGCCCGTATCGCGCGACGCTCGCCGCCGCGCTCGGGGCGCTGCTGGTCGCCGCGGTCGCGATGCTGGCGCTGCCGGTGGCGCTGCGCTACCTGATCGATCGCGGCTTCGCCGGCGGCGACGTCGGCACGATAAACCGCTATTTCGCGTGGTTCCTTGCGGCGGCGGTCGTCTTCGGTGGCTTCGCGGCGCTGCGCTTCTACCTCGTCAGCTGGCTCGGCGAGCGGGTCGTGGCGGATATCCGCACGGCCGTGTACGACCGCGTCATCCGCATGGACCCCTTGTTCTTCGAGGTGACGCGCATCGGCGAGGTGCTCTCACGCCTGACCACCGACACGACGCTGGTGCAGAGTATCTCCGGCGCCAGTCTGTCGGTCGCGCTGCGCACCTCGCTGACCCTCGTCGGTGCGCTGATCATGCTGCTCGCGACGAGCCTCGAGCTCACGAGCTACATCCTGCTCCTGATCCCGGTCGTCGTCGTGCCGCTGATCGCAGTCGGCAGGCGCATCCGCAAGCTGTCGCGGACCGCCCAGGACCGGGTTGCCGATACCAGCGGCCTCGCGGACGAGACCCTGAACGCCATCCAGACCGTGCAGGCCTTCACGCTCGAGGCGCTGCAGAGCGAACGCTACGGCGAGGCGGTGGATGCGAGCTTCGATGCCGCGATCCGCCGCACGCGCGTGCGCGCCGTGATCACCGCGCTCGGCGTGATCCTCGTGTTCGGCGCGATCACGTTCGTGCTGTGGCTCGGCTCGCGCGCCGTCGTCGCCGGCGACATGACCGGCGGACAGCTCGGCCAGTTCCTGCTGTACGCCGGCTTCGTCGGCTCCTCGGCCGCGGCGCTCTCCGAGGTCTGGGGCGAAATCCAGCGCGGCGCGGGCGCGATGGAGCGCCTGACCGAGCTGCTGGAGGCCCGCCCCGCGATCGCGCCCCCGGCCCGGCCGCTGCATTTGCCGCCGCGTCTCGCCGGCCGCATCGAGTTCGACCGCGTAACGTTCTGCTACCCGTCGCGTCCGGATACGCCGGCACTCGACGACTTCTCCCTGGTCGTCGAGCCGGGGGAGACGCTCGCCATCGTCGGACCGTCGGGCGCCGGCAAGAGCACGAGCTTCCAGCTCCTGCTGCGCTTCTACGACCCGCAGTCCGGCGCCATACGTTTCGATGGCGTCGACATCGCGCGCGTCGATCCGCAGGAGCTGCGCGCGACGATCGGCCTCGTGCCGCAGGATACGATGCTGTTCGGCGAAAGCGCGCTCGAGAACATCCGCTACGGCTGCCGCGACGCCGACGACCCGGCGGTCCACGAGGCGGCGCGAGCGGCCGCGGCCGACGACTTCATCCGCGCGCTTCCCGAGGGTTATGACACCTTCCTCGGCGAGCGCGGCACGCGCCTGTCCGGTGGGCAGCGTCAGCGCATTGCGATCGCTCGCGCAATGCTGAAAGACCCGCCGATCCTGTTGCTCGACGAGGCAACGAGCTCGCTCGATGCCGAGAGCGAACGCGCTGTGCAGCTCGCGCTGGAGGAACTCATGCGCGGCCGCACGACGCTGGTCATCGCGCACCGGCTGGCGACGGTCAAGCAGGCCGACCGCATCGTCGTCATGGACCACGGTCGGATCGTCGCGATCGGCACGCACGACGACCTCGTCGGCAGCAATGAACTCTATGCGCGGCTCGCGGAACTGCAGTTCGGGGAACGCGCTGCATGAAGGGCTCGCGCGGCCGCACCGCGACAGGGCCGCAATCCCGAATCGAGCCTGAACGGTGGGGTCAGCTGACGATGAATGAGCGATTACCGACGCATGCCCCGCCGGTGCGATGCCTGCGACCCGGCAACGGTTGCCGCGCCGTCGGCGACGATTCGGCATCGCCGCGCACGGGGCGGCGGCCGTCTTCGCCGCCCTGCTGGCGACGCCGATGACGCTGGGCGCCGAAGCAATCCCGGTCACGCTCGCGCAAGTAGCCGACGGCTGGCAGCTCCTGCGTGGCGGCGAGCCCTATTTCATCCGCGGTGCCGGCGGCAGCGCGTCGCTCGAGAAACTCAAGGCCGCGGGCGGTAATTCCGTGCGCAGCTGGGATGCCGACGACTCGGGCGAGCTTCTCGACGCCGCGCACGCGCTCGGCCTGTCCGTCACCGTCGGCATCTGGCTCGGTCACGAACGCCACGGCTTCGACTATGGCGACGAGACGCAGGTCCGCGAGCAGTTCGACCGCGCCCGCGAGGCCGTGCTGCGCTACAGGGATCACCCGGCGTTGCTGCTGTGGGGCATCGGCAACGAGATGGAAGGCTTCGACGAGGGCGACAATCCGCTCGTCTGGAAAGCAGTCAACGACATCGCGGCGATGATCAAGCGCCTGGACCCGGCGCATCCGACGATGACGGTGACCGCCGAGATCGGCGGCGCCCGCATCGCGAGCGTCCACGAACGCTGCCCCGACATCGACATCCACGGGATCAATGCCTACGGTGGCGCGCAGTCGCTGCCCGGGCGCCTGCGCGCCGGCGGGGCGAGCAAGCCTTGCATACTGACGGAGTTCGGCCCGCCGGGCCCGTGGGAGATGCCGACGACCGACTGGGGTGCGCCGATCGAACTGACCAGCTCGCAGAAAGCGGCGTTCTACCGGCAGAGCTACGAGCAGGGCGTCACGGCGGCGCGCGCGCGGATGCTCGGCTCCTATGCCTTCCTGTGGGGCCACAAGATGGAGGGCACCGCGACCTGGTTCGGCATGTTCCTGGACGACGGCTCGCCGACCGGCGTCGTCGACGCGATCAGCGAACTCTGGACGGGCTCGCCGCCTGCGAACCCGGCGCCGCGCGTCGAGCCGCTCGTCGCCGACGGTCCGACGCGAGTCGATCCGGGCGCCGAGATCCGCGTCCGCGCCGGCGTGCTCGATCCCGACGGCGGTCCCGTACGCACGCATTGGGCGCTGCGCGCCGAGTCGGACGACTACGCGACCGGCGGCGATTACCGGCCGACGCTGCCGGACATCGAAGGCGCCGTCGTCGAGGGGGACGCCGAGGGCGCCCGGGTCCGCATGCCCGCGGAGCCCGGGCCCTACCGGCTGTTCCTGTATGCCTGGAACGAGGCCGGCCGGGCGGCCACGGCGAACATCCCGCTGCACGTCGAGGGCTGATTCAGTTGGCTGCTAGTGCGGCGCCGGTCCGGTCGATTCCCGGATCTTCAGCGTTGCGGGAATGATCTCCACGCCGCTTCTCGGCGTGTCTTCGCGCAGGTCGTCGATCAGTGCGAGGACGGCGCGTTCGGCCATGGCGGCCAGCGGCTGCCGGATCGTGGTCAGGCTCGGGTAGATCTGCTGTGCAAGCGAGATATCGTCGCAGCCGGCGACGGACAGCTGCCCGGGCACGTCGATACCCTGCTCGGCGGCGACCCGCATGACGCCGGCCGCCATGTCGTCATTGGCGGCGAAGATCGCCGTCGGCCGATCCTTCATGCCGAGCAAGCGGGTCGCACAGGCCATGCCGGACGCAATGGAATTGTCGCCTTCGGCCACGAGCCTTTCGGAAAATTCCAGGCCTGACTGCTCGAGACCGTCCCGGTAGCCTAAGTAGCGATTGCCCACCGCCTTGTGCCGGGCATCGCCCTTGATGAACGCTATCCGCCGATGACCCAGCGACGCCAGGTAGCGCGTCATCTCGGCGCTGAATTCGCGGTCGTTGGTCGCGACGGCGAAGCCCTTGCCCTTGTGAACGCCCGGGGAAAGACGTACGTAACGCGTACCGCTGGATTCGACCGCACGGACGATCTTCGGCATGTTGGACAACGGCGCCGCCAGCACGATGCCGGCCGGCCGTGCCCTTTCAATGACTCCCTGCAGCTCGTGGACGACGTTACTGTCGCGATAGCGGCAGGGGTGTATCAGCAGCTCGTAATTGGACTGGCCGCAGGCGCGCAGCGTGCCGTGCTGCATCCTGATGACGTAGCCGGCGCTTGGCACATCGTAAACACTCGGGTCGTCGTAAATGAGGCCAATCAGGCGAGCTTTGTGACTCGCGAGATTGCGCGCCGACTGGTTGGGCCGATAGTCGAGTTCGGCGATCGCTTTCTCGACGTTCTCGCGCGTCGACTCGCGCACATTCGGTTCGCGATTGACGACGCGCGACACGGTCTTGATCGAGACACCGGCGAGCCTCGCGACGTCGTCGATCGTGGCTTTGGACATTCGTAGATTGTCCCCGCTGGAGCGGGGCCTGCGATGCCCCGAAAATTTTATTTAACTTTTTTTTGACAGCGCTGTCAATGAATCGCACGCTGCCCGTTGTTCATGTGACGCACGCCTGGTCAATGACGAACACGCCGTTTCTTGATGTCGCAGGCGGAGTTTCCGCTGCATGATGGCGAGTCTTCGTTGCCGCGCTTTGCCGCAAGTCGATTCGAGACACGACGGCCTGGTATCTCTTGCAGGGTCTCCCTAGCTTGCCAGCTCTGCGTACAGTTCGTGCATGGCCAGCTTGGGTCTGCGTTCGACGTCGAACAACCCCCAGTGCTTTTCCGGCTCCAGCGGGTCGGGCGAGCCCTTCCACGGCTCATCGAACGCTTCGAACACGAAGGTGAGGATCT
>JBFJUJ010000090.1:0-10152 GCA_041624755.1 Woeseia sp. | reverse complement strand
CCGGGCGATATCGGCGATCGCGCTGCGATTGCGGCAACGCTGCGCGACTGCGATGCCGCCATCTATCTCATCGGTATCCTTCGCGAGGAACCGGCCGCCGGCATCACGTTCGAGGCGCTGCAGCACGAGGGCGCGAAGCGGGCGATCGACGCCGCGCGTGAGCAGGGCGTCGGCCGTTTCCTGCTGATGAGCGCCAACGGCGTCAGGGCCGACGGCACCGATTACCAGCGCACCAAGTGGCTTGCCGAGCAGCATCTCGCCGACAGCGGGCTCGACGGCACCGTATTCCGCCCGTCCGTGATCTTCGGCGACCCGCGAGGCCGCATGGAGTTCTGCACACAGCTGAGGCAGCAGATGATCGAGCCGCCGATCCCGGCGCCGGCCTTCTTCCGCGGGCTGTCGCCCGCCGGCGGTGGGTTCGAGATGTCGCCGGTGCACGTCGAGGACGTCGCCACCGCGTTCGTCGGCGCGCTCGGGCGGCCCGAAACCGTGGGCCAGGTCTACCCGCTGGGCGGCCGCGAGACGCTGTCCTGGCCCGAAATCATCCGCCGAATTGCCGCCGCGGGCCGGCAGAACAAGGTGATCCTGCCGGCTCCGGCACTTTTCGTGCACGTGGCCTGCCTCGCGCTCGATCGCTTCTCGTGGTTTCCGATCACGCGCGACCAGCTCGCGATGCTGCTCGAGGGGAACGCGGTCCACTCACGCGCAGCCTTCGAGCTGCTGGGCATCGACGAACGCGGCATGACGGTCGAGACGCTGGACTACCTGCGGGGCTCGGACTGACCGCAGCCCGGGCTGTCTGCCGAGGAGCTGCAGGCGGACGACGGCGCCGAGCGCGGAACTGTCCGGCCCGGCACGCTCCCCGGCCCTCTGCTGCAGCGGCCGGCCTCCAGAATTTTCACTCATTTCAGAGACTTGAAAGAGGCAAAATCAGCGCTCAAAAATACCTTGACATCGAGACAAATCCGATTATCTTCTCGCGGAAATGGCCCGGCGCGAGAGCTTGGCACGCTCCGCCAAACCGGCTCGACCGGCACCATGACGAGACTTGACCCGGCCGCATGCGGCCTGGAGGCGGAGTGCATGAGCGAAGACGATTTTGAACTTGACGACGATGTGATCGACGACGACGAGGGCGAACTGCTGGCGGACGCGGGACCTGTGTCCGCTACCGGCGGCAGCGTCCCCGTCTGGCGGCTGATCGAAATGTCGCGGGAGAACCGTTTCCTGGAGCGCGAGCTCGCCGACTTCGACGACTACGACAGTCTGTCGGACGACTACGCCGGGTACGGGGCTCACTAGGGGCGTAGCCGGCGAGCGGCACGTTTTCGAATCCGAGCAGGCAGGCGGGCGCCGGGACGGGCTCTGCGCGGCATGGCCAATCGCCATGCTGCCGCGTACACGGAACCGGGCGTCGGCCGACCATCAGGGTACAGGGGCCGGGCGGCTGCGAGCCTGCCGTGCCAGGCCGGCCCACCGAGGAATGACCATGTCCACCCGACACTACGCCAGCGACGTCGACGACGTCGACGACCTGACGTATCGCATGCTCGACAGCCGGTTCTGCAGGATCGCGATGCACGCGGAGCGCCACGACGAGCTCCGCCACCGCCGCGCTCATGACCAGGCCGAGCATGCCGAACGGCGCGCATTTCGGAAAGTGCGCCGTCCGCGTCCACGCTACGAATCCGAGTAGCGCAACAAACCGGACGGCGTGACCGCAAGGTCACGCCGTCCGCATGCGATCATGCCCTGGCCGGCCGCCCCCGCCCGGCGGCGCTCACCCGAACCACGCCGGCGCGTTGCCCGGCTTCCACTTGATGTTGCAGCCGACCGACGGCCGCTGCTCCGCGGCCGGCTTTCTGCCCTCGAGCACGGCGTCGAGCGCCGCGCGCAGGTCGCGGCCGTTCACCGGCTTGTCGTTGCCGGGCCGGCTGTCGTCGAGCTGCCCGCGGTAGACGAGCCGGCGCTCGCCGTCGAACAGGTAGAAGTCCGGCGTGCAGGCGGCGTCGTAGGCCTTCGCGACCGACTGGTCGGCGTCGACGAGGTAGGGGAACTCGTAGCCGAAGCGCTCGGCTTCCCGCTTCATGTTCTCGGGGCTGTCGTCCGGATGGGTGGCGGCGTCGTTGCTGTTGATCGCGTAGATCGCGACGCCGCGCTTGCCGTAGTCGCGGCCGATGGCGGCGAGTTCCTCGCGCACGTGCTTGACGAACGGGCAGTGATTGCAGATGAACATGACGAGACAGGCCGGCGCGCCGTCGGCGAGCGAGTGCTCCTCGCCGTCGGCATCGGGCAGCGAAAATTCCGGCGCCTCCGTGCCCAGCTCCAGCATCCGTGATTCAGTTCTGGCCATGCAGGGTTCCTCTCAGTGGCTTCTCGTGGCGGTCGATCGCAGGCGTTGACTGCGCCAGTGGCGCAGCAGGGTCGCGACGGTCAGCAGGCTGCAGACGATGCCGGCCGCGATCGTGACCCGCTGCAGACCGTACAGGCTGGCAAGGGCGCCGATCAACAGTCCGCCCAGCGCGAGGCCGCCGAAGGCGACCATGCCCCACAGGCTGCTGACGCGCCCGCGCACTTCGTCCTCGATCGACGTCTGCAGCAGGATCTGCGAGCCGACGCCGCAGAACGAGAGCGTGCAGCCGAGCGCCGCGACGATCGCCGTACTGAGCAGGAAGCTGTCGCTCAGGCCGAGTGCGATCAGCAGCTGGCCGCCGAAGAACGTGCCGCCGGCGACGATGTCCAGCGTGAGCCAGCCGCTGCCGCGGGCGAGGATCAGCCCGGCCACGATCGCGCCGCCGCCGATCGCGGAGGTCAGGATGGCGAGGCCGACACTACCCCTCGCATAGACGTCGTCCGCGAACGCCGGCAGGAGTTCCAGCGGGCCGCGCCCGAGCACGGCGCCGGTGGCGATGACGGCCAGCAGCAGGCGGATCTGCGGGTGATGGACGACGTAGACGACGCCATCGGTCAGTTCGCGCCAGACGTGGCTGCGCGCTCTGCGAGGCGCGCTGCTCGGGCGCAGCCGGACCACCGCCAGCGCGACGAGCACCGCGACGTAGGACGCCGCGTTGAACGCGAACGCGGAGGCGACGCCCGAGGTCGCTATCAGCAGGCCGGCCAGCGCGGGCCCGATGAATCGCGACAGGTTGAACGAGATCGAGTTGGTCGCCAGCGCGCTCTGCAGCTGCGCCGGGCTGACGAGATTCGGCACTAGCGCCAGGCGCACGGGCAGGTGGGCGCCGTCGAGCGTGCCCTGCATCGTCGCGAGCGTCAGCAGCACGAAGATGTCGGTCCGGTCGAAGGCCGTCAGCAGCGTCAGCAGTACCATGTTGAGGGTGCTGATCGTGTTGATCAGCAGGGAGGCGGCGCGCCGGTCGAAGCGGTCGGCGAGTACGCCGAAAACGGGTCCGAAGAGCACGGCCGGCGCAAACTGCGTGAACGCGACGGCGCCGACCCAGAACTCGGAGCCGGTCAGCTCCCAGGCCAGCCAGCCGAGCGCGACGCGATAGACCCACAGGCCGTGTAGCGACACGGTATTGCCGCTGAAGTAGATCAGGTAGTTGCGATTGGAGAGCGCCGAGGTCTGCATGAGGCGGGCAAGGTTACCTCAGGCACCTGCCCGCCGCGCCGGCGGACTACGCCTGGCCGTGGCCGAGCCGGTGCCGCAGGTCGCCGAGCGCGGCGGCGACGCGCTCGACGTGCTCCGCCGTGTTGTAGATGTGCGGCGACATGCGCAGCCCGCCGACGGGCGCGGTGATGACGCCGGAGCGCTCCAACACCTCGCGCGGCAGGTCGCGCAGCCGTTCGGGCGCTGCGGGGAGGATGATGACGTTGCTGCGGAAGTCGGCGTGATTCGACGAGACGAACGGCAGGTCGAGATCCACCAGGGCGTCGCGCAGGCGATCGGCGACGGCCACGGCGCGGTCCTCGACCGCGGCGGGCGTCATCGCGCCGTGCCAGGCGACGGTCTCGGCCAGCGCGGCGATCGCGGCGTCGTCGCGTTGCCCGAGCGCCTCGTAGCGGCGCGCGCCCGCTACCGACGGCTCGACCTCGCTGCCCCAGGGGATGCTGACGACGCTCGCGGCAACCTCATCGAGGCGCGCTTCCCGGACGTACAGGAGCCCTGTCTCGCGGGGCCCCATGAACCACTTGTGCGCGCTGCCGCTGAACGAGTCGCAGCCGAGCGCGGCGAGGTCGACGTCCCGCACGCCCCAGGTCTGCGCACCGTCGACGTGGATGAACAGCTCCGGGCTGTGACGCCGCAGGCTCGCACAGATCTCGGCCGCCGGCAGCCGGAAGCCGGTGACGTTCGAGATGTGCGTGAACGACATGGCGCGCGTGCGCCTGCCGGCCTGCCGCACGACGTGGTCCACGACCTCGTCGATCGACGACGGCGCTGGCGGCAGCGAGAAGCGCCGCACCGAGTAGCCGTCGCGCGCCGCGCGCACGTCCCAGGCGAGGCCGTTCGACGGGTGGTTCTGGTCCCACAGCAGCACCTCGTCGCCGGGCCCGAGGGACAGGCCCTGCACGACGATGCCGTTCGCCTCGGACGTGTTGCGCACGATCGCGAGTTCGTCGGCTGACACGCCGAGCTGCGCGGCGAGCCCTGCGCGCGCATCCTCTTTCATCGCCTCGATTCTGCGGCGGTTGGCGCTGCTCATGTCGCGGTCCAGCTCGGCGGCGAAGCGCGCGACCGCGGTGCCGATCGCGCTCGGCATCGGGCACAGGTTCGCGGCGTTCATCGGCACGCGGTCGTCGGCGAAACCGAAGGCGCTCGCGGGCGACGGTGAGGAAACGGCGGCGGCTGCGCTGCGCCAGGCGCCGAGAGTGGCGCCGAGCGACATGCCGGCGACGGCCTGCAGCAGTTCACGACGATCGATGGCCATGGGTCTCTCCCCGCAGCGGGCGTCGCGTTGATCATACCTGAACGCCGTTGCTACCATCGCCGCATCCCGGCCGCGCCGCCCCGGCCCCGCCAGCGCCATTGTCACCGAGCTGCCCTATGCCCGCCGAACTGCTGTTCCCGATCGACTACCCGACCGTCGCCGTCGCCGGCAGCGAAGCGCGCTTCCCGGTGCACCGCATCTACTGCATCGGCCAGAACTACGCCGCGCATGCGCGCGAGATGGGCAACGATCCGGAGCGCGAGTCGCCCGTGTGGTTCATGAAGGCCGCGGATTCGGTAGTGCCGTCCGGCAGCAAGGTGGATTACCCGCCGCGGACGTCCGACCTGCATCACGAGATCGAGCTCGTCGTCGCGCTCGGCGGCGGCGGCCGTGACCTCGCAGCCGCTGACGCCGAGGAACTGATCTTCGGCTATGCGGTCGGCATCGACCTGACGCGCCGCGACCTGCAGAGCGAGCTGCGCAGGCACGGCCGACCCTGGGACCCCGCGAAGAGCTTCGAGCAGGCGGCGCCGCTGGCGGCGATCCGGCCGGCGAGCGAGGTCGGCCATCCGCGCGCCGGGCAGATCTGGCTCGACGTCAACGGCGAACGTCGGCAGCGCGGCGATATCGCCGACCTGATCCTCGGCATCCCCGAAGCGCTCGCCGAGCTCTCCGGGCTGTTCACGCTCGCGCCGGGCGACCTGCTGTTCACGGGCACGCCGTCCGGCGTCGGGCCGGTCGTGCCCGGTGATAGAATCACCGGAGGTATCGACGGCCTGGGCGAGATTCGTATCGACATCGTGCAGGCCGCGTGACGCACACAGCCGGAGGGTGTTCGAATGGACCGCCGTTATTTCCTGAAGAGCCTGAGCGCAACCGCCACGGCGTCGGTCGCGGGCGCGGCCACGCTGAGCGCCAAGGCCGACGCCCTCGAGCACGCCATGGCCGAGGAACTCGACCGCCGCGTCGCGACGCCGTGGGCCTGCAAGCTCGCCCTCGACGAACCCGGCGGCGAAGGGCCGTTCCTGATGGGTGACGACCCGCGCCTGCCGCGCATGCCGGAGCGGCCCACGCTCGTCGACTTCTTCAAGTACCGCTTCGCGCCGGCGCAGCACGTGCTGCAGAGCGCGCGGCTCGCGCTGAAGAACGGCAGTCCGGAAAAGGTCGTCATGGCCTGCCTGCTGCACGACATCTCGGTCATGAACCTGATCCGCACCGACCACGGCTACTGGGGCGCGCAGCTCGTGCGCCCGTACGTCGACGAGGAGATCGCCTGGGCCATCGAGAAGCACCAGGCGCTGCGCTTCTTCCCGGACACTTCGGTGGGCTACGAGTATCCCGAGGCTTACATCCGCTTCTTCGGCGCCGGCTACGAGCCGGAGCCCTACATCGTCGCCGAGTACGAGCGCGCGCGAAAACACCGCTGGTACATGACCTCGCGCGAGATCACGATCAACGACCTGTACTCATTCGAGAAGGGCGTCGACGTCGACATCGACGAGTTCACCGACATCATCGGGCGTAATTTCCGCCAGCCGAAGGAGGGCCTCGGCTTCGACGGCAGCCCGACGGCGCACATGTGGCGCAGCATCATCTGGCCGAACAACTTCCTGTAGGCGACGGCTGACGCCGCTCCCGGCGGCTACGGCGCGCCGTCCGCCCCGGTGCCGAGCATGGCATCGAGCTCCTCGTCGGCGATCGCCATCAGCTCGTCGACGACGTCGCGCCGCCCGGTCTGCACGTGCAGGCCGTCGGTCCAGCGCAGGGTCTTCGGCGCCCGGGCGGCGGCGTAGAGCGCCTGCGTCTGGCCGGCCGGCACGCGCTCGTCGTCGCGCGCGCCGACGATGACGACGGGTCGCGGCGCCATACGCGCGACGTTCGCCGCGGTGTCGTGCAGCGGCCCGTACACCAGCCAGTTGGCGACCGTCGCGGCGGGCGGCAGGAGCGGTCCGAAGTCCGCGCGCCTTTCGATGTTGCGCGCGACCCAGGCGCGGTTGTCCGCGGCTCCGTGCACCAGCAGCAGCGCGGCGATGCGCTCGTCGCGCGCGGCCGCCGTCGCCGCGAACGGCACGCCGAGACTGACGCCGGCGAGCGCGAGGCGGTCCTTCGCGAGCCAGTCCTGCGCCAGCAGCCAGTCGATCGCGAGCCAGATCGCGGGTGCCGCATCGAGGAACGCGCGCCGTATGGCCGGCACCGCGCCCAGCGTCGTCAGCAGCGTGCGCGTCTCGAGCGGCCCGTCGTAAGGATAGTCGAGCGCGACGACGATGCGTTCGCTGACATCGTCGAACAGCTCCACGGCGTCGGCGCCGGTCTGGTGGCCGCCGAGCAGCATGATGGCCGGCAGCGGCGCCGGCTGTGCCCGCGGTCGCAGCACCCGCAGCGTCACTGCGAGCCCCGACGTCGACGTGAGCCGCACGCGCTCGGCGGCCAGGTGCGGCGCTGTCTGCAGCGATTCGCGCTCGACCGACTCGAGTTCGCCGTGGCGTTCCGCGAACCAGGCGTCGCGGTTCCGGGACGCGTCGACGCCGAGCCACGCCAGGCCCCCGGCCGCGACGACGACCAGCGCGCCGAGCGTGCAGGCGGCGAGCCTGAGCAGTCTCCGCCGCCCGGCCATGGCCTCGCCCGGCTACTGCGGGCGGCCGACCGTCCCGGCGTCCATCAGCAGGCCGATGCCGGCGGTCGTCACGTCGGCGCGGAATGTCGCGAGCTCGCCGCCCAGGAAATCGTTGACCGCAGCCAGGGCCGCGTCCAGCGATTCGCCGGCGATCTGCATGAACATGCGGGCGGCCGGCGACGGTGGCGCCAGCGTCGACTCGACGAACTCGCGGGCGCGGCCGATCCGGTTCGAGACCTTGTCGTCGTCGTAGACGATGCCCGTGGTTTCGGGCGGCACGCGGAAGCGCTGCTCGAGGTCGTCGAGCGCCTCCACGGCATCGTCCGCGCGTTCCGTGAGCGCCTGCATTGCGGCGCTGTCGGCGTCGTCCCGCCGGGCGATGCGCGCCTTGATCGCCACGATGTCGTCACGCGCGTTGACGATGCGTTCTACCGCGCTGACCGCCGTCTTCTCCATGGCCAGGATGTCGAGCCGCGCGCGATAGTTCTGCTCGATATCCGCCTGGCCGTATGGCGAGCGCGGATCGGCCACCACCCGCACGCCGAGCGCCGACTCCGTCGTGCCGTCGCCGTCAGGGAGCGACAGCGTCACGCGGTAGTCTCCCGGCGGCACTTCGGGGCCCTTCGGCAGGCCGTCCTCGTAGTCGCGTTCCTCGTCACCCGGCATCTCGCGGGCACCGTCGCGCGACATGTCCCAGGTGACACGGTTCAGTCCCTGGTGGACATCCGCACGGAACCTGCGGATCGTCTCGCCACTGCCGTCACTCACGGTGACGGTGACCTTGACCGGTTTCTGTTCTTCGTCTTCCTCCCCGTCGCCGCTCCCGGCAGCCGCCTCGCGCCGCCGGATGCGCCGGTCGCGGTCAGTGTCCTCGTCGGGATGCGTCAGGTCGTCGCCGCTCGCGATGAACGTGAGCATGACGCCGTAGGGCTCGTTGTCGCCGCGGTACTCGCCGTTGCCGGTGAAGCGGGTCGAGCGCGTCATCTCGCTGTCGTACTGTTGCCCGTCGCTTGCGGTCCGCAGCTTCAGGCGCTCGCCGAAGGCAGCGGCGTCGAGGTTGCGCAGCGCGGCGTAGTCGTCGATGACGTAGATCGAGCGGCCGTGCGTGCCGAGCACGAGATCGCGCTCCCGCTCCTGGATCGCCATGTCCATGACCGATACCGTCGGCACGCCCGCCGTGAACTTGGTCCAGGTGTCGCCCGCGTCGTTGCTGACGAACAGTCCGAACTCGGTGCCGAGGAACAACAGGTCGGGATCCACCGGGTCCTGCAGCACCGAGAGTGCGTACCCGGAGAGGTCGTCGGTGACCAGCGACTCCCAGCGCCGGCCATAGTCGGTGACGCGATAGACGTAGGTGTTCATGTTCGAGCGCCGGTGATCGTCGAACACGACGAACGCGGTCGACGCGTCATGCGGCGAGGGCGTGATCATCGGCACCCAGGCACCGGCCGGCGCGCTGCGCGACAGGTTGTCGACGCGCTCCCAGTTCTCGCCGCCGTTGCGCGTCACGTGCACGCGCCCGTCGTCGCTGCCGACCCAGATGAGGCCGCGCTCCAGCGGGCTGGGCGCCACCGCGACGATGGTCGTGTAGTTCTCCGCAGCGGTCACGTCGGGCGTCAGGCCGCCGCTCTCGCGGAAGGACTGCATATCCCGGTTGTCGGACGTCAGGTCGCCGGAGATAACCCGCCAGGATTCCCCGCGGTCGATCGACTTGTGCAGGAACTGGCTGCCGTAATAGATCGTGTCGGCATCGAACGGGTCCTGCGCGAACCCGGCGTTCCAGTTGAAACGCAGGTCGGTTGCGGGCGCCGGCGGGTTCGGGCGGATCAGCCGCTGCTCGCCGGTATCGAGGTTCCAGCGCGTCAGGTTGCCGCCCTGCGACATCGCGTAGCCGGCGCGGGCATTGTCCGGGAACGGCCGGGTATCGAAGCCGTCGCCGAAGCCGACCTCGATCCAGTCGAGGTTCCGGATGCCGGCGCCGCGCCAGACCTCCGCCGGGCCGCGCCACGAGCCGTTGTCCTGCAGGCCGCCGTAGACGTTGTAGGGATGCGCGTCGTCCACGGCGACGTGGTAGAACTGCGCCAGCGGCAGGTTGCGCACGAAACGCCAGGTGGCGCCGCGATCGCGGGTAATGGCGAGACCGCCGTCGTTACCGACGATCATGTGCCGCGAGTCGGCAGGGTTGATCCAGAACGCGTGATTGTCGATGTGTATCGTGTTGCCGGGCGCACAGCAGTCGATGGCGGCGAGGTACTCGAAGGTCTTGCCGCCGTCGATCGAGACCCGGACCCGCGTGGCGATGTTGTACACGCGATCCGGGTTGTCCGGGTCGACCGCCAGCTCCGTGTAATAGAAGGGGCGATCGGCGACGTTGTATTCTTCGTTGACCTTGCTCCAGGTCTCGCCGCCGTCGACGGAGACGACGAGCGCGCTGTCTTCCGCCTCGACCAGCGCGTAGACGCGCTTCGGCGCGGCCCTCGAGATCGCGAACACGCTGCGCCCGAGTTCGCCCTTCGGCAGCCCGTCTTCCTCGGTGCGTCGCTCCCAGGTCGCGCCCGCATCGGCCGACACGTAGATCCCGGAGCCGGGGCCGCCCGACTCGAAGCGGTACGGCCAGCGGCGGAATTGCCACATGCCCGCGTAGAGCTTGTT
>JBFJUJ010000089.1:0-10235 GCA_041624755.1 Woeseia sp. | reverse complement strand
CCAGCTTCTCAACGTGCGTCTCGGCGGCACGCTGTTCCAGGACTTGCGCAAGCGGCGGCACAAGACGTCGAAGCGCCGCACGCTGCTGCCGCTGAAGACGCTCTGCGTCGAGAGCGGCAGCCGGCTGGAAGCGATCCTCGGAGACACCGATATTCGCATCAACAGCCTGCACAACCAGAGCATCGACCGGCTCGGCGAGGGCCTGGCCGTCAGCGGCCGGGATCTCGACGACATCGTACAGGCCGTCGAGGATTCCAATCGCCGTTTCCTGTTCGGCGTGCAGTGGCACCCGGAGTTCCTGCTGTACGCCGCGCGCCAGCGGCGGCTGTTCCACGAGCTGGTCGACGCCAGCCGCGCTTACCGGAGCGCCAGGGACGACACTGGCTCCCGGCACTAGCTATCGTCCGGTCATTCGTCGAACAGCGAGTTGAAGACCAGCCCGACCCCTTCCAGCTCGCCGTCGCCGCTGAAGCGGTAGGCGAGCCCGAGGCGGTCGAAACTCAGCCAGCCGAAGCGCAGTCGATCCTGCTCTCGGCTGACGGCGAAGCCGACTTCCCACTGCTCGGACACCTGCTCCGTGCTGCCGTCCGGCCGGTTCAGGTCGAGCTGGCCGTGGAAATGGGTGTGCGCCACCTGCCAGTGCAGGCGCAGCCGATCCCTGCCGTCATCGATCGCGAGCAATGGATGCCGGAATTCGAGCCCCGTCATGATCGGCTGGAAGCTCTCCGTCGGACCCTCGCTCGGCGTGTAGCCGACGAAGCCCAGGGCGTTGATCAGCGCCAGGCGCCGGGACCCGTCGACGAGCAGGTAGCGGCTCGCGATGCCGCCCCAGTAGGTCCAGGCCGACTCGCCACCGTTCAGCACGCTGCCCCAGCCGGCCGCCAGGTGCGAGCGGAGCGTCCAGCGCTCGTTGACCGGCAGGTCGAGCCAGACGCCGGGATTGGCGCTCAGGTTGGCGAAGTTCTCCGGGTCGACCGATCCCTGGATGTCCTCCAGCGGAAATTCGTTCAGGCCCAGCGTGACCGGTACGCGCCATTCGACACCGATCTGGCGCGTGCCGTCCTCGCGGATGCGGCCGTCGCGAATGCGTTTGCGGTAGACGTAACGGATCGCGAACGCGTCGCGATCGTCGCCGATCCGGTACCAGCCCGTGCCGAAATAGCTGGCGTAGGCCCAGGGCACGGTCGTCACGCCCGGCGGCTCCGGGCCCGGGTCCTGGGCGCAAACCGGAGCCGGCAGGGCAAAGACCAGTGCGGCGAAAGCACAGGAGAGCATGAAGCGCTTCGACATGCTGCGACGATAACAAGATTTTCCCGTGACCGGTCCCGGCAGGCGCCCGCTTCCCCGAGCCTCGCGGTGCCAGCGCATGCCCGGGTCGATGCGGTATCCTTGTCGAATTCGCTGCGCGGCGGCCGGGCGTCGGATCTCGTGCCCTGCCACCTGCCCGCGCGTGTCGCTGCCACTCTGCTCATGCTACTTGCCGATCTCGTCACCGTATCCGGCGCCGTCGCCGCGACCCGCAGCCGGCTCAAAAAACGCGCATCCCTCGCGGACGCGCTGCGGGCGGCTCGCTCAACCGAGGTTTCGCTGGCGGTCCATTACCTCGGCGGCAGCCTGCCGCAGGGCCGCATCGGCCTCGGTCCCGCGATCGTCGGCGAGCTTCGCGGCGGCGCGGCGGCGACCACCCCGGCGCTATCGCTCGCCGACGTCGACGAGGCGTTTGCGCGCATCGCGGCCATCGCCGGCAAGGGCTCGCAGCAGGCCCGCCGGGAACAGCTCGGGAAGCTGTTCGCTCGCGCGACGGCCGATGAACAGGATTTCCTCGCCCGGCTGATCCTCGGCGAACTTCGCCAGGGCGCGCTCGAAGGCCTGCTCGTCGAGGCGATCGGCGACGCGGCGGAGATTCCCGCCGACGAGGTGCGGCGCGCGGTGATGCTCGCCGCGGACCCGGCCGCCGTTGCGGCCGCCGCGATGCGCGAGGGCCGGCGCGGGCTCGCGGAATTCCGCCTCGAGCCGCTGTCGCCGCTCAGGCCGATGCTCGCGCAGCCGGCCGAGGGCATGGCCGAGGCGATGGATGCGCTCGGGCGCGCGGCGCTGGAGTACAAGCTGGACGGCGCGCGCGTGCAAATCCACCGGGTCGGGAACGACGTGCGCATCTTCTCCCGCCGCCTCAACGACGTGACGGCCAGCCTCCCCGAAATCGTCGAGGCCGTGCGCGCCCTGCCGCAGTCCGCCGCGATCCTCGACGGCGAGGTCATCGCGCTCAGGGAAGACGGCCGGCCGCAGCCCTTCCAGGTCACGATGCGGCGCTTCGGCCGCAAGACCGACGTCGCGGCGATGCGCGAAAAGCTGCCGCTCAGCGCCTTCCTGTTCGACTGCCTGCACATCGACGGCAGCGATCTGATCGACCGCCCGCTCGAGGCACGCATCGCGGCGCTCGAGGACGCGGCGGCGGGGCTGCAGGTACCGCGTCTCGTGACCGACGATGCCGATGCGGCCGCGCGTTTCCTGAAAGGCGCGTTCGATGCCGGCCACGAAGGGGTCATGGCGAAGTCGCTCGGGAGCGCCTACGCGGCCGGCAGCCGCGGAGCCGACTGGCTGAAGGTCAAGCAGGCGCACACGCTCGATCTCGTGATCCTCGCGGCCGAATGGGGCAGCGGGCGCCGTCGCGGCTGGCTGTCGAACCTGCACCTCGGCGCGCGCAACGGCGATGACGGCAGCTTCGTCATGCTCGGCAAGACGTTCAAGGGGCTGACCGACCGTTTGCTCGCGTGGCAGACGAAGCGCCTGCTCGAACTCGAAGTCGGCCGTGAGGGACACATCGTGCACGTGAAGCCGGAACTCGTTGCGGAGATTGCCGTCAGCGACATCCAGGCGAGCCCGCAGTATCCCGCCGGCATGGCGCTGCGCTTTGCGCGCGTCAAGCGCTATCGCGACGACAAGACGGCGGCCGACGCTGATACGATCGACACGGTGCGCGCGTTGTTCGCCGCGCAGCAGCCCCCCGGACACTGAGTGTCACAAGCCTTGTTCCAGGAACCGACACAGCGCTGGTTCGACGACAACTTCCGCGAGCCGACGGACGTGCAGACCCGTGGCTGGCGGAGCATCACGTCGGGCCGCCACGCCCTGCTGGTCGCGCCGACCGGCAGCGGCAAGACGCTCGCCGCGTTTCTCGCGGGCATCGACCGGCTCGGCGCGCTGCCCGCGGACTCCCCGCCCGGCGTCCGCGTGCTCTATGTCTCGCCGCTCAAGGCGCTGGTCTACGACATCGAACGCAACCTGCGGGCGCCGCTCGTCGGCATCGGCCGGGTCGCCAAGCGCCTCGACCTGCCGTTTACGCCCGCCGGCGTCGCGATCCGCACCGGCGACACGCCGCAGCGCGAGCGGCGCCGGCAGGCGAAGGAACCGGCCGAGATCCTCGTGACGACGCCGGAGTCGCTGTACCTGATCCTCGGCTCGCAGGCCGCGGACACGCTGGCGACCGTCGACACCGTGATCGTCGACGAGATCCACGCCGTGGCCGCGAGCAAGCGCGGCGCCCATCTCGCGCTGTCGCTGGAGCGCCTGGCCGCGCTCACGGCGCGCGAGCCGCAGCGCATCGGCCTGTCCGCCACCGTGCGGCCGCTCGATGCGGTCGCGAGATTCCTGGGCGGCGACCGCGAGGTCGAGATCGTCGACTGCTCCGCAAAGCCCGCACTCGACGTCACGGTCACGGTGCCCGTACCGGACATGCAGAACCCGCCGGCGGTCGCGGCCGAGCCGCCGCGCGGCGGCTCGATACTGGGCGACCTGTATGCGCGCGAGGTCGGCACGCCGCAGGCCGAGCGCGGTATCTGGCCGTCGATCTACCCGGAACTCAACGACGCCATCCGCGCCAACCGCTCGACCATCATCTTCGTCAACAGCCGTGGCCTGTGCGAGCGGCTCGCGCACAAGCTCAACGAGCTGGCCGGCGAGGAACTCGTGCTCGCCCATCACGGCAGCATCTCGCACGGCAAGCGCGCAGAGATCGAGGAGGGCCTGAAGGCGGGCACGATCCGCGGCATCGTCGCGACGAGCTCGCTGGAACTCGGCGTCGACATGGGCGCGGTCGACCTCGTGCTGCTGGTCGAATCGCCCGGCTCGGTAGCGCGCGGCCTGCAGCGCATCGGCCGCGCCGGCCACGGCGTCGGCGAGGTCAGCAAGGGACGCATCTACCCGAAGTTCCGCGGCGACCTGCTCGAATCGGCCGTCGTCGCCAGCCGCATGCTCGGCGCCGAGCTCGACGCGATTGCCGTGCCGACCAACCCGCTCGACGTACTGTCGCAGCAGATCGTGGCGATGTGCTGCCGCGAGCCGCTGACGGTCGACGAGATCGAGCGCATCGTGCGCCGCGCAGCACCATACCGCGAGCTGTCGCGCGCGGCGCTGGAGGCCGTGCTCGACATGCTCGCCGGCCGCTATCCGTCGTCGGACTTCGCCGACCTGAAGCCGCTCCTGTCCTGGGACCGCAGCGCTGACCGCCTGTCGCCGCGCCGCGGTGCCGCGATGGTGACGCGCATGAACGCGGGCACGATCCCCGACCGCGGCGCCTACGGCGTGCACCTGGGGGAAGACGGCCCCCGGGTCGGCGAGCTCGACGAGGAGATGGTGTTCGAGACTCGCGTCGGCGACAACGTGACGCTGGGCGCCAGCACCTGGCGCGTCGAGACCATCACCCGGGATCGCGTCGTCGTCTCGCCGGCGCCCGGCGAGCCGGGCCGCCTGCCGTTCTGGCGCGGCGAAGGCCCGGGGCGACCTATCGAACTCGGCCGCGCGATCGGCGCGTTCCTGCGCAGTGTCGGCCGCTTCGGCGAGGACAGGGCGCGCGACTGGCTCGAGGAGCACACGCCGCTCGATGCCTTCGCGGCGCGGAACCTCGCTGCCTACGTTGCCGAGCAGAAGCAGGCCGCCGGCTCCCTGCCGACCGACCGGACGATCGTCGTCGAGCGTTTCCGCGACGAGCTCGGTGACTGGCGCGTCTGCATCCTGTCGCCGTTCGGCGCACGCATCCACGCGCCCTGGGCGATGGCGCTGCAGCGAACTCTCGGCGAGTTCGCCGGCCACGAGATGCAGGTCATGTACACCGACGACGGTATCGTGCTGCGCTTCGCCGACGTCGAGGAGCTGCCGGCGCTCGACGCTCTCGTCCCCGACCCGGACGACATCGACGAGCTGATCACCGACCAGCTCGCCGGCACGTCACTGTTCGCGGGACTGTTTCGCGAGAACGCGGTGCGCTCGCTGCTGCTGCGACGGCGGCGCCCGGGCCAGCGCTCGCCGCTGTGGGCGCAGCGCCTGAAGGCGCAGAACCTGCTCGCGACGGTGCGCCAGTACCCGAGCTTCCCGATCGTCATCGAGACCTACCGCCACGCGATGGCCGACGTGTTCGACCTGCCCGGCCTCAAGGGCCTGCTCGCCGACATCCGCAGCCGCGCGGTCACGATCGACGAGGTCGAGACACGTTCCGCCTCGCCGTTCGCCAGGTCGCTGGTGTTCGCCTACGTGGCCGCGTACCTGTACGAGCACGACGCACCGCTCGCAGAACGCAAGGCGCAGGCGCTGACGCTCGACCGCTCGATGCTCGCCGAGCTGCTCGGCCAGGCCGAGCTCCGCGAGCTGATCGACGCGGAGGTCCTCGAGGAGCTGGAGCGCGACCTGCAGTACCTGTCGGACAAATACCGCGCGCGCGACGCCGATGACGTCCACGACCTGCTGCGCCGCCTGGGCGACCTGGACGACGACGAGATTGCGCTGCGCACGCAGGGAGACGCCGGCGCGTGGCTCGCCTCGCTCGCGGAGCAGCGCCGCGCGACTCGCGTGACCGTAGGCGGCGAGGCGCGCTGGATAGCGGCCGAGGACGCGGGACTCTACCGCGACGCGCTCGGCGTCGCGACGCCCGCGGGCGTTCCGGAATCTTTCCTGCTCGCCGTGGACCGCCCGCTGGACATGCTGCTGAAGCGCTTCGCAAGGCATCATGGCCCGTTCCTGACCCGCGAACCGGCCGCGCGTTTCGGCCTGCGCGACGCCCAGCTCCTGCCGGTCCTCGAGCGGCTCGAGGAACAGGGCGTGCTGGTGCGCGGCGAGATCCGGCCCGGCGGCGTCGAACTCGACTGGTGCGATGCCGAAGTGCTGCGGCGGCTCAAGCGCCGCAATCTCGCCCGCCTGCGCGACGAGGTCGCGGCCGTCGACACGCCGACGCTCGCGCTGTTCCTGCCGCAGTGGCAGGGCCTGCACGGGGAGCGTGGCGGCGAGGAGCGCCTGCGGGAGGTGATCGGGCAGCTGCAGGACCTGCCGCTGCCGTGGTCCCTGCTGTGCACCGTCATCCTGCCCGGCCGCGTGGCCGGCTTCCGGCTGGACATGCTGGACATGCTGGCGGCGAGCGGCGCCGTCGTCTGGGTCGGGCGGGGCGCGAGCGGCGCCCGCGACGGCCGTGTCGCGCTGTACCTGCGCGAGCAGGTGCGCGAGCTGCTCGGCCCGCCCGCCGACTACGAGCCGCCGGATGCGCTGCACCGGGCGATCCTCGAGCGGCTCGCGCAGGGCGGCGCGTCGTTCCTGATCGAGATCGGCGATCACGTGCGCGGTGCCGGCCTGGCGCACACGTCGAAGGAGCTGCGTGACGCACTGTGGGACCTGGTCTGGGCCGGCCAGATCACGAACGACACCTTCGGCCCGCTGCGCGATCTCGCGCGCACCAGCGCACGGCGCGGCCGCCGGCGCCGGCCGGGCGGCGGAGATTTCATTGCCGGCGGCCGCTGGTCCCTGGTCTCGGGGCTCGTTGCCGCGGAGGCCAACCCGACCGTGCAGACACTGGCGCGGGCTCGCCTGCTGCTCGATCGCTACGGCATCGTCAGCCGCCGCTCGGCGCAGTTCGAAGAGCTGCGCGGCGGCTTCGGACCGCTGTACAAGGTCTATCGTGAACTCGAGGAGCAGGGACGCGTCCGCCGCGGGCACTTCGTGGACGGTCTCGAGGGGGCGCAGTTTGCCTACGCCGGCGCGATCGACCGGCTGCGCGGCAGCCGCGATGCCGCCGAGGAGCGCGACCGCGCGGTGACCTTCGACGACATCCAGGTCGTCGCCGCGATGGACCCGGCCAATCCCTACGGCGGCATCGTACCGTGGCCTGCCGTCGGCGATCAGGCGCGGGCGAAGCCGCGACGCGTCAGCGGCGCCTGGCTGCTGCTCGCCCGCGGCCGGCCGGTGCTGTACGTCGGCCGGCGCGGCAGCGCACTGATCACGTTCCCGGCGACGATACGTGACGAAGACGGCGCGCTGCCGGCGGCGATCGAGGCACTCCGCCACCTGCCCAGGGTCGGCTCCCGGTCGCTGCTGGTCATCGAGAAGATCGACGGCAGGCCGGTCGCGGAGTCGCCGCTCGTCGAGCAGTTCCGGCAGGCCGGCTTCGCGACCGACTATCGCGGACTGGTCGACGTGCGGCCGCCCGGCGGCGCGCACAGCGGCCACGCCGCAGGCTGAAAGGCATGCCCGAGGGCGACACGATCCACAAGATCGCGGGCTTCATGGGTCCGCGCCTCCGCGGCCGGACGCTCCGGGACGTCACGATGGCCGACCACCCGGCGGCGGCGAGCTGCCGTGGCCGGCGCGTCGAGGACGTGCATGCGCGCGGCAAGCACCTGTTCATCGAGCTCGACAACCGCACGGCCCTGCGCAGTCACCTCGGCATGTACGGTTCCTGGCACGTGTATGCGCACGGCGACGAATGGCGGAAGCCGCGCAGGCGGGCGTCGCTGGTGATCCGCACGGACGACTCGGTTTACGTGTGCTTCAGCGCGAAGGAGATCGAGCTGGTGCGCTCGCCGACCGTGCGCGAGCGCATCGTCGAGACGCGGCTCGGGCCGGACCTGATCGCCGACGATTTCGACCCGGACTACGTCGTGCGCCGCGCACGCGAGTTCGCGGAGCCGGATGATTTGCTCGCCGACGTGCTGCTCGACCAGCGCATCGCCTGCGGTATCGGCAACGTCTACAAGTCCGAGGTGCTGTTCATCGAACGCCTCCCGCCGCAGGCGACCCTGGGCGACGTCGCAGATGCGGACGTCGCCCGCTGCTTCACGACCGCCGCCCGGCTGCTGCGGCGCAACTTAAGCGGCGGCAGGCGGGTAACACGCTTTGAGGCCGATGGCGCCGGCCGCCTGTGGGTGTACGGCCGCACCGGCCTGCCGTGCCTGCGCTGCGACGACGGCCACGTCGAAGGCTCCCGGCTCGGGCGCCATCACCGAGGCACGTTCTGGTGTCCGGCTTGCCAGCAGGGGCGAACGGGCCCGCCCTGACGGTAGCACTCGCCCGGCGCAGCGGCGCCGGGCGCATTCGCATCGACGCCCGGAACGCTGGTGATATCCTCGCAGCGGCGTCGTCACGAGAGAATACCGTGGAATACCGCGTGCTTGGGGAAGTGATGTGGCTCCTCGCGGGCTCCGTGCTCGTCGTCGCCGTCCTGCGCCGTGTCAACCTGCCCCCGATCCTTGGTTACCTCGTGGTGGGCGTGACGCTCGGGCCGTCGGCGCTCGGCCTGGTCGAGAGTGTCGAGGATACCCGCCTCATCGCCGAGTTCGGTGTCGTTTTCCTGCTCTTCACGCTCGGTCTCGAGTTCTCGCTGCCGCGCATGATGGTCATGCGCGCGGAGGTCTTCCTGCTCGGCAACGCCCAGGTTCTGCTCACGGCGCTCGTGGCCGGCACCGCGGCCTGGCTCTGGGGGCTCGATCGCGGCGCTGCCATCGTCGTCGGCGGCGCCATGGCGATGAGCTCGACGGCGATCGTCATCAAGCAGCTTTCGGAGCAGCTCGAGGTCGGGCAGACGCATGGCCGCCTCGCCGTTGGCGTACTACTGTTCCAGGACCTCGCCATCGTGCCTTTCCTGGTGCTCATCCCGGTGCTCAGCGACGCGGGTGCGACCTTCGCATTCGCAGACGCCATGGTTGCGGTGGCCAAGGGCGTCGTGACCGTGGTCGTCGTCATCCTGGCAGGCCGCTTCCTGCTGCGGCCGTTGTTCCACGAAATCGGCCGGGCGCGCATCGCCGAACTCTCCACGCTCGCCGTGCTCCTCGTTGTGCTGGGCGCCGCCGGGGCGACGCACGCGGCCGGGCTGTCCTTCGCACTCGGCGCATTCCTGGCCGGCATGATGCTCGCCGAGACCGAGTACCGGCACCAGGTGGAAACGGACATCCGACCCTTCCGTGACGTGCTGCTCGGGCTGTTCTTCATTACGGTCGGCATGCTTGTCGACTTCCGCCGGCTCTACGAGCAGTTCGCACTGATCAGCATGCTCGTCGTGATGCTCGTGCTCGGCAAGGCCGCGCTGACGACGCTGCTCTCCCGAAAGCTCGCCGGAAACTGGCACGATGCCTGCCGCAGTGCGCTCGTCACGGCACAGGGCGGCGAATTCGGCCTCGCTCTGCTGACGCTTGCGCTGCAGTTCGAGGTCGTGCCACCCAGTGCGGGCGAGCCGCTGCTGGCCGCCATCGTCGTCAGCATGGCGCTGTCGCCGCTGGTGGTTCGGCACAATTCGAGGCTCGCGGCACTCCTGTTCGGCAACGACGACGGCCAGGAGCCGATCACGGACGACATGATCGTGAAATCCGTCGCAGCGCGGGAGCACGTGCTCATCTGCGGCTTCGGGCGCGTCGGACAGAACATAGCGCGCATCCTGAGTGACGAGAATCACGAATACATCGCGCTCGATCTCGACCCGTACCGAGTGCGCAGCGCAAGGCAGGCGGGTGACCCTGTATATTTCGGCGACGCCGGGCGGCCCGACATTCTCGCCGCCGTCGGGCTCGAGAATGCGAGTATCGTCGTCGTCAGCTTCTCCGACCCGCTCGTAGCGCTCGGGATCGTACGCTCGGTGCGCCGCAGGATGCAGGACGTGCCCATCCTGGTTCGCTCGCGGGACGACAGCTACCTGGATGAGCTGCAGGCCAGCGGCGCTACCGCGGTCATTCCGGAGACGCTGGAAGCGAGCCTGATCCTCGTGTCACACGTGCTCGCGCTGCTCGACGTCCCCGAAAGCCGCATCTCGGAACGCCTGCAGGACATCCGCGATCATCGCTACAGCGTGCTGCGCAACCTGTTCCGGCGCGAGGACGCACGTCGGATCGACGACACGCATGCACTGCGCGAGGAACTGAAGTCCGTGTCGCTGCCGGAGGGCGCGCTGGCCGTAGGTCGGCGCCTCGGCGAACTGAAGCTCGGCGATG
>JBFJUJ010000088.1:0-10428 GCA_041624755.1 Woeseia sp. | reverse complement strand
GTCCTGCCCGTAGCGGGGGCGGCACTGCTCGTATCATCGCAGCCTTGGGAACCGTATATTAAGTCAGACCCCCGTCGCAACGAATGCCGCACGATTGCGCCGCCGGATGACGGCGGCGGCGCGCCGGTGGAAGGCCTTGTAGTCGCCGATTGTCCAGCCGGCGAAGCTGAAACCGCCGGCGAAACTGACGACGTCCGCATGCGCCAGCAGCGGCAGGAGATCGAGCCAGTCGCCGTCGGCGGCACCGTTGCTCGGCAACAGTGCGTACGGCGACAGGGCGAGCAGGTTGCGATGGCGCACTGCCGCGCTTTCGAGTGCCGCGCGCCAGCGGCTCTGCCAGCGCCTGCGCTGCTCGCCGTCGGCAAGCGCGCGCGCCGGATCGCGCTCGGCGAGCGACGGCAGCAACCCCCGGCGCGCCGCGAGCTGCCGCGACGCCTGCCACAGACGGGCGTGAACGCCGGCTACCAGCCGGTCGAGATCGCGCAGGCATGCCATGCTGGCAGGATCGACACGCCGGAGCTTGACCAGGTCGCCCAGTCCCTGCAGGACGAACACGATGCGCCGGTTCAGGTAGGCATCGCGCCGCTGCGCGCGGTCGGGCCACTCGAGGCAGTCGAACAGTTCGTCGGCGAGTGCGAGACCCGAGTCGAGCGCCGCGTGCAGCACGGCGTCGCGCATGGCTCCGCGACGGTCGCAGAAACGGCAGGCGTTGACGGCCAGCGGTAACCACGCGCTGCCCGGCGGTGCCAGCAGGCGAAGCCGCGACAGCGGCACGTCGCCCGTCTCGTCGGACAGCAGCGGGCAGGAGCTGTGCACGGCGCCGGCAACAACCGGCCGCAGGCCCCGCCGCCAGGACCGCTGCCGGTAGAGCTTGCTCCACAGGCCGGCGCCGGCCATCGACAGCGCGCCGTCGACGAGCAGGTAGCGCGGCCCGTCGCCGAGCCAGCTGCGGCTTTCGAGCAGGAACGCCGGCGGCGCGAGGTCGCGCTCGGCCACGGCGAGCGACAGCCGGCGACGGTCGATGCAGTGCCCGTCCGTGGCGCGATGCAGGCGGCGCAGGATGCGCTCCATGCGTGCTTCGCCGCGCTCGCCCGCGTCGCCGACGCGTACCGTCACCGGCATGCCGAGCGTCAGCAGCCTGCGCACGCGCTCGGTCTCGCGCGCCATGCGGGACTGCGACACGCTCATGTTGCGCACCGACAGCGAAATCGCGGCACCGCCGGCGCTCAGGCCCGCGTCCCCGACGACGAGCGCGGGTTCGAAGCCGGTGGCGAGCAGCTCGTTGACGAGACGCCGCGCATCGCCGTCTTCCGGCAATGCGGGCAGCCCGCTCACAGCGTTTGCGCCTGGCGATCTCTGCAACATCGCGGTCCGTCCCTGGCCTCGGTCGAAGCATCGCGCAGTGGCCGGCCGCCCGCCGCCTGAGTAACTGGGCAGCCCGGGGAGATTTTGCTATTGTCGCCGCGGCCGGCGCGGCGCGGATCCGCAGGAGCGAAACCGATGCGATTCAAGACACTGCTGGAGAACTGGAGCCGGCAGCGAGCCGCGGAGAAGACCGCCGAGCGCTTCGCCATTCACCTCCCGGTCCAGGACGCCGCGCGCCTCGCGGCGCTCGCCGAGATGTTCCCCGGCAACTCGGCCGAGGAGCTGATCACCGATCTCCTGTCCGCCGCGCTGGACGAAGTCGAGGCCGCAATGCCGTACGAGGCCGGCGCGCGCGTCATCCGCGAGGACGAGTTCGGCGATCCGGTCTTCGAGGACGTCGGCCCCACGCCGCGCTTCCTCGAGCTGGTGCGCCGGCATCGCGCGCAGCTCGGCGACGACTGACCTCTTTGCCGCCGCGCCGCGGCCCGGACTGCGCTACCATAGCCCGCCTGTCCACCGCATTCCTGCGAGCAGACCATGCCCGGCCGCCGCCATGACCGCCAGCCAGCCAAGCGACGACGCGTAGCCGCTTTCGCCGTCGTCGTCCTCGGGGTCGCACTCGCGGCTGGCGGCTGCGACCGGCCATCGTCGTCCGCATCGTCGGCAGGCGTCCTGCAGACGGGATTCTGGCACGCGCAGATCACGCTGCCCGGCGGCGATATCGAGGCCGGCATCGAGCTCGGCCGCGGCGGCGACGGCTACGTGGCGAGCCTGATCAACGGCCAGGAGCGCGTGCCGATCGACGAGGTACGCTACGAAGACGGCGAGCTCCTGCTGGGCTTCCCGGCCTTCAACAACGAGATCCGTGCGCGCCTGGTCGGGGGCAGGCTCGAGGGCGAGCTGATCCTCACGAAGCGCTACGGCAGGACCCAGTCGATGCCGTTCGTCGCGACGCACGGCGCGGCGCTCAGCAAGGCCACGGATGCGCCTGCCGGAGCGGATGTCTCCGGCCGCTGGGCCGTGACCTTCAACGAGCCCGACGGCAGCGTGTCGCCCTCTATCGGCGAATTCTCGCAGCGCGGCTCGCGCCTGTTCGGCACCTTCCTGCACCCGAACGGCGACTACCGCTATCTTTCGGGTCACGTTCGCGGCAGGAGTTTCCGGCTCTCGACCTTCGACGGCGCGCACGCCTTCGTCTTCGACGGCGAGGTCGACGGCGATCGCATCAGGAACGGCAATTTCTGGTCCGGCACCGAATGGCACCAGACCTGGTCGGCCAGGCGGGATCCGTCGGTCGAGTTGCCCGATGCCTACAGCCGGACGTGGCTGAAGCCCGGCTACCGGCGCTTCGAATTCTCCTTCCCGAACCACGAGGGGGAAACGGTATCGATCGACGACGAGCGCTTCGCCGGCAAGGTGCTCGTCATCACGCTGGCCGGCACCTGGTGCCCGAACTGCCACGACGAAGCGCGCTTCATGGCGCCGCTGTACGAAAAATACCGTTCGAAAGGTCTCGAGGTCGTGGCGCTGATGTACGAGCATTTCGAGAACCGGGAAGTCGCGGCCCGCCAGGTCGTGCGCTTCCGCGACAAGTTCGACATCGGGTACGAGACGCTGCTCGCCGGCATCTCGTCGAAGACCGACGCGGCGGCGACGCTGCCGTCACTGAACGCCGTGCTGGCATTCCCGACGACGATCTTCGTCGACCGGTCGGGACGGGTGCGCCGCATCCACACGGGCTTCAGCGGCCCGGGCACGGGCGAACACTACGCGGCGCTGACGGCCGAGATCACCGCATTCATCGACGAGCTGCTGGCCGAGCCGGCCGACCTGATCGGGTCCGTGGGCGCCGACGGCGAAGCCGGCGACTGAGCGGGCCGCGGCACAGTACCCGGGGGACGAGCCATGCCATCATTCGACGTCGTCAGCGAATTCGACGCCCACGAGGCCAGGAACGCCGTTGACCAGGCGAACCGCGAGGTCGATACGCGTTTCGATTTCAAGGGTACCGGGTCGAAGTTCGTCCTCGAAGGCGACCTGATCACGATGACCAGCCAGTCCGACTTCCAGCTCGGCCAGATGCTCGACATCCTGCGCCAGAAGATGGCGAAACGCGGCGTCGACATCGGCTGCATGGACCCGCAGACGCCGGAGACCTCGCTCAACGAAGCGCGCCAGAAGATCGTGCTGAGGAAGGGCATCGATGCGCCGCTCGCGAAGCGGCTCGTGAAAACGATAAAAGGCAGCAAGCTCAAGGTGCAGGCGGCGATCCAGGGCGACAAGCTGCGCATCACCGGCAAGAAGCGCGACGACCTGCAGGCCGTGATCGCGCTGCTCAAGGACCAGGACGTCGAGCTGCCGTTGCAGTACGAGAACTTTCGCGACTGACTGAATCGGGCCACCACCCGGCCACAGACGGGTCACATTGTGCGCAGGCAGGACATCACCTTCGAGGACAAGGAGCAGGCGCTGCGCGACGACGTGCGCATGCTGGGCACGCTCGTCGGCGAGCTGATCCGCGAACAGGGCGGCCAGGAGCTGTTCGACCTCGTCGAGTCGGCGAGGCTGCGCTCGATCCGCCGCCGCGAGGGCAACGAGAAGCCGGACGAGCGCCTCGAGGATCTCGTCAGCAATCTCGACCTCGATCTCGCGCTGCAGGTCATCCGTGCGTTCTCGACCTACTTCCAGATGGTCAACACCGCGGAGAAGGTGCACCGCATCCGGCGCCGGCGCGAGTACCTGCAGGAAGTCGGCCAGTACCAGCCGGGCGGGCTCGAGGAGACCCTGGTCAAGCTGAAGGCCGCGGGCCTCCGCCTCGACGACCTGCGGGAGCTCATGAAGCGCATGCGGATCGAGCCGGTGTTCACGGCGCATCCGACGGAGCCGACCCGCAGGACCATCCTGCGCAAGGAACAGCACATCGTCCGCCGCCTCATCGACATGCTGAACCCGACGATGACCGTGCAGGAGACGCACGCGGCGATCGAGAACATCAAGCTCGAGGCGACTACCGGCTGGCAGACCGCCGAGCACCCGTCCGAGCAGATGACGGTGGCCGACGAGCTCGAGCACGTGCTGTTCTTCGTGACCGACGTCCTCTACCGCGCGCTGCCGCCGTTCTACGAGGACTTCGCGAGCGCCGCGCTGAGCGTCTACGGTCCGGAAGCGAAGAACCTGGAAATCCCGACGATCCTGCGCTTCGCCTCATGGGTCGGCGGCGACATGGACGGCAACCCGAACGTCAACGCGAAGACGATTCGCTCGACGATGATCCGCCAGCGCTCGCTGATCCTCGATCTGTACTACCGCGAACTGCGCTCGCTGTCGGCGAAACTCAGCCAGTCGATCACGAGCATCGGCGTCAACGAGCAGGTCCTGAAGCGCATCGAGGAATACCGCGGCGAATTCCCGAATGCCTACCACGCGGTGCCGCTGCGGCACCGCGAGATGCCCTATCGCGTGCTGCTGCGGCTGGTACAGCAGCGCCTGCAGGCCACCTACGACGACGAAGCCTACCCCTACGAGTCTGTGCGACAGTTCCGTGACGACATCGCGATGATCGGCGCGAGCCTTGCGGACAACAAGGGCGAGCATGCCGGCCTGTTCGCGGTGCGCCGACTGCTGCGCCGCATCGACACTTTCGGCTTCCACATGGTCACGCTCGACGTGCGCCAGGACGCGATGGTGCATCGCGAGGTGATCGGCGAGTGTTTGGGGATCGAGGACTGGCTCGACTGGACTCCTGCTGATCGCGCGGCGCGCATCGTCGAGGCGATCCGCCAGAAGGACCCGCCGCCGATGAAGCAGAGCATCGCCGTGCGCAAGACGCTCGCGGTATTCCAGGCGATCGGCTTCTCGCGGCGCAAGTACGGCAAGGACGCGATCGGCCCGTTCGTCATCAGCATGGCGCAGGGCGCGGACGACGTGCTCTCGGTGCTCCTGCTCTGCAACTGGAGCGAGCTGCACAACCGCCGCGGCGAGGTGCCGCTCGATATCGCGCCGCTCCTGGAAACCGTCGACGATCTCGACAATGGCCCGGCGATCCTTAGCGAACTCCTGGACAACGAGCTCTACCGCGAGCATCTCGCGCAGCGTGACGACAGGCAAACGGTGATGATCGGCTATTCGGACAGCAACAAGGATTCCGGGCTCGCCGCCGCCCGCTTCGCGCTGCAGAACGCACAGCTCGCGCTCGTCGATGCGGTCGACGGCAGCGGCGTCACGCTGCACCTGTTCCACGGCCGCGGCGGAACGATCAGCCGCGGCGGCGGCAAGACCCACGCCGCGGTGCTGGGCTCGCCGCCCGGCACCGTCAACGGCCACCTGCGCGTGACGGAGCAGGGCGAGATCATCAACGAAAAATACGGGCTCCGCGGCATCGCCCTGCGCACGCTGGAGCAGGCCACGGGCTCCGTGGCGCTGGCGACGGCGCTGCCGCAGCACCGCGGCAGCGACATTCCCGAATGGCACGAGATGATGAAGGTGGTCGCCGCCGAGAGCCGCAGCGCCTACCGGAAGCTCGTCTACGAGACGCCGCCGTTCTACGACTACTTCCGCGCGGCCACGCCCATCGACCTGATAGAGCGCATGCGCATCGGTTCGCGCCCGGCGTCGCGGCGCTCGCGCGGCGGCGTCGAGGATCTGCGCGCGATCCCGTGGGTGTTCGCCTGGACGCAGAGCCGCTTCATCCTGCCGGGCTGGTACGGTGTCGGCAGCGGCCTCAAGGCGGCGGCCGCGCAGTTCGACGACGGCGCGTTCCGCGAGATGTTCAGCGAGTGGTACTTCATGCGCGCGCTGACCGCCGACGTCGAGATGGTGCTCGCGAAGGCCGACCTCGGCATCGCCGAGGTCTACTCGCAGCTCGCCGGTCGCCTGCACGAGGAGTTCTTCCCGGTTGTCAGGGCCGAGTTCGAGCTGACCCGCGACCTGATTCTCGACTACTCCGACCACCACGAGCTGCTCGAAGGCGACATTACACTGCAGCGCACGATCATCCTGCGCAACCCTTACGTCGACCCGATGAGCCTGATGCAGGTCGACCTGCTGAGGCGCTGGCGGGAAACCGGACGCGAGGACGAGGGCCTGTTCGAGGCACTGCTCGCGACCGTCAACGGCATCGCGCAGGGGCTGCAGAACACCGGGTGAGGCCATCGGGCGGCGAGGGGGTTCGACCTTTGCCCGCCGGACCCGTCGCCGCCGCTCAGTCAGCGCTCGTCGACGACGAAGGAGACGTACTCCCCGAGCGACTTGCGCGAGATGTCCGGCACTGTCGCACCCTCCGCCGGGTAGCCGGTCACCAGCAGCAGAAACGGCCGCTCGTTCTTCGGCCGGCCGAGGATCTCGTTCAGGAATCCCATCGGGCTCGGCGTATGCGTCAGGCAGGCGAGGCCGGCGAGATGCAGCGCCGTGATCAGGATGCCGGTCGCGAGCCCGGTCGATTCGGCCGGGTAGTAGTGCTTGACCTTGCTGCCGTCCTCGCGGACGTCGAACTTCTTCAGGAACACGGCGATCAGCCACGGCGCGGTCTCGAGGAACGGCTTGTCCGTGTCGGTGCCCAGCGGCTCCAGGGCCTTCAGCCATTCCTCCGGGGCGCGGTGCGCGTAGAACTCGCGCTCCTCGGCCTCGGCCGCTTCGCGGATGCGGCGCTTGGCGTCCGCGCTGCCGACGACGACGAAATGCCAGGGCTGCAGGTTGGCGCCGCTCGGCGCCGTGCCGGCGGCTTCGAGCGCGGTCTCGATCAGGTCGCGCGGTACCGGGCGGTCGGAGAAGTCGCGAACGCTGCGGCGGCTGCGGACTGCCTCGTAGAAATCCTGCAGGCGCCGGCGCATTTCCTCGACGGGGTACTCCCGCCAGCCCGGCAGCGGCACGAAAGCCTTACCGGTCACGGCAGGCGGCGCCCGGGTCAGTCATCGAGCCGCCGCAGCACATGCCATTCGGCATGCGGGCCTTCGGGCACCGCCTTGTCGCGCACCGAGATGCCGGCGGCGTGCACGCTTTCGCGGTCGCCCGTCACCAGCGGGTGCCAGTCCGGCAGGTCACGACCCTCGGCGAGGCACCGGTACGCGCAGCTCGCCGGCAGCCAGCGGAACGTCGCGGGGTCGTCGGCCCTGATCTGCAGGCAGTCGGGGACTTTCTCGCAGCGGCGCGCATAGTCGCGGCAGCGGCAGGCCTCAATGTCCAGCAGGCGGCAGGCGACGTCGGTGAAATAGACCTCGCCCGAATCCTCGTCCTCGAGCTTCTGCAGGCAGCACAGCGCGCAGCCGTCGCACAGGGACTCCCACTCCTCGTGCGTCATCTCCTCGAGCGACTTGTGTTTCCAGAAGGCTTCGCCCATTGTTTGCGACGGTTTGGCAAGGCGGGCCGCCAAGCATAACCCATGAGAGCCGTGTTCCTCGATTTCGCGACCGTCGGCGCCGCCGAGCTCGATCGCGGCCCGCTGCTCGAGGTGCTGCCGGGCATGGAATTCTTCGACACGACGCCGCCCGGCAAGGTCGTCGAACGCGTCCGCGCGGCCGAGGTCGTGCTCGTAAACAAGGTGAAGCTGACGGCAGCGGTGCAGGCACAGGCGCAGGCGCTCCGCTTCATCGGCCTGGCCGCGACGGGCGTCGACAACGTCGATCTCGAAAGCGCGAAGCGGCGCGGCATCGCCGTCTGCAACATCCGCGCTTACTGCACGCAGTCGGTCACCGAACACGTCTTCGGCACGCTGCTGACGCTGACGCACAGCCTGCATCGCTTCAACGCTGCGGTGCGCGACGGGGCCTGGCAGCAGTCCAGCGAATTCTGCCTGCTCGATTTTCCGCTGCGGGAACTCTCGGCGATGACGATGGGAATCGTCGGCTACGGTGATCTCGGCCGGTCGGTCGCACGCACGGCGCAGCATTTCGGCATGGAAGTGCTGATCGCGCGCCGCCGCGGCCAGCCGCCCGCCGACGACGGCCGCACCGATTTCGACGAGCTCCTGTCCCGCGCCGACGTCGTGTCGCTGCACTGCCCGCTGACGGAGGACACGCGCGGGCTGATCGGCGAACGCGAGCTCGGCCTGATGAAGAACGACGCGCTGCTGATCAACACGGCGCGCGGCGGGCTCGTCGATTCGGCCGCGCTCAGGGCGGCGCTCGAGGCGGAGAGCATCGGCGGCGCGGCCATCGACGTGCTGGCAGAGGAGCCGCCGGTCGACGGCGATCCGCTGCTCGACTGCGACAGCCCGCGGCTCTTTGTGACGCCGCACATCGCGTGGGCGACGCGCGAGGCGCGGCAAACCGCACTCGACCAGCTCGCCGCGGCGGTCGCGGCATTCCAGCGCGGCGAGTCCTACAACCGCGTGGTCTGAGCGGGCAGTTGCCGAATCAGGTGCCGATGATCTGGCGTGCCCAGACGACGACGGCGCGGACCCTGGGCGAGGCGAGGTCGTAGGCCTCGTCGAAGCTCATCCAGCGATATTCGTGATGCTCCGCGCGGCCGAGCTCGGGGACGATGCCCATGACGACGTCTTCGGAGTCGGTGCGGCCGAGGAAATAGCGAGCGGTCTTGCCACGGTTGTAGGGACCCGTATCGATGCACACCTCGCCCCAGTCGAGTTCGATCGCGTCGATGCCGGTCTCCTCGGCGACCTCGCGGCGCGCCGCCTCGAGCGCCGTCTCGCCGCCCTCGCGGATACCCTTCGGGAAGTCCCAGTTGCGCCACGCGCGCAGCATCAGGGTCAGCCATCGATCGCCATTCTGCCGCGCCAGCACGAAACCGCAGGACAGCCGCTCGCCCTCGTCGCTCACGCGCGGACCTCAGGCGCCGCGCAGCACGTCGACCGGCGGCGCGTTGATCGCGCCGCGCGCTGCGAGGTAGCCGCTCAGGCAGACGAGCAGCACGCCGCCCGCGAGCCCCGCGCCCCACAGGCCCGGGTTGAAACTGAACTCCAGGTCGAACAGCCGGATCGCGATGACGGCGGCGAGCGCCGAGGCACCGGCCGCCGCGAGCAGCCCGGCGGCGAAGCCCAGCGCGGCGAACTCCGTCAGCACGCCCGACAGCACCGTGCGCCGGCGCACGCCCAGCGCGCGCAGCATCGCACTCTCGAAGCGGCGCTCGTCGATCGTCGACTGCACGGCGGCGAACAGGACGGCGATGCCGGCGGCCAGCGTGAACACGAACACGGCCTGGATCGCGAGACTCGCCTTGTTGATGATGCCGGTGACCTGCTCGAGGATCGAACCGAGGTCGATCACCGAGATCGTCGGGTGCGCCCGCACCAGCGTCAGCAGGACGCCCGCGGCATCCTCGGGCACGCGCAGGCTGGCAATGTAGCTCTTCGGGAAGTCGTCCAGCGCGCCCGGCGACAGCACCATGAAGAAGTTCGGCTGGAACGAGTCCCAGTTGATGCGGCGCAGGCTGGCGACCGTCACCTCGAGCTCCTGCCCGGCGACGAGGAACGTGAAATTGTCGCCGAGGCCGATGCCCATCTCGACAGCCGCCTCCTCCTCGACGGAGACGAGCGGCGGGCCGTCGTAGTCCGCGGGCCACCATTCGCCGTCGACCACCTCGTTGCTGTCGGAGAGCTGCGCGGCAAAGCTCAGGTTTGCCTCGCGGTTCGCCTGCCAGCGGCCGCCCTCGTCGGGGTATTCGCGGGTCTTCACGTCCTCGCCGTTGATCGTCGTCATGCGCGCGCGCACCAGCGGCACGAATTCCGGCGCGGCGATGCCGGCCTCCTGGAAGATCGAGGCCACGGAAGCGCGCTCGCCCGGCTGGATATTGATCAGGAAATGGTTCGGCGCGTCGGCGTCCAGCGTCTGCTGCCAGCCCGCGAGCAGGTCCGTACGCACGAAGGTCAGGAGCAGGAGTACCGTCAGGCCGAGCCCGAAGGCGACGACCTGCACGGCGCTGTCGCGGCCGCGGCGCGCGACGTTCGCGAGGCCGTAACGCCAGGCGATGCCGACCGCGCCGCGCGAGCGGCCCATCAGCGCGACCAGGCCGCGGCCGACGGCGTACAGGGCGACCGAGACGAACAGCATTCCGCCGAGCACGATCAGCAGCATGAGCGCATCGCCGATCGCCCAGTACAGGAGCAGCACG
>JBFJUJ010000087.1:0-10441 GCA_041624755.1 Woeseia sp. | reverse complement strand
GCGCGCCGACAGGAACGGCGCGAGCGAGAGCCTGGCGGTTTCGCGCCGGAAGCGGTTGTCGATGCCCGCCAGCTCGCGGTCCGCGGCAGCCAGCAGCCTCTCGCGGTCGCGGTCGTCCCGCCGCGCCGCCATCGCGGCGAGCACGCGCACGCGGTCGTCCTCGAACGGGATCTCCGGGACGGCGGCCTCGAGCCGGCCGAGTTCGTCGGCCGGGAGATGCGGTACCAGGCGCGCGAGCGTCTCCGCGAGCTCTGCATCGGGATTCTCCACGCGGCCGTCGCGCCATCGCGGGAACGTCATCGCCAGGTCGAGGGCGCGCGATGCGATCTCGCGGCGACGCTCGTCCTCCAGCAGCGCGACCACGAGCGAAAGCGCGTAGGCCGCGTTACTCTGCCGCGCTTCCTGCCCGGCAAGTTGCAGGTAATCCGGCAGCGTCCCCGGTGCACGCCGCGCGATCGTCGCGAGCACCCGGAAACGCAGGCGATGGTCACGGATGCGGCGGGCGCAGGCCGCCAGGGCCTGCAGCGCGTTAGCCGGCAGGCACTCGGCGACGCCGAGCAGCGGGGGCCGCGACACGTGCCCGGTACGGTCGAGTTGGAGTGCATCGCGCACCGCGTCCAGGGTCTCGCGGACAACCGCGCCACGTTCGTCGGCAGCCACGACAGGAGCGAGCCGCGCCAGCGCCTCGGCGCGATCGGCCGGTGCGCCAATCTGCCGCGCGAGCGCGAGGCCCTGTCTTGCGTCGAGTACCGCGCACTCGGCGGCGCGTGCCAGCAGGCGTGCCGGGATGACCTCCGACAGGCTCCTGAGTGAGGCCAGGTACAGGGCATAGCGCACCGCGGGCAGCAGCGCCCCTAGGTTCTCGCCGGCGGCGGCCTGTTCGCCCGCCTCGCGCAGGGCGAAGTCACGCCCCAGCAGGACCGCGTCGATGAAGGCCTGCGCCTGCGCCCGGCGCTCCATCTCGGTCCACAGCGCGTTGCCGCGGCCGTCCGCCATCGCCAGGAGCCGGTGTAGCGCCGGGCCGCGTGCCGCCGACGCGAGGTGCGGCACGACGTTGCGCAGCTCGTAGTCATCGAGCGCCGCGAGCGGACGGCGTCGCGCGGGCGCGGCGGGCTGCGCTTCCGATGCGCGCCGCCGGCGCGCCCACAGGCGGCGAAGCGCGCCGATCACGGACAGAGCTCCCTGGCGGCCGTTGCGGGCCCCGCGGACAGCCGCTGGCGGATATGGCAGCGCATCGCCGTGTCGGCGCCTGCCGCGCGGGTTCGCGGTCTCAGGATCGCCGCTTGACGGCGAAGTCCGCGATTGCGATCAGCGCCTGTTTCCAGTCCGAGTCGGGAACGTCGGACAGGGCCGCGACGGCGAGGTCTGCGGCTTCCTGCGCGCGCGCGACCGTGTAGGCGAGGGCGCCGGTGGACTCGATCACCGCCTTGATGTCGGCGAGCCGGTCGACGCCACCCTTCTCGATGGCGTCGCGGATCATGTCGCGGTCGGCGGGAGAGCCCTGGCGCATGGCGTGGATGAGCGGCAGCGTCGCCTTGCCCTCGGCCAGGTCGTCGCCCAGGTTCTTGCCGAGTTCCTCGGGGGAAGCGTCGTAATCCAGCGCATCGTCGATGAGCTGGAACGCGGTGCCGAGATTCTGCCCGTAGCAGACCATGGCCGTCTCGTCGCCCGGATCGCGCGCCGCCAGCACCGCGGCAATCTGCGCACCGGACTCGAACAGCCGCGCGGTCTTGCGATAGATCACGAGACGATAGTCCTCCTCGCTGACGTCCGCCTCGTGCACGTTCATGAGCTGCATGACCTCGCCGGCGGCGATCGTGTTGGTCGCGTCCGCCAGGATCTCCATGACGCGCATCGAGCCGACTTCGACCATCATCTGGAACGCCCGCGAGTACAGGAAGTCGCCGACCAGCACGCTCGCCTGGTTGCCGAAAACGGTGTTCGCCGTGTCGCGCCCGCGGCGCCGCGCCGAAGAGTCGACGACGTCGTCGTGCAGCAGCGTCGCCGTGTGAATGAATTCGATGATGGCCGCCGCGTGCACGTGCCTGTCCCCGCCGTAGCCGAGTGCGCGCGCGGCGAGCAGCACGATGAGCGGGCGCAGGCGCTTGCCGCCCGAGGTGACGATGTATTCCGACACCTGCGAGACGAGCGCCACGTCGCTCTCGAGGCTCTGCCGGATCAGGCGGTCGACGGCCTCCATCTGCGGTGCGGCCAGCCGCCTGACGTCCTCGAACGCCGGGGAAATGGCTGTCTTTTCGGCGGGTTGCATGATCCGGCGATAATGCCTGATTCGGCGTGGCTGCGCGAGCCGGCGAGCCGCATTGCGGCGCTTTTGCCGGGTTTGCAAGCCCTTGAATTAGTGCCAGATTTTTCAAGCGCAGGCGTTGACCCGCCGGCGCCGAATCTATAGAATCCCGGCCTCTTGTGGCGGCAGGTGCCCCTGCGCGCCGGGCTTACGGCCGGCCCGAGCCCCAAATTCACAGGTTTTTGAGCAGCTTGCGCCCGCCGCAAGCAGTGTGCGGAGTCAGTAACGATGTATGCGGTTTTTCGCTCCGGCGGCAAGCAATACCGTGCGGAGAAGGGCGAGCGCCTGAAGCTCGAGAAGCTCGACGCGGCGGAAGGCAGCGAGGTGTCCTTCGACGAGGTCCTGCTGATCGGTGAAGGTGCGGACGTCAAGGTTGGCACGCCGCTGCTCGACGGCGGCAGCGTCACGGCGAAGGTGGTGCAGCAGGGCAAGAGCCGCAAGGTCAGCGTCGTCAAGTTCCGCCGCCGCCAGAACTACCTGCGGCAGGGCTCGCATCGCCAGTTCTTCACCGAGGTGGAGATCACCGGCATCAGCGGCGAGGGCAAGCCCGCCAAAGCGGCAGCCGAGACCAGGCCGGCCGCGGCAAAGCCGGCCGCCAAGAAGAAGGCGGCGAAGAAGGCCGCCAAGAAAACGGCGACCAAGAAGAAGACCAAGAAGAAGGCAGCGAAGAAAAAGGCCACCAAGAAGACCGCCGGCTGAGCGTCGGCAGGATTGAAGAGTATTCCCGGCGACGGGACAGGTACACGAGGAGCAGGACATGGCTCACAAGAAGGCAGGCGGCAGCAGCAAGAACGGCCGCGATTCGGAATCCAAACGTCTGGGCGTCAAGATTTTCGGCGGCCAGGCCGTCGTTCCCGGCAACATCATCGTCCGCCAGCGCGGCACCCGTTTCCATCCGGGGGTGAACGTCGGTATCGGCCGCGATCACACGCTGTTCGCCAAGGCGGCGGGCCACGTCAGGTTCGAGCGCAAGGGACCGGAGCAGCGCCAGTTCGTGAGCGTCGTATCGGACTGAGTCGCCCGATGCCCGGCCGACGAAAACCCCGCCGCCCGCGGGGTTTTTTGTGCGCGGCTGCCGGCGGCGGACGGCGCCTGTCGAGCGTCCGCGTGCCGGCCCGGGGAGGCGGAAGCTGCCCATGAAATTCGTCGATGAAGCCACGATACGCGTGATCGCGGGCAGCGGCGGCCACGGCTGCCTGTCGTTCCGGCGGGAGAAGTACGTCGAGCGAGGCGGCCCGGACGGCGGCGACGGCGGTCACGGCGGCGATGTCTGGCTGGTCGCCGACGAGTCGACGAACACGCTCGCCGACTTCCGCGTGGCGCGAAAATTCAAGGCTGCCAGCGGCGAGTCCGGGGCCGGCCGCAACATGACCGGGAAGTCCGGCAGCGACTTAGACGTCCGCGTGCCCTGCGGCACCGTCGTGCACGACATCGACACGGGCGAGTGCCTGGGCGACCTGACCGAGGCCGGACAGCGGCTGAAAGTGGCCGAGGGGGGGCGCGGCGGGCTCGGCAACACGCGTTTCAAGAGCAGCGTCAACCGCGCGCCGCGCAAGACCACGCAGGGCACGCCGGGAGAGGCGCGGCACCTCAAGCTCGAGCTCAAGCTGCTGGCCGACGTCGGCCTCGTCGGCCTGCCCAATGCCGGCAAGTCCACGCTGATTTCCGCGATGTCCTCGGCGCGGCCGAAAGTGGCGGACTACCCGTTCACGACGCTGCATCCGAACCTCGGCGTCGTTGCGGTCGGCCCGCTGCAGAGCTTCGTCATGGCCGACGTGCCCGGCCTGATCGAGGGCGCCTCCGGCGGCGCGGGCCTCGGCATCCGCTTTCTGAAACACCTGCAGCGCACGCGCCTGCTGCTGCATCTCGTGGACATCGCGCCGCCGGACCCCGCCAGTGATCCCGCCAGGGATTTTCTCGCGATCGAGAAAGAGCTCGAGTTCTTTGCAGACGACCTGCGCGAACGGCCGCGCTGGCTGGTGATCACCAAGGTGGACCTGCTCGCCTCGGACGAGCTGGCGGCCAGGCGAACGGCGCTGCTCGAGAAGTCCGGGTGGCAGGGTCCGGTCTTCGAGGTCAGCGCCGCTGCGAGACGGGGTCTCGAGCCGCTGGCGCAGGCGGTCGTGCGCTTCCTGGAGCAGCTCGGTGAAGACAGTGGCCCGCCTGCGGTGCCGGAGCATGCGGACTGAGCGATGTGCGCCGCTGCCGCGCCATAAGCGCGGCGTGCCCGGACCGTGGGCTGCAGCGGCCGCGCGATCGCTGTAACCTGCTCGCTCGCGACGGGGACGCCCGCCGGGTTGCGGGAGAGCGTGGATGACGGACGAGCGATTCAACGAAGAGGCCGCCGACTTGCTGCGCAAGTGTGCCCGGCTCCTGCGCGAACAGAACGCGAACCCGTTCCGCGTCAATGCCTACGTCCATGCGGCGAAGACGCTCGAAGAACTGGACAGGGACGCGCGCGAGATTCTGCGGGAGGAGGGCGTCGACGGTCTCATCCGTCTGCCGGCCATCGGCTCCGGGCTGGCGGCGGCGATCGAGGAGATCGCACGCACCGGCGGCTTATCGCAACTCGAGCGCCTGCGCGGCCGGTCCTCGCCCGAGGAACTGCTGCAGTCGGTACCCGGCATCGGGCCCAAGCTCGCCGAGACCATCCACGAAACGCTGCACGTCGAGACGCTCGAGGGACTCGAGCTGGCCGCGCACGACGGTTCGCTGGCCGCCGTGCCGGGCATCGGCGCGCGCCGCGCCGAGGGCATCCGCGCCGGCGTGGCGGCGCTGCTGGGTCGCAGCGCGGCGTCACGCCGGCCGCGGGGTGAGCCACCTGACGTCGCAACGCTGCTCGCCGTCGACCACGAATACCGAAGTAAAGCGCAGGCCGGCGAGCTGCCGACGATCGCGCCGCGTCGTTTCAATCCGGAAGGTCGGTCATGGCTGCCGATACTGCACACGGAGCGCGGCGGCTGGCATTTCACGGCGCTCTTCTCGAACACGGCGCGCGCTCACCAGTTGAATCGCACCGACGACTGGGTGGTCATCTATTTCTACGACGACGACCATCACGAAGGCCAGTGCACGGTCGTCACCGAGACCCGCGGAGCACTCGCCAACCTGCGCGTCGTGCGCGGCCGCGAGGCGGAGTGCCGTCACATGATCGCGGGCGGCCCGCGCTGACCGGCGGGTGCCCCGGCCGGCTCGGTCCCGCGGCCGTCTACCAGCAGACGCTGACGTCCCCGGCCGCGCCTTTCGCCCCGGTATGGTCGTAGGTGAACGTCCCGCACTCGGAATCCTTGGATGCCTGGACCGCCTGCGGAACGGCCTGCGCCGTGAACGTCGTCGCCGTCACATTCGTGAGCTGCATCCGGTAGATGCGATCGTCCGCGCCCGTCGCGACGAATTCGCCTTCCTGCCCGATGTCGAACGGGTTGGACGGAAAGCCGAGTTCGGTCATGTTCACCGCGTAGCGCTTGTTGTCCATGAAGAACTGCTGCTGCCGGTCTGCGACCTGCAGCAGCATGGACTGGGCGGCGCTGCGCTTCGCCTTGACCACGTACTGCGTGTACGAGGGATAGGCGATCACGGAGATGATCGCGATGATCACGAGGACGACCATCAGTTCGATGAGTGTGAAACCCTGCTGATCGCGCAGCCGGCGGATATGTCGTTGCTTCATAGCATTGGCTCTCGTATCGGTCGTCGTCCCGGTCAGTTGACCGGGTTGTCGACGTCCTCGTTCAGGTACCAGAAAGTCCGCCAGCGGGTCGACGAATCGATGTTGTCGATCTGCAGGTCGGGGCGCAGGATCTTGTTCGGCGGCACGGACACGACTTCTGCCGGGATACCTGCGGACTTCAGGTCGGAGTAGCGGTCTCGCTTGCTGCTGCCTTCCTCCGGGGTGTCCTGGTCGTCGTCGGACGTGTCGTAGTTGTTCCTGGGCGAGCCGTCGCGCAGGTCGACCGCGTACAGGCGGCCGGCGCCTTCCGACGGCGCGCAGGCCGTGCCCGACGAACCGGCGCGCGGCAGGTAAGACGTGAAGTACACCGTGTTGTCGACGGTCAGCGCGGTCGCGAGGATCTTCTCACCCGAGCCTTCCATCTCCAGCCGCCAGCCGGCCGACATGTCGACGCCGCAGCCTCCGGCTTCGGTCAGGCAGTTGTCGGTGATGTCACCGAAATCCGAATGGACGTAGCCCGTCGCCGTGCCGCTGCCCGGCGTCACGTTGCGGTCCTTGATCATGTAGAAGTAGTTCGTCACGGTGCCGCCGATGTCCAGCGGATCCGGGCGATCGCCGGTGCCGATCAGCACCGCGTCGAAGTTACCGATCTTGTCCTTGCTGAGCACGACGTCGGGGCGGTGGAAGAAGCGCCGGTCGTCCGACTTGCCGCCTTCGGCGTGCCTGCCGACCGAGGCGATCAGCGACAGCTTCCAGTCGCTCGTGCTGTCGCTGTCGATGTCGGCGCGCCACACGTTGCCGCCGGTGTCACCGACCAGGATGCGGTCGGTCAGGCCGTCGCCGTCGGTATCGACGGCGGCGAGGCTCGACGGAATGCTGTCGGCCAGGTCAGGGTGTTCGAAGACCGCGCTGCTCGCGCCGCCGCTGCCCCGGCGGGCTTTCCAGATCAGCGCGCCGGTACGTGCGTCGACGACGTAGATGGCGTTGCCCTCGCTGTCGTCGGTGCCGACGGACCCGCGCGAGTCCTTGTTCATGTCATAGCCGCCGCCGAACATCACGACCGGGCGGGGACCGCCGCCGGTATTGACGAGCCCGACACGCGGGTTCGAGAAGGTATAGCCGAGCTCCGCGAAGGCGCCGCCCTTCTTGATCGTCCACATCAGGCGCGGGTTCTCCGGGTCGGAGACGTCGAGCGCGTAGTACGCCTTGCCTCCGCGCCGTAGGCCGACGTAAAGGTAGACCGATTCGCCGGCCTCGATGGTGCCGTTCTGGTTGTTGTCCTCGATGTACGCCACCGGGGAGCCGTCGAAGGTGTAGGGATGCGGCACGCCGGTCGCGTTGTCGCGCAGGATTTTCTGCGCGGGCATCGAGGTCCTCGGCATGAACGCCCACACTTCCTGGCCGCTCTCGCCGCCGCCGCTGTACGTATTGCGGAACATGCGCAGCATGCCGTCGTTCGAGGCGACCGCGACGTAGATCGCGGGATTGCCGAGGCCGTAGCCGCCCCTCGAGCCATAGTTGAGCGGCAGCGGGCGCGAATGAAGCGGGTCGCCGAACAGCCAGTCGCGCGGATCGTTGGTGGCGCCGTCGACGTCGAGGTCGTCGATGTCCACGCCGCGGGCATAGGCAATCAGCTCCGCCGCCTCGGTCAGGTCGGCCGTCCCGAAGTCGGCGAGCAGGTCGCTCGCAACAAGCGGGTCGGCATTGAAGTCGGCGAGAGACGACGGCGTCTTGTCGTAATAGATCGTGCGGCCGCCGAGCCCGTTCGCGAGCCCCGGCGAGCCGGAGACGAAGCCGGGGATCTGTTGTCCGGCACCGCCCCGCGCGACCGTACGGCCGTCGGCGCCGTTGACCTCGCCCGCATCGGTGTCGGCCGCGGGCAGGTCGCCGGGATTCGTCCAGTACGTGAGGGCGCCGAACTTGATGCGGCCGTCACCGGCGATGGCGTCGACGCCGTTGGCATCGACCAGTGATGCCGTCGACGTCGAGCTGTTCGCGCCCATGAGCCTCAGTTTCTTGACGTTGCCGACCCAGTACGGGCGCCGGTCCTTGTCGACCTGGAACAGCGCGATGTAGACGTTGTCGGTGATCTCGGCACGGTTGAAGACGTTGACCGGCACGGACGCGGCGACGAACGTCGTGCTGACGGACAGGATCTGCTTGAAGATCTCCTGCAGCGTCGCGACCAGCTCGTCCGGGTCGCCGCTGAGCGGCAGCGGCGAGCCGGTGCCGCCCGAGTGCGCGTACTGCCGTGTCGTCGTGTTGATCTTGCTCGGGTCGACGATGAAGTAGGACGTGACGTTCTGCTTGTCGTCGAGGTTGCTCACGGAGCCGTAATTGCCGTTCGCGAGATCTGCATCGTGCAGGTAGCGGATCACGTCCGGGAAGTCGTCCTGTGGTGCACCGAAGCCGCCGTCGGAAATCTCGTCCGCGATTGCGTCGTCGGAATCGGCGTCCTGGTTCGACACGAAGAACATCGTGTTGACCGTGAAGATCTTCGAGCAGGCCCCGGCGGTCTCGAGCGGGCTCTCGTAGTACGGCTTGGTTACCGCGCCCTTCTCGATGGTGCTGTCCCATGCGGCGCCAGGGTTGTCGAAGTCGAGGTTGTCCTGGTTGTTGGTGCCGTAATCCAGCCAGCCGTTATGGGCGTTGTAGACACCCTGGCCGGTCAGGTAGCGGAAGAACTCGAAGAACAGCTCCTTGCCCTGGTAGGGATGGCTCAAATTGCCCTGCGGCACCGGCATCGCGTCGAGAATCGAATGAAACTTCGCCTTGGCGCCGTTGGTGTCGCCGATTTCGAAAGGTTCGAAGCCCATGGCAATATAGCCGCCGTTGCTGCATTTCGTTCGGCCGAAGCCGGCACAGCTGTTGTTGTTGTTGTGACTCAGCATCAGCCCGACGCGCACGCCGGTCAGGGGATCGAACACCTTCTTGAGCGCTGCTCGGAGCACGTCGAAATAGGTATGGGGGCCGGAAGCCGGCAGGTATCCCTCGGCGATCAGTTTGTCGCACTCGTTGCCGTTACAGGCCGTCGACCCGAGGTTCGGCCGGTAGTCCAGCGAGAACATCACCATCGGCTCGCTGCCCGGCGGCAGCCCCGCGCCCGGGTTCAGGTAGACGTCCGTGTCGTCGGCATGAACTCCGCCCGCGATCATTGCGAGGAGCGTGATGGCGGTCGCCAGCCCGAGGTGGCGGCCTTTGCGGCGGACAGTCGTTAACATGGTCATCTCTATCGAAGTCAATTGAATTAGAAAAGTGGGACGAGGACCGATACGCCCTCGACGATCTGCTGGCGACCCAGTGCCTCGTCGCTGCGGTCATAGGTCGAGGTCACGCTGAAGGTTGCGCTCGTGAACTTGTCGATACTCGAGCCGACGATGCGCGGCGGCGGCCGGAAAGCGGGAGCCAGGCGCTGTACCCTTGCCGATATGTGGTCCGCGGCGACGGCGGCCGCCAGCACCGGGTTGGCGACCGGCAGCGCATTGCTCGTACAGCCTGCCTCGCCGGCGGTGCAGATGGTGAAGCCGGGACCACCGATGACCGGCGTCGTCGACGGGTCGGAAACGATGAAGTCGGCCATGGCCTGGGCGCTCTGCTCGGCGACCACGCGCGACTCCTCGTTCTGCGACATGTGCAGCCCGATCTTGCTGGCGCTCATCGACGATATCGTCAGCAGGCTGATGGCGACGAGCATGATCAGGGCGATGACGAGGATCGCACCTTGCTGCCGATTGCGAAAATTACCGTTGATTGCCTTCATGTCAGGTACCCATCTGGTGCAGGCTGCGCAGGTTCTTCAATCCGACCGTCATCGAGAAGACGCGGCGATGGAAGTTGTCGTTCGGCGAGTACGCCGGCGCGTTGCTGAGGAAATAAGTCTTGTCGTTCTCGTACTGCACGTCCGGATCCGAGGTCCGGGCGAGCAGGAATATGCGCACGGCGACAGCGGCCTGCAGCTGTGCGAGCGTCGGTGCAGGCAGGAATACGTTGGCATCGCCGTTGCCGGTGGTATCGATGCCGTATTCGATCTGCAGGTTCTCGATGCCGACCGCGAGGCACTCGGTGGTCATGGACGCGGGCGCGGCGAGGAACTTCCGGCACAGCGTCGGGATGCCGTCGCCCGGCGAATCGGCGTAGTTCCGCACGTAGTAGATGCGCGGCCGGTATTCCCACTCGGAGAACGGTGCGGGCACCGGTATCGCCGGCGGCCCCATCGGATCGCGGTAGAGCAGGCCGACGGTGCCGTTCGTCCGCAGGTAGACCTGGCCCGCCGATGTCGCCGCGCTCGCGCCGCCAGCGACCCGCTTGACGGAGACGACGTCCGTGCCGGGCACCAGCTCTCCGCCAGCAATGCAGCTATGGGCCGCGCTCGCCGCGCCGCCGGTGGCGTTGTCGACCGCGGTCAGCGACAGGTTCTCCCCGGTGCCCGGGTCCCGCAACAGGTATACCCAGTCGGGCACGCCGGC
>JBFJUJ010000086.1:0-10472 GCA_041624755.1 Woeseia sp. | reverse complement strand
CTCGCGTCCTGCGTCCTGAAGTGCACGCTGAACCAGGCGTCGAGTTCCCGGCCCAGCCCCGCTTCGTCGTAGCGGCCGTCGTCCTCGACCCGGTCCATGATGTCGCGGAGCGCGTCGAGCAGCGCCTCGTGCTCGGCCTTGTGTTCCGCGTACGCGTCGTACCGTGCGCGGCGCATAATGCGCTCTTCCAGCGCGAAGTGCGCCGCGATCCGCGCATAGATCTCGCCGAGCGCCGCTACGACTTCCTCGTGACCGGCACCGGCGCGTGCGGCTTCGTTCAGCCGGTTGATCGTGTCGATCACCTCGCGATGCTCGTGATCGACCGCCGGCACGCCGACGCTGAATTCGTCTCGCCAGCTCAACAGGCTCATCGGAACACGAACTCCCCGGTCGCCGGGCGGAAGGTGATGGTGAAGTATCGCCCGGGCTCGAGCCGGACGTCGACGTCGTCGCTGTAGTCCCAGCCAGCCTGGCGCGCGCTGTCGCGCAGGCGCACCGCGAGCCGGTGCCGGCCGGGCGGAAGCTCGAAGCGCCGGTATACGAGGGCCGGGCCGTCGCGCCAGAGCCCGGAGGGCGGTTCGTGGATGCGCATCACGGTCTCGCCGTCGACGTCGAGTTCCATTGCGAGCGGCAGGCGCTCGCGCTCGCACTGCAGCTCGCGGCGCATGTTGGGCGCGAGCCGGGCGATGTCCTCCGGCGAAAGCACCTTGCAGGGCTTTACCCGCTGCGTCGCATGGCTCAGCGAGAGCTTGACGGCGGCGCGGTCGGGCGACGCGTAGCGGTAGGCGGGCGACAGCGAGAAGTAGCCGATAGGCGCCGCGAAGGCCGTGTAGGCGATCGCCTGCAGCAGCAGGCTGTAGCCGCGTTTCATCGGTCGTCCCCGCCCGCGGGCAGCGACGCAGCGAAAGCCGCGAGCTGGCGTTGCCGCTCCTCGCGGCGTTCCGGCCGCAGCCAGCTCAGGAGCAGGCGCTCGCGCGGCACGCGCTCGCGCAGATAGGGGTCCCGCTGCCCGGCGACCCGCTGCCGTGTCCACTCGTCGCCCAGCCGGAAGTAACAGTCGCCCTCGGCGCAGCCGGCGAGCATGACGCCGTCGGCCAGCCGGCGGGACAGCACGAAATCGATGAACGGCGGCGGCAGCATGCCGATGCAGGGCATCTCGAGCACGCGCACGCCGTCCCGGTCGAGTGCCTCGCCGCCGCCGTGATCGCAGGCGAACACCAGTACGCGCCGGTCGCCGTCGAGCTCCGCGGCCGCGGAGATCACCCGCTGGCGCAGGCCGGCGATACCCTGGTCCGGTAGCTCGATACCGGGGACGAGCGGCCCGGCGCGCCGGAAAGGCGTCGCGGTCGGGCAGGCTCCGGCGCAGATACCGCAGCTCACGCAGTTGTCCGCGCTGACGACGGCCTCGCGCTCGAACGGCATGCCGTCGCTGCGCGGTGCCATCTCGATCGCGCTGAACGGGCAGTCGTCCGCGCAGCGTTCGCAGCCGTTGCAGTTGTCGAGGTCGACGGCGGCGACCGGCACGGCCTTCTGCGGCGGGGTCCACGGCAGGAGGGCGAGCAGCAGCGTGCCCCCGGCGACCAGCAGCCAGAGCTGCCCGCCCGGCATCACCTCCAGCAGCGGATAGGCGAGCAGGTAGAACCAGTCGAAGCCGACGGTCGCCGGCACGACGTCGAGGTCGGCGGGCGCCTGGCTCACCGCGGGATAGGCCAGCGACAGCGCGACGAGCATGACGGCCGTGCCGACGGCGAGCGGGCGCGGCGGATTCAAGCGCGCCTGGGCGTGGCGCTGCACGTGCACCCACATCAGCAGCAGCATGAACAGCGGCACGAAGATGTGGATGAACACCATCAGCGTGAAGAAGCGGTCGCCGAGCGTCTCGCTGTTCAGGAAATTGTTGGCGATCGGCTCACCGAAGATCGGCAGGGTATCCAGCCACTCCGCCGTGGCGATTGCGATGTACTGCGCCAGCTCGTCCCAGACCAGCCAGTAGCCGCTGATGCCGCAGATGTAGATGAACCAGAGCAGCGGCACGCCGGTCAGCCAGGCGAAGAAGCGCTTGCCGCGCAGCCGGTCCAGCGCGAATTCGCGCAGCAGGTGCAGCGCGACGACGACTACCAGCGCGTCCGAGGAGTAACGGTGCAGGCTGCGCATGATGCCGGCCGCGTACCACTGCTCGTGCGTCATGTACTCGACCGATTGCCAGGCATTGGTAATGCCGGTATCGAAAAAGATGTAGAGGTAGATACCGCTGCCGGCTGCGATCCAGAAGAAATACCAGCCGAGCGCGCCCAGGTTCGCGAACGGCTGGTTCCGTGCACCGAACACGGCCGCCAGCGGGAGTTCGATGCGCGCGAACAGGGCGCCGAGCAGGCGCTTCAGGCGAGCCATCGGGGCAGCCGCCACGCATCCGTCGTGGCGTCAGGCTGCGGCCTCATCGTGGTCGCCGCCACTCGCGAACGATGAAGATGCCGACCGCACCGAGGCAAAGGAGCCCCGTGATTGCCGTCATCAGGATCGAGTAGTCGAAGCGGTAGCGACCCAGCCGCGGGTCGAACACGGTACAGAACAGCCGGAAGGTGTCGACCCAGTGCTCGATGGGGCCGGCGTCGGACGGCGTATCGAAGACCAGCTCCTTCAACGGCTCGACCAGCGCCGGCGGCTCGATCGCGGCCCCGTAGACCTGGCGATAGACACGCCCGTCGCGGTCGACGACCGTGGTCTGCGACAGGTGGTCGAAGCCCTTGCTGCTCGGCGAAAAGCGAAAGCCCAGCGCATTGCTCAGCGTCGTGATGCTCTCCTCGTCGCCGCTCAGGAAATACCATCCCGGCTCGTTGATCCCGTTCGTTGCAGCGAACATGCGCATCCGGTCCGGCGTGTCGACCCGCCAGTCGAAGCCGATCGTCACCACGCCGAACGCGTCTTCGCCGAGCGCCTCGCGGCCGATCTCGACCGCGCTTGCCAGGTGACGCGTGATCACGGGGCAGACGTGATGGCAGCTCGTGTAGATCAGGCTCACGACGGCAGGCCTGCCGCGCAGCCGGGCCAGCGGGAAGGGCTCCCCGTCGCTGTGCGTCAGGGTCAGCGCCGGAAGCTCGTTGCCTAGCGCCGCCTGGCTCACCGCCAGCGCGGCTGCCGGGTCATCGGTATCGAGTTCGTCACGGTTCCTGTCATCGCCGACGGCGGCGCCGGCAGCCGTTGCCAGCTGCAGCGCCGCGAGCGTCACCAGGACCTGCAGGGCATGTTCGCGCATCGTCGTGAGGCGGGCTAGCTCAGAGGCCAGACCTCCGACAGGTATTTCCAGTTGACGAAATAATACAGCACGAACGCGATGAAGAAGATGGCGACCAGCAGCGTCGTCCCGGGGATGCGCAGAGATTCCTCACTGCCGTACTCTGCCACGGTGCCGCCGGACGGCGGGACCTCGGGGTAGGACGGCTTCTCGTCGTCGGCGAGCTTGCGGCCGAAGAACACCGAGCCGACGACGACGACGATGAACATGATGCCGCCGAGCGCGGCCAGCACGGCGAACAGGCCGTTCAACCCCATCATCATGAACGCGGCGGCCGGGTAGTCGAAGGGCAGCGCGGCGTCGGCGAAGGTCATGTCCCAGTGACGCCGCGAGACGCCCAGCGTCCCCGCACCCATCATGAACAGCGAAATGCCCGCCGCGCCGATACCGAACACGTAAGGCTGCCACTGCGCGAGCTTCCTCATCATCAATTCGCGGCGGAAGATCAGCGGCACCAGCAGGTAGGTGATCGCCATGAACGCGAGCGTCGTGCCCGCGACGACGGTGCCGTGGAAATGGCCCGGCACGTACAGCGTGTTGTGCATGATCAGGTTGATCTGCTCGGTGCCCATGACCACGCCGGAGATGCCGCCGATGAAACCGAAGAACACCAGCGACATGAACATGCCCGCGAAGGCCGGGTTGCTCCAGGGCGCCTTGCGCAGCCATTCGAACATGCCCTTCGTGAAGCCGCGTCGGCGCTGCGCCGCCTCGATCGAGCCGGGTACCGTCATGCCGTGCACCATGCTGCCGAGCACCGCGAGGTACATCGCGTAGCTGGTATTGAAGATCTTCCACTCGGCGCTGAAGCCCGGTTCCACGAGCATGTGATGCGCGCTGGCGAGCTGCAGGAACAGGATGTACATCAGGAACGCCATGCGGCTGACCTTCTCGGACAGCGGCCTGGCGCCGAACACCATCGCGGCGATCGCGTACCAGACGGCGACGTGCGCCGAGACGTTGATCTGCTGCGAGGAATGGCCCATTCCCCACCAGATGGTCTTGTAGACGAGCGGATCGATATAGCTGATGAAGCCGAGCGACCACAGCCACGTCGGTATCAGGATGATGGCGCCGGAGGCGATCGTGAACACCGCGATGATCGCCGCCGTCAGTGCGCCGAAGGTGACGAGCGGTATCGACCCTTCGTAGGTGTGCTCCTGGCGCGCGACGACCAGCGTCGCGAAGAACACGATGCAGCCGCACAGCGCGCCGACGGCGAACAGGATCAGCCCGAGGTAGAAGGACTGCGAGGCCATCATCGGCACGTAGGACGTGAACATCACGCTCGACTGGCCCTGCAGTACCGCGACGTTGACCGTGACGGCGCCGACGACCATCAGGGCGAAGCCGGTCCACGCGAGCCACGGCACCGCCAGGCGGGAATTGAGCAGCACGGCCGACGCGAAGTACAGCACCGCCATCTCGAAGAAGATGATCCAGACGAGGAGCACGTCGAGGCCGTGCGCGGTCAGCGCGAGGTAGAACCAGTCGGCCGGCAGGAAGTGCACGGCCGGCCAGCGTGTCAGCGCGACGAGCAGGCCGAACAGCCCGCCGATCGCGAGGAACACGACCGCGACGACGGCATTGACCTTGATCAGCTGCTCCGCCGAGCGTTCGACGCGGAGGCCGGTGGTCGGGCAGGTGCGGAAATGCGCAGCGGTGGCCATGTCAGGTCCCCCCGTCGTCGACGACGTAGAGCTTGCCGACCATCGTGTGGTGCCCGATGCCGCAGAACTCGTTGCAGACCACGCCGAACTCGCCGGCCTGGTCAGGTTTCAGCGTGATGACCATCTCGTAGCCGGGATGCACCTGGACGTTGATGTTGACGGGCTGCAGCGAGAAGCCGTGCTGCCAGTCCATCGACGACAGGTGCAGGCGATAGCTCTGGTCTTTCTCGAGTTCCAGGATGGGCCACCATTGCCACAGTCGCGCGATCAGGTAGACGTCGCTGCCCGGCGGCGGACGCACGACCGGGTAGGCGCCTTCCTGGCGCACCGTGTATTCGTCGATCATCGCCTGTGCGTGACGCGAGAACTGCTCGGGCTTGATGCGGTAGGCCTCGCTGGACAGGTTCTGCTCGCCCGCCCCGTGCCAGTAGATCATCATGAAGAACATCGTCAGCCCCCACAGGAAGGCGATGATGATCCAGGCAAGCTCCACGCGGGCGATGCGCTCTTTCCACCAGACTCGTTCGCTCGGTGGGGTTATCGCCATGTCCGCTCTCCCTTATTCGGCGATCGGTATCTGCGTGATCTCGATGATGCCCCAGACGATGTAGAAGATCGTCGGTACGGCTATGCCGAGCGCAAGCAGCAGGAACGGATTGTCGAGAAAGCGCTGCATCAGCGGCAGCGGTTCTTCGGCGCCCGGGTCAGGCGGGTTGTCGGTCGCCGGTTTCTTGTCGTGTGCCATTCGTATGACTCCACCAGCCGATACTCCGAACGGAGTTCCGGACACCATCGGAAGCTAGCGAAGGCACCGTTACGGCGGTATCAGGAATTACCCGTATAGTGGCGGATCAGGGCGAAGGTAACGGCTGCGAGTGTCGCCAGGATGGCGAAGAACAGCAGCGTGCGATACTCGAAGCGACGTCCGGCGGCGATCTCGATGCGATCGAGGAGCCAGTCCGCCGCGAGGTAAAGCGCGATCGCAACAACCGTGAAATAGACAGCCTGCATGTGCTCGTTGCCCCATTGCTGTCGAACGACAGCGGCGCCGCCCGCTAGTTTACCTCGTTCGTGCGCAGGCCGGTTCCGCGCCGTCGCGACCGATCGCCGCCACGGCGTCACTCGTAGCGCCGCCCTTCGTGCAACAACCAGCCTCCTTCGTGTCGCCCCTGCGGGTCGTGATGCGTCCAGTGGATGACGCCACCCCGGTCGTTGGTTTCGAACACGCCGTAGAACTCGACCGTGTCTCCCGTGCGCAGCGACGCAATGCGCGGCGCGAGGTCGATATTGTGGGCGACGAGCAGGGTCCGGCCCGATGCCAGCTCCAGGATGAATCGCTGGTGGCGGCTGCCGTCGTTGTCATCAGGCAGGATGCGCACGACCGTGCCGCTGCCGCGCGCCTGCCGGCCGTCCTGGAGACGACTGTCGTACTCGGCGGCTGCCGGGCGGAATGCCGGGTCCGCCGAAGGCGGTGGATGCTCGCCGCCGATCCAGCCGTAGAGGACGATGGCAACGAGTGTCAGCAGGGCGGCGAGCGTGCGCTTCATCGCGCTATCGTAGCCGTTTCCGGCACAGCAGTAAGTCCGTGCCGGGCGCAAAAATATTCAACCAGAAAGTTGACTATTTCCTGCCGGAGTCCTATATTCAACTACATGGTTGAACAATCCCTCGATACCCTGTTTTCCGCGCTGGCCGATCCGACCCGGCGCGCCATCGTCGGCAGCCTGTCCGCCGGCCCGAAGACCGTCGGCGAACTGGCGGAACCGTTCGACCTGTCGTTCGCCGCCGTGTCGAAGCATGTCCAGGTCCTCGACCAGGCCGGGCTGATCGCGAAGCGGCGCCACGGCCGCCAGATCGAGTGCAAGCTGCGGCCCGACCGGCTGCGGCCTCTCGCCACCTGGATCAGCGATTACGAACGCTTCTGGAACGAACGGCTCGATGAACTCGAAGTCGTCATCAAGGACATCCAAAGGAGAAAGTCATGAACACCGCAGTCGCCGCCGCACCGCTCACGATCACCCGCCGCATCGACGCCAGCGTCGCCGACGTCTGGCGCGCCTGGACCGACGCCGCCCTGCTGGCCCGCTGGTTCGCGCCGGGATCCATGCGCGCCGAAGTCACCGAGCTCGAACCGACAAAGGGCGGCGGCTACCGCATCTGCATGCACGACGACGACGGCAGTGTGCACACGGTACGCGGCAGGTTCGAGGATGTGCAGCCCGAGCGCCGGCTCGCAATGAGCTGGGCCTGGGAGGGCAACGAAAACGTCGTGTCGCAGGTGACCGTGCTGTTCTCGGCGAAGGACGGCGGCACCGAGCTCCATATCGTGCACGAAGGACTGCCGGACGCCGACAGCGCCGGGAAGCACAACGAGGGCTGGCTGGGCTGCCTCGCGAACCTCGAGAGCCGCATCGCCGGCTTTCCCGGGGCCTGATCGATCCACGACCGCGGCGCTCGCCGGCCGGCGCGAGCGCCGTGCCTGGCGGCAACCGCTCCGCTTGTGTCACCCCGCGCCCGGCGTTACCTTGTTCGCGCCGCGGAACGGCAACACACCCGGGGGGGGATTCCATGTACCGCAAACTGCGCCAGGTCGCCTGCGGCCTGCTGGCAACTGCCGCCATACCTTTCGTCGCGATGCCCGCGAGCGCCGTCGAGCAGTCACTGGTCGACGGCCTGGAATACCGTCTCATCGGCCCGTGGCGGGGCGGCCGCGTCACCGCCGTGACGGGCGTGCCCGGCAACGACCAGCTCTATTACATGGGCGCGACCGGCGGCGGCGTCTGGAAGACCGTGAACGCGGGCATCACCTGGGAGAACATCTCCGACGAACAGATCCCGGTCGGCACCATCGGCGCGGTCGCCGTGGCGCCGTCGGACCCGAACGTCATATACGTCGGCACCGGCGAGGCGCCGATACGGGGCGTGACGACGTCGCAGGGCGAAGGCCTGTGGAAATCCACGGACGCCGGCAAGACCTTCGCGTTCATGGGCCTGCCGAAGGCGGGACAGATCGCCAAGATCGAGATACACCCGACGAATCCGGACCTCGCCTGGGTCGCGGTGCAGGGCGCGATCTGGGCGCCGAACCCGGAGCGCGGCGTCTATCGCACGAAAGACGGCGGCAAGACCTGGGAGCAGGTGCTGAAGGTCAACGCCGATACCGGCGCGACCGACGTCACGATGGACCCGACGAACCCGAGGATCCTGTACGCCGCCATGTGGCACCACGGCCGCAAGCCCTGGTTCATCAAGTCCGGCGGGCCGGGCGGCGGCATCTACAAGTCGACCGACGCGGGCGACACCTGGGAGAAACTCGAAGGCGGCCTGCCGGGACTGATCGGCAAGGCGGGCATCGACGTGCCGGCGGCGGACCCGTCTCGCGTGTACGCGATCATCGAGGCGGAGCCCGGCAAGGGCGGACTGTGGCGCAGCGACGATTACGGCGAGACCTGGGAACTTCAGAACGGCCACCGCGTCCTGTGGTCGCGCGCGTGGTATTACATCCATCTCGCCGCCGACCCGTCGGATCCGGACACCGTGTGGGTGCTGAACACGGGACTCTACAAGTCGACGGACGGCGGCGTGGACTGGGAGAAGGTCGACACGCCGCACGGCGATCACCACGATCACTGGATCAACCCGGCGAACAGCCTGAACATGATCAACGCGAACGACGGCGGCGCGACCGTGACCTTCGACGGCGGCGAGACCTGGTCGTCGATCCTCAACCAGCCGACGGCGCAGTTCTACCGGCTGATCACCGACAACCAGGATCCCTATCGTCTCTACGCCGGCCAGCAGGACAACTCGACCGTGTCGATCGCGAGCTACGCCTGGGACGGCGGCATCGGCGAGGACGACTACCACGCCGTCGGCGGCGGCGAGAGCGCGCACATCGCCTTCGACCCGGACGACCCGCGGCTGGTCTACGCGACGACGATCAACGGTACGCTGACGGAATACGACCACGAGACGAAGAAAGTCCGCTCGATCATCCCGTACCCGGAGATGGTGTACGGCATGGACTCGAAGGACCTCAAATACCGCGCAAACTGGAACCCGCCGGTAATCACGAGCCCGCACGACCGCGACACGATCTACTACGGCACGCAGATGCTGCTGAAAAGCGCGGATCGCGGCCTGACCTGGGAAGAGGTGAGCCCGGACCTGACGCGCAACAACCCGGAGCACATGGGCAGGAACGGCGGCCCGCTGACGCCCGAGAACGTCGGCGCCGAGTTCTACCACACGATCTTCTACATCGTCGAAAGCGACAATGAGCAGGGCACGATCTGGGTCGGCGCGGACGACGGCCTGCTGCACATCACGCGCGACGGCGGGGCGAACTGGCAGGACATCTCGCCGCCGCACCGCGGCGAGGCGATGATCAACGCGATCGAGCTGTCGCCGCACGCCGAGGGCACCGCCTACCTCGCGGTGACGGGCTACAAGCTGAACGACTTCAGTCCCTACATCTACAAGACGACGAACCATGGCCGGAGCTGGCGACGCATCGACGGCAACATCCCGGACGGGTCATTCGTTCGAGCCGTGCGCGAGGACCCGGTGGTCCGGGGGTTGCTCTACGCCGGCACCGAGAAGGGCATGTTCGTCTCGTACGACGATGGCGGCGAGTGGCAGTCGCTGGACCTGAACCTCCCCGCGGTGCCGGTCACGGACCTGCGGGCGCGGCGGGACAGCCTCGCGGTGGCGACGCAGGGCAGGGCGTTCTGGGTGCTGGACGACGTGTGGCTGCTGCGCCAGGCGCGAGACGAGCTGGCGGCGAAGGCCGTGCACCTGTATGCGCCGCCGCCCTGGCAGCTAGGCAAGGCCGGCGGCGAGGCCGGCGATTTCGAGGGCGAGAACCCTGGCGCGGACCTGCCGCTTTACTACTACTTGAAAGACGAGCTCGACGACGATGCGGAACTGGTGATCGAGATCCTCGACGGCAGCGGGGCGGTAATCCGGCGGATGTCGAGCAAGGAAGGCGAGCAGGAGCGCTGCGAACTCGGCAACGAGGACCCCCGCCGGCCGATCGAGCTCGAGTACCCGGAGGTGGAGCAGGGCCTGAACCGCTGGCAGTGGAACATGAAGAGCGAGGACATCCGCTGCATCGACAAGGTCATGGTCCACGGCGGCTACGACGGGCCGAGCGTTGCGCCCGGCCGCTACACGGCCCGGGTCACGGCGGGCGGCGCCTCGGACGAGGTCACGTTCGAAGTCCTGAAGGACCCGCGCTCGTTCGCCACCGCGGACGAGTTGCGCGACTGGGCAGAGACACTCGCGCGCGTCAAGGACACGATGAACGACGTACTCGCCGGCCTCGACGCGGCGAGGAAGGCCCGCGCGCAGATCGACGAGCTGATGACGAATCACGACGATCCGCGCCTCACCGATCCCGGCGCGGCGGCGATCGCTGCCATCGACAACTGGGAGCAGCAGATCACGCAGCTCAAGCACGAGACCTACGAAGACGAGGACGCCTGGGCGACGATGCTGGATGGCCAGCT